>CAIKOJ010000024.1 GCA_903829015.1 uncultured Bacteroidota bacterium
GATAAAAAGATTCAATTACCTCTATAGTAACTAATGATACGTTGGGGCGACGATAATGTTGAGTCTGCTGGTTTTAAACCACCAATCTATTAAATATTAGCGCAATGCAATTAAATAGAAAACAGCAGATTAATGCACCTGCTCGAATTGCAGGGGAATAATTTTCTAAAATATAACTGCTGAAAAGGCGCAAGAAATAGCTATAACGAAACAAGCGCCGAAATAGGCGCTTGTTTTACTGTCTTGTTGGATAATTAACTTGTTTTATAGCACCTGTACTGTGGCGACCTTAACAACTGCAAATTCCCTCACAGCTTCGGCAATACCTTGCGCATCGTAACCGCATTCCCTGTGTAATTCCTCCGGCTTACCATGCTCCACTATCCGATCGGGGATGCCCAGCATTTTTAGTTCGGGTGTGTAATTATTTGCCGACATAAATTCGAGAACTGCACTACCAAATCCGCCAACTATAGTACCGTCCTCAACGGTAATGATCTTACTGTAATTCTGAGCTATTTCGTGCAGCATCAATTCATCGAGCGGCTTCACGAAACGCATATCGTAGTGGGCAGGATTCAGATCTTCTGTTGCAAGTATTTTACAAGCCGATACGGCAAAATTGCCGGGATGACCAATCGTAAGAATTGCGACTTCCCTTCCGTCGCATATTTTGCGACCAGTGCCTGTTTCTATTTTTTCGAAAGGAGTACGCCACTGTGGCATTACACCCTGACCGCGTGGATAGCGGATAACATAAGGCACATCAGTTTCAGGTAACTGTGCAGTGTACATCAGGTTGCGCAGTTCCTGCTCATTCATTGGTGCGCTCACAACCATATTGGGTATGCACCGCATGTATGGAATATCGTAGGCACCGTGGTGAGTAGGACCATCGTCGCCAACCAAGCCCGCCCTATCGAGGCAGAAAACAACAGGTAACTTCTGAATGGCAACATCATGTATCACCATATCATAGGCACGCTGCATAAATGAACTATAAATATTGCAGAACACCTTCAAACCCTGGGTAGCCATACCGGCACTGAGTGTTACGGCATGCTGCTCGGCAATACCCACATCAATAGCCCTGTCTGGCATTGCATCCATCATAAACTTGAGCGAGCAACCAGAAGGCATAGCCGGAGTAATGCCCATTATCAATGGATTCTTCTCAGCAAGTTCTACAATTGTATGTCCGAAAACATCCTGATATTTTGGTGGTTCCGGAATGGTTGAAATTTTCTTATTGATCTTACCGGTGATCTTATCAAATGTACCAGGGGCGTGCCACAAGGTTTGATCCTGTTCGGCCAAATCGTACCCCTTTCCTTTTACCGTCTTAATGTGCAATAATTTCGGCCCCGGAATATCCTGCAAACCTTTCAGTGTCTCAGTAACCTTGAGTATGTTATGCCCGTCTATAGGACCAAAATAACGCAGGTTAAGGGCTTCAAATAAATTGCTGCTTTTAGAAACGACGCCTTTAAGACCAGCTTCTACTTTCGATGCCAGTTTCTGAAATTCTTTGGTAGGCAACTTGCCTAAAAGATTCCAAACATCGTCGCGGAACTTATTGTAGGCATGTGAAGTTGTAATGTCGGTCAGGTACTCTTTCAATGCGCCCACGTTGGGGTCGATAGACATGTTATTATCGTTGAGGATAATGAGCACGTTAGCGCCACTTACCCCCGCATGATTCAGTGCCTCGAACGGAAGACCTGCTGTCATGGCTCCATCGCCAATAACGGCAATGTGACGCCTGTCTAATTCTCCTTTGTATTTGGAAGCAACCGCCATACCTAGCGCGGCTGATATGGAAGTAGAAGAATGCCCTACCCCAAAAGAGTCGTAAATACTTTCGCTACGTTTAGGGAAGCCACTTAAGCCACCGTACTTACGGTTGGTATGAAACGTGCTGCGACGACCGGTGAGAATTTTATGTCCGTATGCCTGATGACCTACGTCCCAAACCAACTGATCGTACGGTGTTTTGTAGACGTAATGCAATGCTACAGTAAGCTCAACAACCCCCAGGCTGGCTCCAAAATGACCACCATGTATGCTCACACAGTCAATAATAAACTGCCTCAATTCATCACATACCTGTTTAAGCTGGCTTTTGTCCAGCTTTTTAAGGTCATCCGGTGTATTGATCTGGCTAAGTAACGGCCCGGCAATAATCTCTCCCATCCACTAAAGAATAATAATAACGAACAAAATTAAATAAAAAATTAATACGCAGTCACATTTGTATAAAATCAACCTGTTCGCTCACACATTTCAAATAAATATTATTTTATTTTACTTCAACCCAAGCACCATGCTCTTTTAATAAGCCTATCAATTCATCAACGGCAACTTCACTCGGCACACTCTTTTTCATCACATCCTTGCCTTTGTACAAAGTAATTTTCCCCGGACCGCTCCCTACATAACCAAAATCGGCATCAGCCATTTCACCCGGTCCATTCACAATACAACCCATTATTGCAATTTTCACACCCTTAAGATGATTGGTTGCCGCTCTTATCTTCCCAGTGGTTTCCTGCAGGTCGAACAGCGTACGTCCGCAACTTGGGCAACTTATGTACTCCGTTTTACTGATACGAGTACGGGTAGCCTGAAGGGTGTAAAAGGCGGTATTATTTAAAAACTGTGCATTGCTCTTTACTTCAAGGTATGTGCGCCCGCTTATTTTTACATTATCCATTTCAGCGGGATTGTTTTTCAGCCATACACCGTCACCAAATCCATCGAGCAATAATCCACCAACATTAGTTGCATATTCTATCAACTGCTTATCGACTGTTTTTTCTTTGCTTTCGCAATAGAGAATAACCGGGTTCTTAAGGTCGTTGTCAATTAATTCTGTAAGCAATCTGCGAACAGATGCCATGGAATGTTTGTTTGTGCTTTTTACTACCAGAACCGTGCCAGAATACGCGCGTAACTTATCAAACAAACCATTTAACAAATCATTGGCGTCGACGGTTACAAAACACTTCTGATCTGTCGACAGATTGCACTCATTGAACTCTGCCTGGGTCATTAATGGAAAGTACTTGGACTTATCTGTGGTATTGTTCCAGGCAGCAAGATCACAAATTATCTGAAGTGTACCCGGCAACGCAAAATCAAATATTCCGGCGCCTGTATATACATAATCAGCGGCAGAATCACTGATACTCCATTTATCCGAATCAGGATTATAAGCATAGCCCACGTGCTCCAGGCAGGTGGTATCATGCGCGACTGGATCTGATAAATCAGCCACAACAACCGGCACCTGGTGTGCACCAATATTCTGCACCACCTTAGTTTCCCTTCTGCTATATTGAAAAGGATTGTATGGCAATACAGGTACGATTATTCCGTTACTGTTCTTTCTTGTATTTCTAAAGTCAGCAATAGGACCGTGACCCGAGCGGCTCTTGTACCTTTCAACAATATCTTTGCAAACAGGAATTTCAAACTCGGGATCTTCGGTCAGCGAAACCCTGATGGTATCTCCGATGCCATCTTCAAGCAATGTACCTATGCCGATTGCACTTTTTATTCTTCCATCCTCGCCATCGCCAGCCTCAGTTACACCAAGATGTAACGGATAACATTCATTGAATTCTTCGTCCATTTTCTGCACCAGCAATCTATATGCCTGCACCATTACCAACGGATTGCTGGATTTCATACTCAGTATCACCTGATGGTAATTTTCATCCCGTGCAATACGTAAAAATTCCATGGCACTTTCTACCATACCTATAGGGGTATCGCCGTACCTGCTCATGATCCTATCGCTCAGCGAACCATGATTGGTACCAATGCGCATGGCAGTGCCATACTCCTTACAGATACGTAATAAAGGTGTGAACCGCTCTCTGATACGAGCCACTTCTTCGTTGTATTCAGCGTCGGTATACTCAATGAAATCGAACTTCTTTTTATCTATATAGTTCCCCGGGTTGATCCGCACCTTTTCCACAATTCGTGCAGCGATCTCAGCGGCATTTGGGGTAAAATGAATATCTGCAACCAGAGGGGTATCGTATCCTGCGGCTCGTACTTCATTTTTTATCAGCAACAGATTTTCAGCTTCATTTTTGCTTGGTGCGGTGATCCTGACCAATTGGGCACCTGCCTCAATACAACGTATGGTCTGCGCTACGGTAGCGGCAGTATCCATAGTATTTGTAGTGGTCATGGTTTGAATACACAACGGGTGACCATAACCAACAGAAAGGTTACCGATTTTCACTTCGCGGGTGCGGAGCCGCTGATATTCCGTAAGGGATGAGCAATAGTACTGCAGCATAAATCTTCTATAACGAACAAAGTTACCTTAAATAAGAAGTTCTTTTTCAAGGGGAATAACTGCGTAAACATAATAAAAAGGTAAAATTCTATGGACATAAGGGGTGTATGTTTGCATTTTTAAACCAAACAGTAGTATTTTAGCAGAATTACTACAAGAGCGTTAATGGACTACGAAATAAAACAATCTGGTAAATTTAAATATGTAGAGGAGGGAACCGGCGAAACTCTGATATTGTTACACGGTCTTTTTGGTGCACTGAGCAACTTTAAGGATCTGGTAGACTATTTCAAGAATTCCTACAAGGTGATCATTCCACTATTGCCGCTTTATGACCTCTCGTTGCTGGAAACAAGCGTTTCAGGGCTATCGAAGCATGTAACAAAGTTTATTGAGCATCAGAAGCTAACCAATTTCCATCTGCTGGGTAATTCATTAGGTGGTCATATCGGGCTTGTATACGTTTTGAAAAATCAGGATAAGGTGAGGTCTATAACACTTACCGGAAGTTCGGGGCTTTTTGAGAACGGAATGGGAGAGACCTATCCTAAGCGCGGTGACTACAACTATGTGCAGAAGAAGACGGAACTTACTTTTTATGATCCTAAGGTAGCTACCAAGGAACTGGTGGATGAAGTATTCAGCATCATCAATAACCGGCTGAAAGCACTCAAGATCATTGCACTGGCGCGCTCAGCTATCAAGCACAACCTGGGAGATGAACTGACAGAGATCAAGATACCCGTATGCCTGATCTGGGGTAAGAACGATACTATTACACCACCAATGGTTGCGGAGGAATTTCATAAATTACTCCCTACCTCAGAACTTCACTGGATAGACAAATGCGGTCATGCGCCGATGATGGAAGTACCGAGTGAGTTCAATGTCATTCTTTCATCGTTCCTTGGAAAACACAAAGCCTAAATAAAATAGAATTTAAGCAGAGTATGTATACTAAATCAAATTTGGTATGCGTTTTGCACTATAGTTAGTACACAGTAGCCCAACATGAACGTAAACCAGCTAATAGCACCCATCCCTACCCTAAAGCCTGAAGATACCGGAGATACAGCACTCAGGATCATGGAAGAGCACCATCTGACTGAATTGCCACTGGTAGCAGATGATAATTATCTGGGACTGATACAGGAAAGCGACTTATTGGAACTGGAGAACCACAACGACACATTAGCTGCAGGGCATTTCCAAAATTTCAAACCTGCAATCATTGCTTCGGCACATCCTTTTGAAGCTATAAGGCTTGCTAATGAGATGAACATATCCGTTTTGCCGGTTGTAGACAATGAGCAGAAATATATTGGTTCTGTAAGCAAAGATACTTTTCTAAAGTACATCAGCGAAAATAGTGGCATCAGTGAGCCAGGGGGCATAATAGTGCTTGAAATTTTACCAAGAAACTATACGCTACCGGAAATAGCCCGCATTTGCGAAAATGAAGACGTAACGATCATGAATCTGCAGGTTCATCCAAATGAACGCGGTATGCTTGAAGTGACTATTAAAGTAAACCGATCTTCGTTAGATGCTGTGGTATCTTCTTTTGAACGGCATAAATACCATGTAACCGAGGTTTTTGGCGAGAAGAAGCATGATGATGACATGTCTGAAAAGTACAACCTGCTGATGAACTACATCAACATGTAGTATCCCAATACCAGATCGTTAAATCCCGGATCTAATTTTATATTTTTGCACAAAAGGAAACCAGTTTTAATTCCGGAAAATGATAGCAATTAATAACGTACTGCTGAGCGATGAAGTTATAGAAGAGCAATTTGTTTGCGATCTGAACAAATGCAAAGGCGGTTGCTGTGTAGATGGCGACTGTGGCGCTCCAATCACCGAAGATGAGGCAAAGACAATAGCCCGTATCTACCCAAAGATCAAACCTTACTTGCATCCGGAATATATAGCTGAAATAGAACGCCAAGGCACTCACGTGACCGATGACGAGTATGGACTGGTAACACCGACCGTTAACGGTGGTATATGCGTATATGGCTATACTGATGAACTGGGTATAGTAAAATGTGGAATTGAAAAAGCCTGGAAGGAGGGCAAAGTAAAATTCAGAAAGCCTATTTCATGCCATTTGTTTCCGATCAGGATCATTTCGCACCCCGGATATGAGGCAGTAAATTATGAACCCCGTCCTACCCTCTGTAAACCGGCGTGCAAGCAGGGAAAACAATTGAAAGTACCTGTTTATGTATTCCTGAAAGAAGCACTTATCCGCAAGTATGGAGCAGATTTTTACGAAGGGCTTGAAGCAGTGGCAAAGAAAATGAAAGGGCAAAAGTAAAATGCCTGCCTGAAACAGCAATTACCCGTATAGTTTCCGCGCCAGTTTTTTTTATTCCCGGTTAGTCTATCAAATCAGATCCAGCCCTGATTGTGGAGATACTTAGCGATCTGCACGGCATTAGTGGCGGCACCTTTCCTCAGATTATCAGCAACTATCCAGCAGTTTAGGGTATTTGGCTGGGAAAAATCCCTGCGAATACGGCCGACAAATACTTCATCCTTACCTTCTGCATCCAAAGGCATTGGATAGCCATTCATCGATGGATTATCGACCACTACAACTCCTGATTGATTGGACAAGAGTTCTCTTATATCAGACTCTTGGAAATCGTTGTGCATTTCTATATTCACGCTTTCGCTATGTCCGCCAACTACGGGCACACGTACTGTCGTCGCTGTCACTTTTATCTGATCATCACCCATAATCTTACAGGTCTCCAGCGACATTTTCATTTCTTCTTTGGTGTAGCCATTCTCCTGAAACACATCTATATGCGGCAGGCAATTCAGGTCTATGCGATGGGGGTAAACTATATTTTCAGTAGAACCAGCACGTTGGTCCATCAGTTCCTTTACAGCCTTCTTACCAGTGCCGCTCACAGACTGGTAAGTACTAACCACAACACGTTTGATGCCGTATTTAAGATGAATAGGCTGAAGCACCATTACCATTTGTATGGTAGAGCAATTGGGATTGGCAATAATATAGTCATCCTTGGTAAGCACATGTCCATTCACTTCGGGCACAACCAGTTTCTTGTCTTTATCCATGCGCCATGCCGACGAATTATCCACGACGCGGCAACCGACTGCGGCAAATTTAGGAGCAAGTTCGAGCGATGTACTACCTCCGGCCGAGAACAAAGCCAATGCTGGCTTCATACTTATAGCTGTATCTGCAGACACCACACTGTATTCCTTACCCTTATAAAGCACCTTCTGACCCACAGACCTTTCTGATGCTACGGGAATCAGTTCTGTTAAAGGAAAATTTCTTTCCTCGAGAATCCTCAACATTGCGCTTCCCACCAGCCCGGTGGCACCAACAACTGCTACTTTCATAAATGCTTAGATAAAATATTTCAACAAAAGTACAACCAACACATCATTTCGTTGATCCATTTTTTGATTTTTTCATGATTAGCCTTCTCACTTGGCAATTTCCCTACTGGTAGTCGCAATCCGCTATTTACGTCATACAAGTAACCCATTCCAAAAAATCAACAGTTCTTAAATTCAGAATCACAAAATTAGCCCGACATTTGCACCCTATGAAGAATCTAGCCTCACTCAACAAGTATTTCATTAAATACAAGTGGAGGCTGACCCTTGGGCTGATCTTTGTGGCCATCTCCTGCAAGTTTGCCGTTATGCCCGGCAACGTAATAAAAGAGATTCTCGACCAGGTAGTAAAAATGGTTGCGTCAAAACAAGACCAGCCTGCAGTATTCAAGTTGGTATTCAGGGGCGGACTAACACTACTTGGACTGGCATTGCTAAGAGGATTCTTTATGTACATGATGCGACAGACCATTATCGTGATGTCGCGCCACATTGAGTACGATCAGAAAAATGAGATCTACAACCAGTATCAGCAATTAAATACTCAGTTTTACAAAACACACTTTACCGGTGATCTGATGAACCGGATATCTGAGGACGTGGCAAGAGTTAGAATGTACACAGGCCCATCCATCATGTATTTTACTTCAATGGTGTTTATGGTGATCTTTTGCGTATGGGATATGCTGAGGGTGAATGTGATGCTCACCTTGTGTGTGGTTGCGCCATTGCCGTTGCTAGCCTTATCAATTTACCTTGTGAAAAAAATATTGTTCACCAAGAGTGGCGCTATACAGTCAAAGCTGTCATTGCTAACCACAGCTGCTCAGGAATCGTATTCGGGCATAAGGGTCATTAAATCGTTTGTGCAGGAACGGAATATGATCGGTTATTTTAGGAAAAACTCAGAAGAGTATAGAAAAAGCACCATTAACCTGTCGCTGACCGAGGCGATCTATTTCCCTTCTATGAACTTGTTTATCGGGCTGAGTGTTTTGTGCACCATACTTATAGGTGGCTACTTCGCAATCCAGGGTCAGATATCTACCGGCAACATAGCTCAGTTTGTTATTTACATTAACTTGCTGATGTTTCCGATATCAAGCATTGGTGTTGTGGTAAGTATGACACAGCGTGCCAGTGCATCGCAAAACAGGATCGATGAATTCCTGAAAACCAAGCCCGATATTGTTTCGCCACCAAATGCTGTAGTTCACCAGCCTGAGGGGAGCATAGCGTTTAACAAAGTAACCTTCACCTATCCGCATACGGGTATCACAGCCATTCAGCAATTCTCACTTGCTATTAAGCCAGGGCAAAAAGTAGCTATCATTGGCAAGACAGGGTCAGGCAAATCGACACTAGCCCACTTGCTGCTGAGAATGTATGATATCAACACTGGTGAAATACTACTGGACGGACATGATATAAACAAACTTGATCTGCAGGCATTGCGGTCTGGCATTGCATATGCACCACAGGACGCGTATCTGTTCTCTGATACTATACTTAACAATATCCGGTTTGGGAATGAGACGGCAACGGAGCAAGAAGTGAAGGAGGCGGCAAGAATGGCTGACCTGGATAAAGATATAGCTGCACTAAGCGAGGGATACCAGACAGTTATTGGCGAACGGGGCGTTATACTCTCGGGTGGGCAAAAACAGAGAATGATACTGGCCCGTGCCTTACTAAAGAACAGCAACATACTGCTGATGGATGAATGTCTTTCGGCTGTAGATACCCAGACTGAAAAAAATATACTGGGCAATCTGAAAGACTATCTTGTAGACAAAACAACGCTAGTAATAACACACCGAATTTTCACATCATGGACATTTGACCAGATCATAATTCTTGATCATGGCCGGATAACTGAACAGGGAACGCATGAGGAACTAATGGCGCTCAATGGGAAGTACGCCCAATTATTCAGGCATCAGACTAGCTGAGGATGCCATCTGTTAATTTGCTGACTGAAAATTTTTCGCCTAAATAAACTTATTATCCTTAGCAGTTTTTATCGCATCTGCTTTTGAATGAACATCCAGCTTGTGGTAGATGTTTTTGATGTGCGATTTTACGGTCTCGAGGTCAATGAATAATTCATCGGCAATGCGTTTGCGGCTCTTGCCTGTGGCTATCTGCTCCAAAATCTCTGTTTCGCGGCGTGTAAGTGGCGATGACTCATTTCGTTTGAAAGAAGAAATAACCATGCGGGCTATATTAGCACTCATGGGTCCGCCACCGTCCATCACTTCGTGAATAGCAGCTATGATCCTTTCGGGTGGTGTATTTTTGGTGAGGTAACCAGCAGCACCATTGCCAAGCGCTTTGAAAATCAACGCCTCTTGTTCATAAACAGTGAGAATGAGGATATGGGTTTCAGGTAATAGCTTCTTCAGTTTTGGCAAAGATTCTACACCGGATATACCCGGCAACTCCACATCAAGTAAGATCACATCCGGATCGTCTCCTTCAATCTTTTTCAACGTTTCCTCTACGGACGGATAAGTACCAGCAATCTTATACCCACTGGTATTGCCAATCAAAAATGCATACCCTTCCCTGATGGTTTCATCATCCTCAATAATTACAACACTGATATCAAGATCCCGTTTCATAACAAATAATTTATACAAATATCTTCATTATTAGACTTTCCGGTATCACCTATTTAGCGGTATTTTAATAAACTCAATTCCCTTCCTGAGGCACTTTAAACGTAAGGCTGATGATCGTACCCTTTTGTGGGCGGGAGTCAACATATATTTTCCCTTTCAGCCGCTCCGCCCTGATCTGCATATTGTTCAGACCATTCCCCTTTTTCACCGACTGTACATCAAAGCCCTTTCCATCATCGGTGAGCACCAATTGCAGCACGTTCTTGTTCCTGATATTTACATTCAGGGATACATTCTTTGCTTCGGCATATTTTAGGCAGTTGTTTAGTGCCTCCTTAAAGATCATGATCAGGTTGCGGCTCATATCCATGGGCAACTTGTATTTTCTCCACTTCTCATCCGTACCGGAAAAACTGAACTGCACATCGGTATCCATAAAAAGTTCGTCGCCAAACTCCTTGATGCGATGCAATATCTCATACAGATTGTCGTTCGACGGCTTTAGCGACCAAAGTATATCTCTAGTGCCGCCGTATAACTGCGAGGTATTGTCTTCTATCTGATCAAGAATTCTTTGGGACTCTGCATTAAGCGTGATCTTATTTCTCAGCACACTTGCCAGTACATTTATCCTTGTAAGCTTATTGCCAATCTCATCGTGAAAATCCTCTGCGGTGCGCAGCCTCACCTTCGCCTGTTCCTCTGAACGGAGCTTCGCCAGCAACCTTAGCCTGCGCTGCTTGCGGCTATTGAACATATATTGCAGACCTATACCCAACAAAATACATGCGCCAAGTACCGTATACCGGAACCACTTTGCCTTTTGGAAAGGTGTAATAATTTCAAAAGAGTATTTTAATTCCTTTTCGGATACTGTACCATTGCACAGGCACTGAACGATAAAAACATACTTACCCGGCGGCAATGCCGAATAACTTACAGAATTAGTGGCCGACCAGTCTGACCAGGAAACATCCAGACCCTCCATCCTGTATCTGTACATTACTTGCATGCCACTCATAGTTACTGCCTGAAACACAAACGTGAGGCTATTTTTCTTAGGTGGCAGCAGCAGATGGTAGGGAATTCCGTACCATACATCCATGCTGTCGAAATAACTTTTGTCGATTGCGGTTTCGCCGGTCAGCTTTAATGATTGTAACACAATGTTTACCGGTTCGGATAAAACACGGGCAGAGCGCGGCTGATAATGCATTGCGCCATTGGTGGTACCAAACCAGATGCTGCTATCAGGCAATTTCAATACAGCGTTTATGTTGCTCTCCATTCCGGTTATTCCCGGTGCCTTGCCGTACAGTGTTATCTTTGGCTCACTGTTGCCGATAAGAGTTATTTTATTGATACCAAATCCCGTGCCCACCCAGATATTCCCTTCATCATCTGCAACGATATTGTAAATAAAATCAGATCGGAGTCCGTTATTCTTATTGATCACTATTGTCTTACGGCTATCCAGATTGTAACAAATAACACCGTTGTCGGGGCTACCCATCCAAAGGTTTCTGTTCAGCAATGTAAAGCATTGTATGCTGAAACTATCAACTTTCGTCCGCGTTTTAAAGTCCGACAATGTTCCACCCGAATACAATTGAAGACCACCTTCAGTGCATAAAAGCGTGCTGTCTTTGCCAATGGTAAGGAATGAATATACCCTGGCATTCTCTACAGACAAGGTTTTAAAACTGTCGTGCTCCAGCAGTAAAGCACCATTTGCGAAACCGATCCACAACCTGCCCATTGCGTCTTCGTAAAGACTGTTTACAAAGTTTGAAGGAAAGCCCCGTTCAGGTGCAGCGTATTGCCGGAAGATGCCATGTTCATATGACCACAAACCACTGCCACGGGTACCTATCCAGAGTTTTGATTTACGAGTGTAGCATAGGGAAGTGATTGCAGGCACAGGGCTGGAAGGGAACGGAAGCGCACTTACTTTTCCTTCCTTGAATACGAACAATCCGGCATCGTAAGTACCAAGAAATAAGGAATCACGCAGATTGCTTGCAATCCCCATGATCTGGGCACTCGGCAATCCCATGGTTTCGTCCAGGCTGGTAAACTGTGTACCCGAATACCTAAAAACTCCCTGACCGTCTGAAGCCATCCAGACATTGCCTTCGATATCGGCAAATAAATGGAAGAAATTATTGTCACTAAGACCGTTGCGCTTATTGTAATATTGAAACGCGCTGCCCGACATCTTTATGACACCCTTGTTAGTGCTCATCCAAAGGGTGCCTGAACGATCCTGAACAATACATGAGATTGCAGGCTGCACTGCAAGCGAATCTCCAATGGGCACCTTCATAATCGTCTTTCCGTCGTTGATCCTGAACAAGCCTTTATTGGTGCCCACCCAAAGCACCCGCTCATTTGATCTGTACAGATGGTACACTTTGAGATTCTCATTCTCAACCTCCGTTCCACAAACAAAAGAGTCTGTTCTGGAACCAGCTATATGATAAATGACCTTTTCTTTTGCAATCCAAATACTGCCTTTCTCTTTACGCATGGCTGTTACATAGCCCTGACTGCCCGGCGTAACAAAGTACTTTATCTTGCCCTTTGTGATAAAATAGATATCGCCTGCTACACGCCACCATGTGGTTTCGCCGCAAACCTGAATCTGCTGCAGGTAATCGCGCAGGTATTTGGTATATTGAGACTGCTGCCGGTTAAAATGCGTAAACGATTTACCATTGAAAACAGAAATGCTGGTGTTAGTTCCTACCCAGATATTGCCCAGTTCATCTGCCGCAACCGACCAAACAGAATTGTTCGGTAATCCGTTTCTGATCGTGTAGCCTGTAAAATTGGTACCGTCAAATCTGGAAAGGCCGCCCAGAGTTCCGATCCATAAATTGCCCGTCTTATCCTGTGTTATACAGGTAGCCTGCGACTGGATCAAACCATCATCCACATTCAGATTGTGAAATGGATATCGCTGTGCATGTAATTTTTGACACAACGGTATTAGCAGTAGCAAAAAAATCATTCTGCTGCTTACATACATCCGTTTCGTCCCCTGCAAATCCATATACTACTGTGAAATTAGCCGATAAAATGATTGCCCGACAACTGAACACATTCTTTTTGTGTTATGAAATCACAAATCACCCCTTTCGGGTGAACAAAGAGACACAGAAAAAACGCGCATAAAAAAACCCCGGAAACCGGGGTTCTTTTATTGCAATAACCGTATTGCTTAAGAATCTTTTTTAGGAGCTTCTTGTTTTGTTTCTTTGCTTTCTTTGCTGTCTTTGCTGCATTCGTGTTTGCCGTTTTTCTTGTCTTTGCAGCATCCAGCTTCTTTAGTGCAATGCTCGCTTTTTTTCTTGCAGCAAGCTTTTTCTTTTGCCATTGCACCTCCAGCTAACAATGCAACCGCAACAAATAATAACGTGAGCTTTTTCATTTTTATTGATTTTAGAATACAAAGATAAGGAATAATCTTCAAACGCAACTGAATTACTCTAATGTCAATGTTAAAATGTGAGCAACCCTGATACTTTAGTTTTTTTTATTCTTAGATGTATCAGACACAATTTCCAGTCATCTTTTTAGATTGTTCTGCCGTGCAAAGCTTTTTACCCTTTTAACATTTGGAACCTTAATTGCCAGTTCAAATACCCGACAATCTGTTTTTAAGTTTTTCAGGCATAATGAGCCAGTACTGTGACGCCTCCCTTTACCACATCGCCAATACTCACATTCACTTTGGTACCGACTGGCAGGAAAATATCTACCCTGGAACCGAATCTGATAAAGCCAAATTCGCCATTCTGCTTTACGATGTCGTTTTCTTCTACGTAAAAGCAAATACGCCTGGCAAGTGCCCCTGCAATCTGGCGCAATAGTAAGTCTCCCCTGTCGTTGCCAATTACCAGTGTGGTACGCTCATTTTCGGTTGACGACTTTGGGTGCCATGCTACCAGGTATTTACCCTTGTGGTATTTCATGTACTTGATCACTCCGCTTACCGGGTTTCTGTTCACGTGCACATTAATCGGCGACATAAATACAGAAATCTGAAGGCGGGTATCCTTGAAATATTCCGGCTCGTAAGTTTCTTCTATTACGACAACTTTCCCATCAGCAGGGCAAATTATCTTATCCTCGCCATGAACAAAATTTCTGTTGGGGATACGGAAAAATATTACGATCCAAAACCAGAGCAGAAACAAAATGAAGGTTACCGATGCCGTGATCCAGAAGTAAGCAGTAGGTATAAAATGATTGGCAGTCCACGCCAGTCCCAGCCACAAAACGGTGGCGATTATAATATATTTATATCCTTCGCGATGAATTGTCATGTGAGTAAAATTTCGGGGTAAAGTTAGAATTTATAACTGACGTTACAGCCCATGCATAAAATAAACTACGTAGATGAACGCAAACGGTGTTGCTACCAGCAGCGAATCAAACCTGTCGAGTGCACCGCCGTGACCGGGCATCATCATGCCTGAATCTTTAACGTCGGCCATGCGCTTCAGTTTCGATTCCAGCAGATCGCCGAAAGTGCCGGCGATGGTGGCGCATAGTGCAAGTGCTACCCAGTCGACGATATGAAACCCGGGAATAAAATAACCTGCAACCGCAGCCGCTACCACTGTTATCACTGCACCACCAATGGTACCTTCCCAGGTTTTCTTAGGTGAGATGGGTGAAAGCGGTGTTTTGCCAAAGAACGATCCATATAAATAGGCCATAGTGTCGTTAGACCAAATGAGGCACAAAAGCACCAGCGGGATGTAGCTGTTGGTCTTATACATGCAAAACAGGAAAAACATCGGCACCGTAATGTATAACAACCCCGCCATGCCACGATACACACTGCGGTTAAATGGTGGCTTGCCCATCATTCCCGCCAACAGAAGTAGCAACGGCACGAAAGGCAATAGGAAAATAGTATAAGTCATGTGCGCATACATAACTATGTAAACATAAAAAAGACCCGGTTTGCCTTCACCCGCACTGCCGATGGCCCAAAGCGACGAAGCGTACAGCAACAGAGCCAGACCAAGCAATGCAAAAGCAACAGTCAACCAGACTGGAAATCTGGTATCCTTATAAATATTCTTCATCAGCCGTGTGTATTCTCTGATACACAACAGGTTTATAAGTGTTACCAAAGCCAGGAACGACCATTCGTTCCAAAGCAGGCCAGTGAGCATAACGGCAACAAACACCACCGAACTAGCCAGCCTCGTGAAAAATACAGGGACATTTAGTGCCATAATCAGAAATCAATTGTTAAGTTATTTACTTTCAGCTGATAGTTCTTCAGGTGTGTAATCATTTGTCCAGTCGTCGGGAAGCGGTGTCTTATACTTCAACATCATATAATAAGACCCCACAAAAACAGCCAGACCGGCAGCCACATACCAAAATGGCACCGAGGTATTTGACAGGAATGCTTTTACTGTTGCGTTATTCGTAGCCATATACGACATCACCACCTGCGACCCGTTAAAAAACATATGGGCAAGGATACTGCACCACAGTGATCCCGTAAAATAATAAATCATTGCCAGTACCACACCGGCGATGAAAATAGACAAGTACCCGTAAATATTTGCGTGGGTTAAACTAAAGACGATCGCCGTAAACACTACAGGCCCCACCATGCTGCGGCTGGGCTTTTTGGCAAACCTTAGCAACACACCTCTGAAAAAAAACTCCTCACCTATCGCCGGCACTATTGCTATGATGATGAACGTGCGTATAAATGCCCCAAAAGTTGGCAGGCTCAGAAAAGCGTTCATCATACTTTCACCGGCTGCCTGCTTTGCCTTGATATTAGCGCCAAAGTTGATCTGACTTATGAGACCTTCAATGAGCTGCAACACAGGCATAGCACCCAGCATCATTGTTACAGCGAGCAGCAGTTGTATCTTTTTCCCAGGTGCCCGCAATCCAATATACTCTGCAGGGCGCGGAGTAGCCAGATATGAAAACAGCCACGCAGGTACTAAAAAGATAAACACACTCAAAACGCCCTGCACAATGATTGCCGTATTGATGAGTCCGACCGGACTATGCTCTGTGAGCGACTCGATCTGAAGTGCAGTATATGGCGTAATTTTGGGCAGAAATGTAAGCACCATAAACGATCCAAAACCCAACATGGTAATGATCATTGTAAAAAACATAGTTAGTTGCATTACCCAAGGGTACGCGCGGAAGTATTTCATCTTGGCAAAATAAGATGCAAAGGTAAGGGAAAGGGGTTCTATGTCTTTCGGGTGCGAAATTTATCTCCTATCCAGTTCGTGACCAACCTCGCGCCGAGAAATCAATTTTAATATAATAATTATGCGAAATCTATTTTACCATCTGTGTTCATTGGTGGTAATCCGACCTGCGTATAACTGCCGGGCATTTCTAAAGCGTCTATTTTCGTTAAAACGAATTAATCTTTTGCAAACAACGCATCCATTTACCTGACTGAAGATGGAACTACGAATAATGGTGAACCAGACACCTCCAATTCTATTTTACCGCTAATAGCTGTCCGTTTTTCAGTATCCATTTGCACACTCCCGTATTTTGGTCCGTACACTACGGCAGCAGGGTCGCTTCCCAGATCAAGAGTATATTTAACTACCCCTCCCTTACCGGGCACTACCAGCATATACATAGTTTGCCCGCCTGAGCGGTATTCATCTACGATTGGGTTATTAGAAATCGTGCGTACAAAAGAATATCCTCCAAACATCGTATTTACCTGCCTGAAGTAATCAGCGACCGGTCGCGCAGACCGGTCTGTATTGATCAAACCACTGGTAGAATACTGCGAACCCAGCTTTGGATTATCATCAATCAGTTCGTAGTAAAACACTCTCTGAATTCCTAAGCGCGAATAGAGCAAGCTGGTACGCAACAGCCAATCTGCCTGCACCTCCAAAGCACTGCGCCCATTTATTTTAGGGGCTTTTTGCGGGCTCTCATTGTTCACATCATACCCTGCCTCAGTAACCCAAACCGGCATACCATGCGCTTGTTGATGTGCGAGCTGTGTAAACTGCCCAGCAATTACAGAAGCCCGGGTCATTTCAGGAGCAACTCCGCTGGTCTGCTTTTTAGAGTTGTCATAATCAGCATCGTTACAGTAGTAATGGTAGTTGATCACATCCCAGGGTAGATCTATATCACCATTGGGCTTGTACCCCCTGAACTCCCTGCACCAATCAATCATACCCTGCAAATAATCAGTGCTCGGTGTAGCCAAGCCGCCCATCACAACCCGCATAGTTGAATCTGCATTTTTCACGCCTGCACCCTTACCTAATTTCTGTTTGTTGCCATCATAAAATGCAGACAGGTTGGCTGCATACTCTCTCCCGGTCTGGTATCCCTTTCTGCCCTTCCACCACTTATCCCTTTCATTGTCACACTCAATGTATCTGACAGTGCCCAAGCCTGATCTGGGAATATTATCCTTATCAACGGTAATCAATTGCCTGTCGACGTTTCTGTTTCTTCCATATCTGGCGGCAAACTGAAAACCCATTTTCGCCTGCTCCAGATACGATGCCGGCTCCTTTGGATCGCGGCCATACCGCATAGGAATATTCTCGTTATCTCTTTGGTCGGCGGGATATGAATCCATCAACCATTGCGGGCAAGCCTTTACGCATGCTAGCAATTCAATGTGCTGATCATAACACCATTGATACATGGTATCATAGTTCCATCCGCCGGTGGAGGCAGGTGCGAATGTGTAAACTCCTTCTTTAGCCTCTATCTTTTCCCAATCCAGATAATGACGGATACCCGTAAAATTCCCTATCGCAGACAATCTTTTTTCATTAAGTTTTGCAGGATCTTCCGGCGCCTCAAAATCCCATTCAAAGGCATTTACGCCAAAGTAGTTACTGAGCGGGTAATAGTTCTTCGCAACCGGCGGAACGGGTGCAGGTTTCTTATACGATCCATACAATTCAATCTCACCGGGCAGGTCGCCCCAGCTGTTGATAACCAGATACCTGATATCAGAAATAGGATTCTTCAAGACATAAACATCCGGCTTTGCGGGATCAGGTCCGTTCCAGGCATTGTATCTGGCACCGGTGAAAACCGCTATCGGTATACGCTTCCAGTCTGCCGTCACTGCGTACAATGTCATTGGGTGATCCGGGTTAGTTCCTTCCCAGTCAAACATCATCATACTGTCTATGGTCATTTGCTCACCATCCTCCAGCCGATAGTATGCATCAAAATTATCCAGCACGGTGCCGTAGCCCGTATTAATGTGTTCAAATTGTTTTCCGTTGAAAAGCTGTTCAAATCCGGACGAAGCATTGTTCAGAATATACCAGCGCCTGCCATCAATAGGAATCTTGCCTGGCTTATTGAAATTATGGTGATCGCTTTGCGAGCAACTACTCAGACAAATGAATAATAGTATCAGGGTAAAAAAAGATCTCTTATAGCCCCGATCCGGGAAACACGCAGACGGCAAATTAACAGCTGATCGTTTGATTTTTCGTGTCATTGAAGATATTACACCCTTTTGAAACAAGGCAACAAAATTGCCAAAATTGTATTGCACGGCGACTACTAATGATTACCAAAACCAAACATTGGCGTCCATTTTTCGATCATGTCCTTTACCGCAGGATGTGCATAAATGATATCCCTTATTTTCGACCTTCTTTCGTTTGAGGGCGATATATAACCTGTAGTTACTTTGGTTATAAAAGTATCCATGGTATCCATGTTGTTTATCTCGATCCTGGGCAATCGGTATCTTCTTCCGCCTGACTGCAACAACCCTGAATGAACCGAATAGGCCATTTTGTAGCCGGCTTTTTTAAGTTCCTGTATCACATTGTTGGTATATATACCATACGGAAATGCAAACTCATCCACAACCGTACCAAGGTTCTGCTCAATGATCTGCTTGCTCAATACGACTTCTCTTACCAGATCCTCATGGCTGAGGCTATTGAGCCTGAAATGGTTGTAGCCATGAGACTGAATAGACCATCCATTAGCAACAAGTACTTTTATTTCCTCCCAGGTCAGCTGGCGATCGTGGCTTACAAAATCAAAATCTTTCTGTTCGTAGGGCTTACCGATAAAAGACGTAGATAAAAACAAAGTTGCCGTAAACCCATACTGACCAAGAATCTCCATTGCGTATTTGTAGAGAGAATAATAACCGTCATCAAAGGTAAACAAGACCCTCTTGCCGTTCGGTTTCTTGCCGTTAAGTACAATGTCGCGCAACTCATCCTTCCCAACAGATGAATACCCCTGCTGATGCAGCCAGGCAGCATGTTCTTTGAACGAAGCTAGAGATACCGATACATTCCGGGAACTCAGATTCGCTTCGTTGTTGTCAATTGCGTGGTAGTTGAGTACCGGAATCCCTGAAACAGACATAGTATAGATTGATCAGGCAAATTTAAAAAATAAAAAAGTTACGTTTGTTTAATTCATGCAGCCAGATACCCCTCCGGAAAATCCCGAAATACATATAAGCCGTTAGCCTGAAAATCAGACCAGCAACTTCAACTGTCCTATCACTTCGTAAATTATTTCACTTACAGTAGCTATATGATCGAGGTATTCGGTATCGCCAACCACAATATTCTCAAGCTTCCTTATAGTGTATTTAAGAGAGTTAATTCCCAATAGATCGATACTTGATTTCATTTTATGAGCAACACGGGCAATTTCTTCATAATTCCTATCCTGCCCTGCCCTTAATAGCGCATCTATGTTCACCGGCATCGTTTCAATAAAAATGCCGATAATGTTGGAGATAAACAATGTATCATCCTTGGCAATACTTTCTATCATGGAAAAGTCATAGAGATTCTCAGGTGGGATCACTACCTTTTCAATAGCGAACTGGTTTCGGGGCAGCAATTTATCCCTGAGTTTATCATTGCTTTTCACTATTTCATTGATCACCTGGAAAAGCTTCTCCTCGGTATACGGTTTAGATAAATAGCCATTCATACCAATATTAAGGTACTTCTGCCCATCGCCTTTAAGTGCATTTGCAGTAAGTGCTATAATTGGAATCACCGATTTGTCGCTGGCATTCAAAGTCTTAATTTTCTTAGTTATTATGGATTTGTCTACGATAGACTTCTCCATAATGTTAAGAGACCTGATCATTTTTGTGGCGGTGATCCCATCCATTTCAGGCATCTGAATATCCATAAGTATCAGGTCGAAATGATGCTTCCTTACCACATCTACAGCTTCCTTACCGTTTGATACAACCATTACCTCACAGCCCCATGATTCAAGTATGTGTTTGATCAGGAACTGATTCAGTTCCACATCTTCCGCCACCAGTATTTTTATAGACTCAAGATCTTTGAAATTCAGGTCTTCTTTGCTGATATCCGGCAGCATCGATACATCGCCTATTGCGTATGGTATCTGGAATGTAAACACCGAACCTTCGTTGAGTTTACTAGTCACAGAAATATGACCGCCCAGCATTTCTATCAGGTTCTTACATATTGCAAGCCCCAGACCGGTACCTCCAAACTTCCGCGTGGTGTCGACTGTTGCCTGCACATAGGGATTGAAAATGTCGTTGAGTTTATCTGCCTTAATGCCTATGCCTGTATCTGCTACCTGAAACTCTATCAGAATACGCTCATTACCTTGTTTCACAAAATCCATCGACACAGATATCTCACCATCATTTGTGAATTTCAATGCATTACTCAATAGGTTATTGAGTATCTGACTCAGCCTGTACGGATCACCCTGCACCACCAGTTCATCGGGCAGAGAGCTATTCAACAATAGATTAATGTTCTTGTCCTCCGCTTTGAACTGGAATGACTGTAAGGTCGTAAAGACCTTATCCTCCAGCTTAAATGGTATTAATTCCAGTTCTATTTTTCCTGCAGCTATTTTCTCAATGTCCAACACATCATTTACGATAGTTAGCAGGTTGTTTGCCGATTCTGAGATCAGCTTCGTAAACTTCCTTTGCTGGTCATCAAGTTCTGTTTTCGACAACAGGTTCGCAATTCCCATTATTCCTGTCATCGGAGTTCTGATCTCATGACTCATATTTGCCAGGAACAGCTCCTTCGCCTTATGCGCCTCTTCGGTAATTTTCTTTGCAGCGAGCAGTTCTTCCTCGGTATGCACACGCTCTGTGATATCCTGAGAAAAGCCAATGATGTACCCTTCAGAGCCCTCCTCCTCAACCTTGAAGTTCTTGTACAGCAAAAATGATTCCTTCTGGGTTTTAGAAATCACTCTAAATACTCCGTTGGCACTGCCGTTGGTAAATACTTTATCAAGGTAATCTGTATAAAACTTCTTTATGTCTTCTTTAGGGATAAAATCGATGAGCATCTTCCCGATAAGATCTTCAACTTTGTAACCGAGCAATTCACACATAGCCGGGTTTATGGTAATGATCTTACCATCCAGATCGTGCGTACAAATGAAAGCCTGACTATAATTAAAGAGATCCCTGAATCTCTTTTCGTTCAGTTCCAACTGCTCTTCTATCTTCTTCGTGTCGGTTATATCCAACCCGAACCCGATAACTTGTGTTACTTCTTTCTTTTCATTCAATACGGGATACAGATTTCTCAAATGGTACTCTGTAGTGCCGCTTGGTGTTTCTATTTTCTCCTCCCACGAGTGCAGCTTTTTAGATGCGAGTACTTTATTAAAAAGCGCCCGCCGATCCCTCGCCAAACTCAATGGTTTATTGCGATAGATACAAAAGTCTTCATCCCGCTTGCCTATCATCCATTCCCTCAGTTGGGTGTTCTTGATAGAAGTGGGATTGATAAACAAGTACTCGTGATTAGGACTGAACGTTACGATATCGGCAGGAATGTTGTTTAGAACATTTTCGTAAAACACCTTTTGCTCTTCAAGTTTCTGCTTGGCAACTACCTGTTCTGTGATGTCGACGTATTGCCACAACTGCCCCTCAAACTTCCCGTCAAGGTATATCGGTACGTAATCCCTTCTAAAATACCTGCCGTCTGCAAGTTCTATAACTTCATTAATAGCTACTTGCTTTTGTTCCAATATCTGGTAAATCCTGGCAACTTCAACATCGGGATTCTTGAACAAATTTCTGCTTTGCCTGGTGAGAATGCTATAATTAATGCCAACCAGTTGCTCAGGTGTTTCTTTGATATCGAGAAATCTGCAGAACTGATCATTTACAAAAATTATTTTTTGATCCTTCCCTTCCAGTACTACACCCGAATCTAAATTCTTGATCAGGAAAAACAAACGGTTAGCTGTTTCCTTCAACCGAAATTCCAGTTTTTTTTGCTGATCAATATCAGTTACAGTGCCTATAAGAAGGCTAGGCTTACCATTCTCGTCTCTTTCTACAATAATGCCTCTGGTTATAAAATATTTGTACTGCCCGCTAGCATCCAGCAGTCTGTGCTCTACCATAAACTGTTCAGACTCCTTATTTATGTATGCAACAAATGCAGTATTTACCTTGTCTGCATCTTCAGGATGTATGTGGCCAAGCCAACCATTGTAATCAAAATCGCTTTTCTTCAGAGATTCAAGGGTGATCTTATCGCGGGTAAAATGCAGCTCACTTTCACCCTTAAAATCATACCGCCAAATACCGTCTCCATTGGAATTAAGTGCAAACTTCCAAAGGTGCGGCGTGTATTTTATAACGTTATCTCCCTGACCTAAGGTATCAAGTACCCCTTTGATTTCAGCAACCGATTCCTTGTTTATTTGCCCCTTATCAACGGCACCTATCAGCCCGTTTATCTGGTCAATGTCGACTCCATCAGTACCTTGCAGTTGCTTTCCCGTTGAGGTTGCGAAAGCCGGAGTACCCAAAAATAAAATCTGATTCTGGTATTCAATATATTCAAACTGCCCGATTAGCACCTTGTCCTTTGTTCCAATGCAGGTTATTGTCGCTTGTATTCCGTTTAATGCTTTTACTGAATTGAAGGTGACTTTTTTGAAACCCGGAGCTTTGATAGCAAAGACCTCTTCGAATAAAATTCCTGCCTTAAGTGGTATAAGTTTAGCAACAGACTTACCAAAGGAAGTAATTCGGCACTCGCTGTCAATAAGGATATAGTATGGGAACAGTCGGTTAAATTGCTCTTTCCCAAATGAAAATACAGTACTTACCATAGAAAATTCAGTCTATCCAAACCACAATACTTAGGTGGCTTTAAATTCACGCCTGCTATCGCAAATCTTTTTAAACCGTAGCAGTTCCTGAATTTTAAAATTACTAAATTAGTTTAATATTATTGGTAAATATAACCCATAAACGGCAAAAAGTAATGAGTTGTGGCCGAAATAAATTACTTACCAAACTTTGCAACGTCGAGCTACTAAAATCCAGCACTAAAAAATCAACACAGGCGCCGTCTTAATTTCAATTTTGCGACATTTCCAATCAAGATATATTGCCACCAAGTTGTAAGAGAAATGACGCAACAATATCGCTGTTGCCCGCAATATTTTCCGGTAATATCAATTGAGCCTGCCTCACTGCGGTCACCATGGCATCGTCGAGTATCGACTTACCTGTTTCCGTGATCGCGGCATAACTTACTCTTGCATCCCGTTCATTGGCTTCTCGGGCTATCAAGCCTATTTTCTCCATAGGAACCAACATTCGGGTCACACCCGACGGCGTTAGTCCTATTTTATCCGCAAGGTCTATTCTTCGTAGTTTCCCACCCGGAGCCTGTTTCAGCAAGTAAAGAATTGTAAAATCGCTGAAGCTGATTCCATGAGCGCTGAGGCTGTCAAACTTCCGGGACAAAAGTGAATTTACCTTACTGATGTTCATGATCAGTGCCAATGTTGCATCTGTTGTGTTCATAATTGAAATATATTTGAGTAGTCAAGTAATACGCAAATATATTGCGGATTATCCAAACAATAAAAAATTAATTCGGAGAGCAATAAACTTGAGCAGTTTCGGTGCTCTTGCAGGAGGATGCAGAAACGGAAATGCCAGTTTCAGCGCTGTGGGCAGAGAAGTATTTTGGTGGGTAATGCCCGGAAGTAATGCGGTCAACGAAAAGGAGACAGGTCTATATTTCTACTTGAAGTATGACGATAAATACGGCTACAACACCAATATTGATTTTGGTTTTGCAGCAAGATGCGTGAGAGAAATCGGCAACGTTAAACCCCAACCCTGCCCTTGATTATAATTGAATCTTATTTCTCAATTACATAACACTTCCTGTGCAGTTTACCCTGAAAATCAAATGGAGTTGTTGCTCCGGTAATATCCTTTACCGTAAGCGCCGGAATACTATCCCTGTCCAAAACGAAGTTGCGGTAGTTGTTTGAAAAATATATCTTACCTGTTTCCGTACAGCCTTTCAGCAACTTCTTTATCAGCACCACATGGTCTCTTTGCACCTCAAAGTTATCTTCCATTCGCTTACTATTTGAGAACGTAGGAGGATCACAAATGATCAAGTCGAAAGCATTGGGAGGCATATAGTCCAGCCACTCTATCACATCAGCGTGAATAAAATCGTGTTGGGTATCCTTATACAGTTTGTTGTATTGCATATTGCGCTTAGCCCAGTTCAGATAGGTCTTGGAAAGATCTACCGAAGTAACAGTACTTGCTCCGCCATCTGCAGCGTAAACACTGAATGAACCTGTATAACAAAACAGATTCAGTACGTTCATTCCTTTAGCTTCATTTCTTACCATACCACGGGTAATTCGGTGGTCGAGGAAAAGACCCGTATCCAGGTAATCTGTGAGATTAATGATAAAGTTAAGCCCGCCCTCTGGCACAATTCTTTCCACTTTCAGCTCATCAAATTTCTCGTATTGTCCCTGCCTGCCCGCCTTGCGCTGCCTCACTTTCATGAAAATGTTTTCAGGCGCTATCTCCAGCACAGCAGTGAGCACTTCTTTACAACTTTGCAGCCACGCAGCATGCTCCTCATCTTCCATGCAATGCCTGCGCTTGTACTCAGCCGCATGCACCACGCCACCATACCATTCAATAGCAAAAGGAAACTCGGGAAGGTCATGATCATAAAACCGAAAACAGGGTATATCTTGCCTACGCGCCAGCTTGCTAAAGTGCTTGTACACTTTCTGCAACCGGTTTTCGAACATTGATAATTTATCTGGAGCCAAAGTAAAACTTGTAAGTGTTAAATATAGATCTGCACAACGAGCTTGCTAATATTTGGTCATTGCTTCAGATAGTTGGTAACCAGTGTCCTTGCCCAATAGCGAGGCACATTAAAGTCTGACTGAAGGAAAGCAACAACTTCATTTGATTTTTTTTCGGTTGCTTTAAAATCATCCAGAATTTGCTGCCATTCAGCTAATTTCTTTCCGGTCTTTTCAACTACCTGAGCATCTTCAACATTCCAGTAGTCCGCTTTCATACATTAAAATTTGGTAAAAAAACAAATTGCGGGCCGAATCAAAAAAGTGCGGTTTACTACCTTCTCATTGTTTGATCAACAGGGCCTGTCACCGGTTTCATTTCCGGATCCAAACGAATGATTCCTCCATTCTTTTTAACCAGATAGTACATTTCTCTCCCTCTCACACCCGTCTCCAACACAATCACAGAGCTACGGCCATAACCCTCAACAACTTTGTTTACATAGCTCCACTTGCCTTTACTCTCTGTTGTAAGGTCTCCTGTTTTGGTACCGAAGTACTTATCACTTAACACATAATCGCCGCTTTTAGCGTGTATCTTATACTGCAGTTTTAAAGTTGAGGTTATAGAATTACAATCTGTACAATTGCTTTTCCCTACATACCTGCCAGACAACCTGCGCATGTTTATTTCACGTTCAGTAAGTGTATCTTTTTTATAAACAACAGGTATCACTCTGCACGACAGCATGTTATTCACGGCTGGTGTATCTTCCTGTTTTATTGCATTCAGTTTTTGTATAGTACTGTCGTCTTTACGCAAGAAAAAATAAACACTTTCAGTTCCATCTAATTCTATCATCGTTACATCCTCATCATCCATTGTCTCCTTAAGCACTGTCCATGTTCCCACTGTATTATTGGCAAGAGTTCTGCCGCCAGGTCCGGGTCGTTTGTACACCTCATCCATTGTGAAAGTCCCCATGTCGTAGTACAACTTATGATCCAGACGCAATGTCGTCATTAGAGTGTCGTCGCCCTTAATAATTGAACCGTGATAAATGTCGTGGTATACAATGTCAGAATCAGCTACAGGCTTTTGAATTTTCTTCTTCTTTTGCCCGAAAGCTGGTATTGAGAGAACTAATATTATTATTACAGCAAATGTATGTTTTGTAATTCGGGGAATCATTTGATAAAAGTAGGATTTTTTATGACTTTTCTCATTAATTACAATCTACGTTCTTGTTACTTTTGCATTTTCTCACATAAAACAAAGAAGGTACACCATGCCAGTGCTACACAACCGCGTAAACAATGAGGAGCTGAAAAAACAGATGTTGGCCGAGACAGAGCCACGCACTACAGTTTCCTTTTACAAGTATTTCAAGATTCCAAATCCCACCACATTCAGAAACGAGCTTTATGTAAAGTTTGCGGAGCTAAAAGTGTTTGGTCGCATTTATGTTGCGAATGAAGGTATTAACGGACAGGTCAGTGTTCCTGCGTCCAACTACGAAGCTTTCCGGGATGCTTTGTATGCGGCAGATCCCGAACTCAACGGCATCAGGATGAATATTGCTATCGATGATGATGGCAAGTCTTTCTGGGCATTACGTTTTAAGGTGCGCCCAAAAATAGTAGCAGATGGTATAGACGATCCCAATTTTGACCCTGCGAAGACAGGTAAATACCTGAAAGCACGGGAATATAATGAGCTAGCCGAAAAACCAGATACCATTATAGTAGATATGCGTAACCACTATGAATATGAGGTTGGGCATTTTGAGCGGGCTATAGAAATTCCGTCTGATACTTTCCGCGATCAGTTGCCTATGGCTGTGGATATGCTGAAGGATAAGAAGGATAAGA
>CAIKOJ010000025.1 GCA_903829015.1 uncultured Bacteroidota bacterium
AAATCAGAAATGATTAAAAATGCATTGAACATTAATTGAATGCATTTTTTTTAAGCCCGATTCGACGCATTTGAATTAAAAAATATCTCATCCGTAGTTAACATAGAGTATTTTTTTACTGCGAACCAGCCACTTGCAATATTCCTCACTCCGGAATACCAGGCAATATTTATAAAATAATATACATTTGAATTACTCCGGCACAGAATTATACCGGCTCCAGATATCCCAGGCAGCTTCGGCCTGCAGTTGCAGCATTTCAAAACCATTTTTAATCGCCGCCCCCCTCAAAAAACCCTGCTGCAAAAATCTGGTCTCGTCAGGGTTATAGATAAGATCATATAGCAGGTGCTGCGAACCTACCGCGTCAAACGGTATCGGTGCCATAGCTTCAATAGCCGGATACATACCAAGTGGGGTGGTATTAATGATCAGCTTGTGTGCGTTTATGATTTCGGCATTAAGATCACTATAAGCCAGGCCGCCATCTTTACCTATCCTCGATACAAATTTGTAAGTAATACCCAGCTGCCTCAAAACATAGGCCACTGCCTTCGATGACCCACCGGTACCCAACACCAACGCATCAGTATGTTGAGATTGGAGCAACGGGATTAAACTCATTTCAAAACCAACTACATCCGTATTGAACCCGGTTGTGTGCCCGTTTTTAAAACAAATACAGTTTACCGCACCTATCTCACTTACTACCGGGTCTATCCCATCCAGGTAAGGTATGATCGATTCTTTGTAAGGGATAGTTACGTTGAGTCCGGCAAATTCTGGGTGTGCAGCATGCAAAGCAGGGAACTGTTCGATGTCTGTGAGCGGAAACGGCTCATAAACGGCGTCGATCAATTGATCAGCAAATTTCTTTTTGAAATAGGCTGGTGAAAAAGAATGAGTTAGAGGGTAACCTATTAGTCCGTATAGCGATGACATGGTGGCTTATACCCCGCAGGGCAGACAAATATACGATTCCGGAGTTAATATTCTGATGAAGAAATTCTTAAAATAAAAACGTTGACGAAATAGTTTCGCCAACGTTCCTGCATTGTTTTCTTATCGTTATTGAAACTAAATTTCTCCTGAACCCTCTTTGCCAAGCATTAAATGGAATGTGTCGCTGCGCAACCCCACTCTGGTAGCCTCAAGCGGAATAACCTCTGCTGGTGCCAGATTACCCAGATTCACGTTCGCACCCAGCAATTGCAGAAAGTACACCTGCTGGCCTTTCTGTGGCGCCTCCCATATGATCTTCTCGTAAGGTATCTGCGTAAGAATTTCCTGTACAAGACCTTCACGCACCTCACCTGATCCTCTGTATATACCCACATTACCAGATTCCCGCGCTTCGGCTATTACATAGGTAGCACCGGCTTCCAGTTCAGCCCGCATTAACTCGATCCACTTATATGGAGGCATTATATGAGCAGCATCTTTAGAACCCACTTCCGATAAAACCGTAACGTGCTTAGCCAGTTTTTCTATATAACCCAGTTTCTCAGCATGTGGTATTGTTACAGACCCATCCGATACTTCTACATGCTTCAGACCGTATTCTTTTACTATCGAAACATAATCATCAAACTGCCCCCTTACCAGAAACGCTTCAAACAAGGTACCACCAAAATATACAGGTATACCCAGCTCAGTGTAGATGGCGATTTTCTCACGTAAATTATTCGTCACGGCCGACGTACCAAATCCAAGTTTCACAATATCCACGTAGGTTGCCGCAACTGATAGAAAATCTCTCGTACCCTCCAGACCCATACCTTTATCCATCACCATGGTGATACCATGAGTACGTGGTTTTACGGTGCGCTGAGGAATATTATTAAGTCCGAAATTCATGCAATTAAGTTTTCAAAGTTGGTGCAAAGATAATCGATTCAGTGAGTAAGTGAAGCTGACTAAATAATGTATATTGCAGTCTTAACAAAGATATATGAGGTTAAATATGCCCATAACGGGTTTTATTACCGGGCTTTTACTTCCTTTTGTAGGTATGATGTTCATGTATAAACTTTGGGGTCATCAGGAGGGCTTGTCTAATTTTTTAGCGTCACTTACCAAGCTCAGAGGCATGGCTTCAAAGGTCCTCACCCTAAGCATACTTATCAACCTGCTCCCTTTTCTTTATTGCATTCAGAAGCGGTTGGATTATGCACTTCGTGGTGTGTTTATAGCCACGATGCTGTATGCATTGCTGATCGTTCTCATCATGTTCGTCTGGTAACATATGAAGTATTACATTATTGCAGGTGAAGCCAGTGGCGATCTTTTAGGAGGCAATCTTATTGAAGCCATTCATCGCCAGGACAAATCCGCAAATATTCGTTGCTGGGGTGGCGACCGTATGGAACGTGCCGGCGCCACATTGGTAAAACACTACCGCGATCTGGCTTTTATGGGCTTTGTGGAAGTGATCGCCAATCTGCGCACCATTCTGCAAAACATTAAAGTTTGCAAAAAAGATATCCTTGCTTACAACCCCGATGTGCTGGTGCTGGTAGACTATCCCGGCTTCAACATGCGCATTGCAGAATGGGCTAAGCAGCAAGGCATAAAAATAGTCTACTACATATCTCCGCAGGTGTGGGCATGGAAAGAGAATAGGGTTAAGAAACTGAAACGAGATGTAGTTAAGATGCTCGTTATCCTACCCTTTGAGGTCGAGTTTTATAAGAAGTGGGATTTTGAAGTTACTTATGTAGGTCACCCTCTGGTTGAGGTGGTGAGTAAAGACCAAAATGAAGTTCCGGTAACCAAATTGTCTGATAAACCCATTATAGCACTATTGCCAGGCAGCCGGGCACAGGAGATAAAAGTGAAATTGCCGCTGATGTTGCAAATGGTGCAGCATTTTCCAGAATATTGTTTTGTAGTGGCTCAGGCATCTGCCCAGCCGGCAAGCCTGTATACCGAGATCATTGGCGATATGGATGTGCTGGTTGTAAAAGACCAGACTTACAACTTACTGAAACAAGCCCGCGCCGGACTGATAACCAGCGGAACAGCTACTCTTGAGACCGCCCTCTTTGGCCTACCGCAGGTAGTATGCTACAAGGGCAACCCGGTTTCGTTTTGGCTGGCCACAAAATTGGTAGATGTAAAATATATATCGCTGGTAAACCTCATCATGGATAAAGAGGTAGTAAAAGAGCTGATTCAAAACGACCTCAACGAACAGAATCTAAAAGCAGCACTGACAAGGATACTGTCTGATACCTCCTACCAACAGCAACTCAAATCAGACTACGCAACGCTCTGGCACAAGCTAGGCGACAAAAAAGCATCTGAGCTGGCAGCGGCCGAGATCATCCGCCTAGTGACGAAATAAGCGTACGATCATTACAACAATTGCAATAAGAAAAACGAATAGCGATATCCTGTTCATTCCGTGCATCAGCGACATATCAATACTCCTTCTGTCATTCGGGTCTTTCTTCCTGATGAAGAAGTACGTAAGGATCTGATTCCAAACACCTGGTTTCATTTTTTTGTATTTTATCTAAAGTTACAAAAATTTGCAGGAATAGCTATATTTGCACCCCAGCGGGGGAATTAGCTCAGCTGGCTAGAGCGCTTGCATGGCATGCAAGAGGTCACCGGTTCGACTCCGGTATTCTCCACAAGCTTTAAATCCCCGTAAGGGGATTTTTTGTTTTATATCCCATTTAACTTGCACATTAGTTCAGCCGGCTGGAGCGCTTGCTGTCCCGAAAGAATTTGAGAAACAGGTCACCGTTTCGACTCCCGAGTTTTCCCCTGACATATTGATTACGCACTTTCCTTAAATACAGTGGGTGCCTCAAAACCTGAGGCACCCACTGTATTCTTTAATCCTCCCGATAGCTATCGGGACTATTTCTCAATCACTATATGGAATACTTTGCTCTTAGACTCAGACCGTATACTCAGGATATACATGCCGTTCGCAATGTTATTGTTCACCTGTACTGTTTCTTTCACATTTCCGTTATGCGAAATCAACTGCTGCTTGTGAACTACCTGTCCAAGCATATTAGTCAGTTCCAGAGTATACTCTTCATCACCTGCCTGGCTGCCCATTGTACCTTCAATGTTAAACGCACCTTTGTTAGGGTTAGGAATAACCGCAAGTTCGTCCTTAATAGTTACTCCGGGAATAGACACATTACCTACTCCCAGTCTTACCGCTGCTCTTGCCACATTAACACCGCAACCGTTCGATGTTGTTACTGTGCAAGCTACAGAATCGTGGTTGGCAAAAGAACTGCTGGCATAAGTTGCAGATGTAGCCCCTGCAACCGGTACACTGTTAATAAACCACCTGTATGTTGGTGTCAAACCATTGGTTGTTACATGCGCCGTAAGCGTCACCAATTGTCCGGGGTTCACGTCGATACCTGGTGCCGCTGTGATGGTTACGTTAGTAGTAATCGGGGTATCCACATCAATTGTTATAGTTGGTGCTGGCGATGATGCATTAATGCAGGTTTCGCTGCTTATAATGTCCACGTCTACCTTGTCGCCGTTTACAGGCATCAAATGATAAGTACTGCTGATAACACCGGTATTAGTTGAATTCAGCTTCCACCTGTATGTAGGTGCAATACCACCATTTACAGGATGTGCGGTAAAGGTCATTAATGAGCCATGGCACACCGGGTTGCTCATATCGAATGTTACGCTTACCGATGGGTTAACCAATGGGGTAACAGAAATATTTACCGAGCCTGTCATCACCGTTCCGCAGGTTGTAACCGTATTGACAGCATACACTGCGTAATTACCAGCCGTTGTGCGTAACCCGAAAGATAACGCCGAACCTGTGCCTGCTAAAAGTGTACCGGTGGGCACACCATCCACCAAAAGCTGGTAGTTTGTAGCTACATGTGAACTGTTGAGGCCAACCAACAACCCAGCGCCACCAGCGCAATAGTTGCCGCCACCTGTTACCGTATATTGCACCGGAAGCGGGTTGGTACCTACGTTTACGCTGCCCGTCATATCTTTCATACAGCCGGTTGCGGTGTTTGTCGCTTTAACAGTATAGTTGCCTATCGCTGCGTTCAGACCGAAATCAAGCGTTGTACCTGTGCCAGCCATTGCAGCGCCTGTAGCCAGGCCATCTTTATACAACCGGTAACTGATCCCTGTAGCCGAACCGCCAAGACCTATATGCACACCCGTGCCTCCTATGCAATAATTCCCACCACCTGTAACATTAAACGTCGCAGGTAACGAATCTATAACAATCGTTGCACTTCCGGCCATCGTGTTAGTGCAGCCTGTCGTGATATTTGTTGCAACCACCGTATACACACCTGCAGACGTATACGTACCAAAATTAATGGCAGTGCCTGCACCACCCGCAATTGGGCTTCCTGTTGCTACTCCACCATAGAATAATTGATAATTGATGCCTGTATTCGAGGAGTTCAATGTTACCGGCAAGCCGCTGCCACCAGCGCAATAATGGCCGCCACCAACTACATTATAAACAATAGGCAATGCATTCAGTGAAACAGATGCACCTCCTGCCATATTGTTCTGACAAAGGGTGGTAGTGTTATGAGCCACTACTGTATAAGAGCCAGGTGCGGTCTGCAAGCCAAAGTCGAGCGCACTGCCCGTGCCCGCTACTGGTGCTCCGGTAGCTGCTAACCCGACGTACAACTGGTAGCGGATCCCCGTTTCTGAACCGGAAAGTCCGATATGAACTCCAGTACCACCCGCACAATATGTGCCGCCGCCTGTTACAGTATAGACTGTGGGAAGAGGATTAACCGAAACGGTATCCTGACCCAACATTACGTTGCTGCACAACGAAATAGTATTTGTTGCCACCACCGTATAAATTCCTGTTGCTGTCTTCATACCAAAATCTAATGCAAGCCCTGTGCCCAAAAGCGGACCGGCAACTGCCAACGTACCATTATATAGCTGGTAGCTGACGCCAGTTTGCGACCCGCTCAAAGCAACATCAACACCAGCACCGGTAGCACAATAGCTGCCACCTCCTGTTAGAGTATAGGCAGTTGGAAGCGGATTGATCACTACCGCTGCACTGCCCGATGGCCCCCAGCAGCCTGCCGCCGACAGCGCCCTGAAGTAATAAGTACCCGAAGTAGTTATTAACTGACTGGTGGCAGGAATTGCAGTGGAAATGCCCCCTGAAAGAGTACCCTGGAAATACATGGTACCACTCGATCCGTTTGAAGCCGTAATCGTAGCGTGATCGCAGTAAGTGCCTGAACCGCTTACCGTAACTGCAGTTGGCATCGGGTTTACGGTTACAGTGGCACTACCTTGCGGACCCCAGCAACCATCAGAACCCTGCGCCCTGAAGTAATAAGTCCCCGAAGCCGTTACTCCCTGAGTGGTTGTAGCCAGCGCTGTGGACGTACCACCCGAAATAGTACCCTGGAAGTAAATCGTTCCGCTGCCACCGTTCGATGCATTTAGTAGGCCGCTTACACAAACTGCTCCGCCGCCTGTTACAGTTACAGGATTTGGCAATGGGTTTACCGTTACCGGGAAGGTAGTACTCTTGCTGCCGCACATATTAGAAGCGGTTATTGTAACATTTGTAATTCCTATATTAAATGTAGTTCCGCTGCCTGTGCCAATACCACTTCCTGTAGTGGCCCCGCTGAACGCATAAGACATTCCCGCCGCCGGACTCGCCACCACTGACGTAGTATATGTAACCACTGCATCACAACCGTTTCTTACAATACCGGCAGGTGTAACCCTGAATTCGGGTATCAGGCAGGTATCTGGGTTGAATAACTTAAATAACTGACCGCCTTCAAATGCTGCACCTGAGATGGAATAATGTGCCTGATCGGAAGAAAGGAATACGCCAGGGCCGAGAATTTCCTGCATATCTATGATGCCTGAGGTTTCCTCATCAATGCTATAAGGAGCAGTAGCCGAAAGGCCGATATCACCAAACTTCAACGGATCGTGCTTCGCAATCATTTTCAATGAATCGGTAGCAATAGTGTATTCCCAGATCTTACCATTGTGTGCAGCATTGCCTACGTCTTCCTGCATGATGATATGACCATATTTGTCTATCGTCATATTGTCGAGCATTACGATGCCTTCTGTGCCATCGAGAACAGCCTCAATTGTACCTCCGATTTCGGGATTGGTCACATCATCGAAGCGTAAACGCCATACTTTTGAACGGCCTACTTGTGTGCCTATGCCATCATTTACCTGATCCAGCTGGTCGGTTGTGTTGAAGTAGAAATCATTTGGATGAATCGGATCCCACGAGCCATCCTCTGGGCGTGAGAACTTGGTGCCACCCGCAGCATTGGTTATTGTATTGAATATGGCACCACTAATATTATGCATATCGCCAATATCCACAAGACTAAATCGTGTGCCCGGTGCTGGCGGCAGGTTAATAGTTGTTGAGTTAACACGCTCTACCGGGAAGCCGGCAACCTTTACTGCCCACGGATGCCCACCGTTAAGACCAGCCTTATCTATCTCAGTACCTGTATTTGTTTTTGCGCCAATATAGAAATATACCTGACCATCAGTGCCGTCATTCATCAGGCCAACTACTGTCTTGTCGCCTGTGTTTGGTGCAGCAACTGCATTCTCCCACGCAGCTTTGCCCATCCAAGGTAATTCATAGCTGGTACCTCCGTTTGGTCCGGTAACGATGTGCGCCATTGCACGGCTCTCATCGTTGGTCTCTTCTCCGTTCATGAAGATGCGCTCTTGTGTTCCTTTACCCGTAGCTGCATTGTAAAATGCTGAAACAGCGGGAAGGTCAGCAGCACAAAAGCGACCAAATATTGCCAGCGGCGATGGACTTGATGAATTGTACGTATTATATCCTGCGCCGTTCCATAGCTTCACGTTCTGCATCAGGTCGCTGCCGCTCATTACTGCAAGATCAGATTTACGGATCTTCCATTTTGAAACAAACGAGCCTATTGAACCATGTGCACGGGTTACACCTGAAGTATTCGGGATCTCATGGTTCATAAGCAATGTAAAGGTTCCGTCGCCATTGTCAAATGCACCCAAACCATCAGGGATACCTGCCATCATGTAGCCGGCTGCTGTCGTATCCTGGGCTGTTAGAACCGCAGTTGTAGTAACACCCGGTTGAACAGGTAATACATATGGTCCTTTCGTAGTGCTTGGTCCCGTGCCTGCAGTTTTGATAAAGCTATTGTAGGTATCAGGGTTAAATAAAGTAAATAACTGACCACCTTCGTATGCAGCGCCTGAGATAAGGTAATGTGCCTGATCTGAGGAAAGGAATATACCAGGTCCCAGTATGTCCTGCATATCTATTATCCCCGATGTTTCTTCGTCTATAGTATATGGTGCTGTAGCAGCAAGACCGATATCACCAAACTTAAGCGGGTCATGCTTTGTAATCATTTTCAATGAATCAGTAGCAATAGTATATTGCCAGATCTTACCATTGTGTGAGGCATTGCCTACATCTTCCTGCATCAATATATGACCATATTTGTCGATTGTCATATTGTCGAGCATTACTATGCCTTCTGTGCCATCGAGGACTGCTTCGATCGTTCCTCCGAGTTCTGGTTGTGTTACATTGTCAAAACGAAGACGCCAAATCTTCGAGCGGCCTACCTGTGTGCCGATGCCATCATTCACCTGATCTAGCTGATCAGTTGTGTTGAAATAGAAATCATTTGGATGCGACGGATCCCATGAGCCATCTTCGGGGCGCGAGAACTTAGTGCCTCCAGCCGTATTGGTTGCAGTATTGAAAGCCGCCCCTGTCATATTGTGTACGTCACCCATATCCACCAGGCTGAAACGTGTGCCCGGTGCAGGTGGCAGGTTAATGGTTGTTGAGTTCACACGCTCAACCGGGAAACCCGTTACTTTAACCGCCCACGGATGTCCTCCGTTCAAACCAGCCTTATCTATTTCTGTACCTGTATTTGTCTTAGTGCCAATATAAAAGTAAACCTGACCGTCTGTACCATCATTCATCAATCCTACTACTGTTTTATCGCCCGTATTTGGTGCCGCTACAGCATTCTCCCAGGCAGCCTTGCCCAGCCAAGGTAACTCATAGCTGGTGCCTCCATTCGGTCCGGTAACGATGTGTGCCATTGCACGGCTTTCATCGTTGGTCTCTTCGCCATTCATAAAGATGCGTTCCTGCGTACCCTTGCCCGTAGCTACATTGTAGAATGCTGAAACTGCAGGAAGGTCGGCAGCACAAAAACGACCAAATATTGCCAGTGGCGATGGACTTGATGAATTATAAGTATTATATCCTGTTCCGTTCCACAACTTCACGTTCTGCATCAGGTCACTACCACTAAGCACAGTCAGATCTGATTTACGTATTCTCCACTTTGAAACAAACGAGCCTATTGAGCCATGTGCGCGGGTTACGCCCGAAGTATTTGGGATCTCATGGTTCATAAGCAATGTAAAAGTTCCGTCTCCATTATCAAACGCTCCCAAGCCATCAGGGATACCTGCCATCATATAGCCAGCAGAAGTAGTGTCTTGTGCCGTCAGCACTGCCGTAGTAGTGGCACCAGTAGCTACCGGAATAACGTATGGTGCTTTAGTTGTGCTTGGACCCGTAGCTGCTGTTTTAACGAAGCTATTGTATGTATCTGGGTTAAATAAAGTAAATAACTGACCACCTTCGAATGCAGCACCTGAGATTGAATAATGTGCCTGATCGGAAGAAAGGAATATGCCTGGACCAAGGATATCCTGCATATCTATTATCCCCGATGTTTCTTCGTCTATAGTAAATGGTGCGGTAGCGGCAAGGCCGATATCACCAAACTTTAGCGGGTCATGCTTTGCAATCATTTTCAATGAATCTGTTGCAATAGTATATTGCCACATCTTGCCATTGTGTGCGGCATTGCCTACGTCTTCCTGCATGATTATATGACCATACTTGTCGATCGTCATATTGTCCAGCATTACGATGCCTTCTGTGCCGTCTATAACTGCTTCGATCGTACCTCCGAGTTCCGGATTGGTTACATCATCAAAACGCAGGCGCCATACTTTTGAGCGACCTACCTGTGTGCCTATTCCATCATTTACCTGATCTAGCTGGTCTGTAGTGTTGAAATAGAAATCATTCGGATGAGACGGATCCCAGGAACCATCTTCTGGACGCGAGAACTTAGTGCCACCAGCGGCATTAGTTATTGTATTAAATATAGTTCCACTAATATTATGCACATCACCAATGTCCACCAGACTGAAACGTGTGCCCGGCGCTGGTGGCAAGTTAATGGTTGTTGAGTTCACACGCTCTACGGGGAAACCCGTTACTTTAACTGCCCACGGATGTCCTCCGTTCAAACCAGCCTTATCTATCTCTGTACCTGTGTTTGTTTTTGTACCTATATAGAAATATACCTGACCATCAGTGCCGTCATTCATCAGGCCAACGACTGTCTTGTCGCCTGTGTTTGGTGCAGCTACTGCATTCTCCCACGCAGCTTTGCCCAGCCAAGGTAATTCATAGCTGGTACCTCCGTTTGGTCCGGTAACGATGTGTGCCATTGCACGGCTCTCATCGTTGGTCTCTTCGCCGTTCATGAAGATACGCTCCTGCGTGCCCTTACCTGTAGCTGCATTGTAAAATGCTGAAACAGCGGGAAGGTCGGCAGCACAAAAGCGACCAAATATTGCCAGCGGCGATGGACTTGATGAATTGTACGTATTATATCCTGCGCCGTTCCATAGCTTCACGTTCTGCATCAGGTCACTTCCGCTAAGCACGGTCAGATCTGATTTGCGTATTCTCCATTTTGAAACAAACGAGCCTATTGAACCATGTGCGCGGGTTACACCTGAAGTATTTGGGATCTCATGGTTAGTTAGCAATGTAAAGGTTCCGTCGCCATTATCAAATGCGCCCAAGCCATCAGGAATGCCTGCCATCATGTAGCCGCCAACCAGATCAGTTGCGGTTAACACAGAGGTAGTTTTGGCACCCGCGATCGTAGGCACCACATATGGGGCCTGGCTGGAAGTAGGACCAGTGAACGCATTGTAGAACGTAAACGTATGATAGGTAGTTGCACAGCCCGAAGAATAGAAGTTAATTCCGGAAGCATCATTTGCCTGTATATTATAATTGACAGTACCTGAGAATGCAGAAACGGCCGGAATGGTAAATGTATAAGTACTACCGGAAATGACAGGCGTTATAGGAGTCTGCGTAATTCCGTTTACAAAATAGTTCAACCTCGCACCCGTCACAGCTATGTCGTCAGTGATAGTTGCCGTAATTGTAAATGGCCCCTGTCCGCTCATGCTGGGTACCGGGGTATGGTCAATCACCGGATCAATACCGATATTGAAATTTGCTCTGATACTGGTGGCGAAAGAATCCTGAGGCTGCGAATATTTCGTCATATCCGCTTGCCTGCCATAGCTGTTAATATTTACCTGATTATTTTTATAGAGGTTCACCAATGTAAAACCGAAGTATGACTGACCTGCACCCATCCATGTTGTTTCTACCAGTGAACCACCGTTACCCGCAATTACCTGCCATGTTTTACCAGCGTGTGGATGAATGGTATCCCAAATATGTTCGTGTGCTGCAAACATCGCATCAGCATTATAGTTCTCCATGTATTTCCAAAAACTATCGCGCTCAGGCACAAAAGCCTCAAGACCATCAAGCGGTTTAAAAGGTGATGAGTAAGCTGGCTTATGGCCAAAGGCAAATATGTGCCGTGCATTAGCGCCACGTGCACTTTGAATATCACTGGCTAACCACTTATATGGAACACGGCTGTCTTTGCCAACAGGGTCAGTATTCAGGATAATGAAGTGATCACAGCCATTGTTAAATGAATAAGTCAACTTTGATTGGTCTGTAGCAAGCCCGTCAGCACCGCCCACACCCGGACCATTGCTGCCTACAATAAAGGAGTCCATTTCCCTTAGGAACGTTCTTTCTGCCGCTATGAATGATTTTTTCCCGGCCGCCTTATCCTGTGTTTCATGATTGCCGGGTATCACAACTACCTTGATTCCGGACGCAGCAATCGGACTTGAATAATAAATCGCCTTCCACCCTCTTAATTGAGTCGCAAGTGCCACCGTATCATTTATATATCCCATTACCATATCACCAGTCAAAAACAGGTATTTCGGTTTGGGATTCAACGCTGCCACTTCCGCAAACATGCGCTTCAGTTGGTAAACGTTGGCAGTGCTTAAACCTGTCGCATTTGGTGTGCCGGTAGTGGCAGCCGTATCCAGGTAGTCAACACGGTTACATCCTACAACGGCAAATGAATAATCAAACGTCTGGGCCGTGCTTTTAGGCACCGGTAAAGTCAGCAATAACAGGCCAAGAAGGCCTAACAAATGTTTCGATCGCATAATGGAATTGGTTGTCAATGTTTCGGGTGTAAAACTATTGCGCCAATGTTGACAGCATGTTAGCGAATTGTGACAAAATCATGATTTTAAAGTAAACACAATGGTTTGCCATAAGAGAAAAGAGAGAGGTTGTCTTATCTCTTAATAATTTCATAACACAAATACCACTTTTCGTTCAAAAGAGAATTGAGACTCGCCGGATAGCTCAAGTATAGGTTCGACAAATATCGAACCGACTCGGCATAGAGTTGACTTTTTGGATACCGCTAAATTGTTTGAAAATATTTCTAATTACACGACTAAAACGACAGAAAAGATTGTGCAAAAAATGGCTCTAAGCTAATTTCGTACAGTTTTCCTCTAGATATTTAAAGCCAACTCAACTCACTTCGTTTTACTGACTATGCCCCTCTAGTGCTGGCCACTGAGGTAACTTCTGCCATTGGATGCATACACCATGACATATAATTCCGAGAGTGGCACATACCTATACCTCTTTACAAGACTATCAATGTTGGCACAATTACCGGTGTAGTGGTAGATAAAATTCCTTGCTTTTGGTTCATCATAACCGGTGTCTGGTATCATTCCGGGCGAAATAGTATATAGCTCATAGTTGCCAATCGGTCCACTGTATGTTTGTGCTCCCATCGCTTCCAAAGCACTGATCACGCTATCTACCGATGGCAACCTTGCGGCACTGCTGGTGATATGCCCCCAAATAGTGTTTGCAGGCACTTTATTCAGGGTTGTGGTCTTGAATGACATACCACTGGTACCAGCACCCAAAACACTAAAGTTGCTGTCTGTTACTACCAACATCGGTCTATACGTTGCCGACCCATTCTTAAAATTCAATTGATAATTGCCGCTGTTCAGCGCACCCAGTAAAATATATCCTTTCGCCGGACCCATCATGGTAAGTCCCATACCTGGATTTGTAACGTTAGTAAACTCAACATAAACATTGTTGCCATCAACACTCGTTTTATAGTCGAGCGAATAATTTAAAGTCGGGTACATCCCGGTTTCAAAACTTATATATATGTATGGTTTCCTGCCATTAGTATCCAGCATTTGGTGCAGGTTCATAACAATAGGGGTGCTAATTGGGTTATTATCTGTTTTCTTACACGAGTTTATGGAAGTAAGAAAAAAAGTACCGAAGATCAGGTAGAATATGTATTTCATAAGTATGGTTTTTAGTAAGAACGTATTACAAGCCAAAAAATTGTCATGCAAGTTACGATTTCCTCCGCCATCTTCTATATTAACATTCCCAACTCCTCGCTCATACCCTACATCACCACGTCAAACGGCTTGGTGATGTTATTCAGGTCCCTGTAGATATTCTTCAGCTCTTTTTCTTTTTCGTAGACCATAAAGGTGTGGGTATCTACCAGTATCTTGGGGCTGGTATTGAGCATCAGTTGTTCTTTATACACTTTTTCTTTCTCAGCCTTACTGATCTTCATATTCTTCTTCATGCACTTGTAGTAAGTGTAATAAGAAGTAATCAGTATGAACGGATAGAATAAAAACATCAGGAACAAAGAGGTTTTGTTTACCCGGTTAAATACCACCTCGCTGATCTTAAAACCTGTGAGCTTGCCTATCACTCTCAGCTTCTGTATACCTGTAAGAAAGATATGGCCGTAATAGATCTCATCATTCAGCGATTTCTCTGCCATCCATACCGAGTCTATTTCGTTGGGCGGCATTAGTTTGTTCAGGTCTTCACATTCAAACAGCAGATAACTCATTTTGGCTTTCAGGTTAGAGTAGCTGGGGGTTGTCATGATCAGCTTGCCGCCCGGCTTCAGTATCCTGTTAAACTCCTTATAGGCCTTGCATTGATCAGAGAAATGTTCTACACCCTCCTGGCAGATAATGTAATCGGCATATCCATCGGGCACGGGTATTTTGTCGAGTATATCGGCCCGTTTGCACTCTACCTCTTTGATCATAAAATACTCCGGAAACAGGTCGAAAGCCTCTACTTTGGCGCCCAGTTCCAGCAGTATTTCGGTGGTAACACCACTGCCTGCCGCCACGTCCAGCACTATTTTTCCCTTCAGCTCATCCTTGATCCTGTGCAGGTAATTCTTCACATAATACTTGGGGCTTTTCGGGTTATTTACGTGCGGATCTATCATATACAACTGGCTTTGTGATGCAAATAAACGCCATTCTGTTTATTTCTCTATTTTTCCAGCACATTTGAATAATAATCAGCAAACCACTCTAAATCGTACAAATATTATTATATTTGCATCAAACAGCAACGCATGGTGCTTCAAAGGAACATAGACAAACATCTGCAGGCATATTCTGAATTTACGATTCAGCATTGTGGTTGTTGTTCCTGCTGTTGCTGAGCTCCTCTCGGCCGTCTTAACTGATTACCAACAATATTTAATTTATTTTTACACCCGTTTACAGCTAGCTTCATAGCTGAAACACTATTTATACAACTATGTCAACATTTCATTTATATAATTCATACACCCGCCAAAAAGAGCAGTTCGAATCAATAACCCCCGGTTATGCCGGACTTTATGTATGCGGCCCTACCGTATCCGGCGAGAGCCATCTGGGTCACGCACGCCCTTATATTACATTTGATGTCGTACAGCGCTACCTGAAGCATCTGGGCTACCGCGTTCGTTATGTGCGCAACATTACCGATGCAGGCCACTTTGAAGAAGAAGGCCGCGAGGCTATAGATAAAGTAGGAGAAAAGGCCAAGCTGGAAAAGCTGGAACCAATGGAGATGGTGCATAAATACACATCTCTGTTTCACTACGGTATGCGCCTGTTCAATTGCGAGGAGCCTGCCATTGAGCCTACAGCCACCGGCCACATCATTGAGCAGATAACTATGATACAGACTATCATAGAAAAAGGATATGCCTACGAAGTGAATGGTTCTGTATATTTTGATGTGCCTAAGTATGCGGCCAACTACCCATACGGAAAACTCTCAGGCCGAATTCTGGAAGACCAGCTGGAAACCACCCGCGAACTCGACGGACAGGACGAAAAACGCAACAAAGCCGACTTCGCATTGTGGAAGAGTGCACCACCGGAGCATATACAACGCTGGAACAGCCCATGGGGCGAAGGTTTTCCGGGATGGCATATCGAGTGCTCTGCAATGAGCAGTAAGTATCTGGGCGAAACCTTTGATATTCACGGCGGCGGTATGGACCTCCAGTTCCCGCACCACGAAAGCGAGATAGCTCAGAGCACTATTGCTCATGGTCACCCTCCGGTAAGGTACTGGATGCACAACAATATGATCACCATCAACGGTAAGAAGATGGGCAAGAGCTATAACAACGTTATTAAACTCTCTGAGCTGTTCAGTGGCAATCATCCAATCCTAGAGCAAGCATACCACCCAATGGTGGTGCGTTTCTACATATTGCAGACCCACTACAGAAGCACACTTGACTTTGGTAACGAGGCTTTGCAGGGCTCTGAGCGGGCGTTCCGCAGATTGTGGGAGGCATATGAGCTTTTGCAGAAATTACCTTCCGGTGACCATGCCCAGGCCGCAGATGCGACCCTGGATAAGCAGGTGAACGACTGGATCAGTGAGTTTGCAGATTTCATGAACGATGACCTGAACACAGCCAAGGTACTGGCAAACATGTTTGAACTGGCACCGGTAATAAACGGAATTAAAGGCGGACAGATAGCATCCAACGCCCTATCAGCCGATACTATGAACCTGCTGAAGAGCAGCTTTAAAACATATCTGGTTGATGTGTTAGGCATGCAGCCACTACAGGCTGAGCAAAGCGGCAAACTGGAAAGTGTGTTGTCATTACTCATAGAGATCAGGAAAGATGCCAAGAAACGTAAAGATTTTGCCACCAGCGATCAGATCAGAAACCAACTGGCAGCAGCAGGTATCTCACTAAAAGACGAGAAAGACGGAACAGTTTCTTTCTCCATCGAATAGTTGCGTACTTCAGTTATGCTGTTTTTTGAAGCAGGCGATAATTTAGACAGTTCGCGAAAGCAAAGGCTATTAAAGGTATAAAGAACTTACAGGCAACTAATGAAGAAAATATCACGGTTATTAAAGTACCTCGCAGATTACAAAGGAAAGATAGGACTCTACTTTCTTTGTAATCTGCTGAGTATTGTATTCGGCCTGTTTTCATTTACCATGATGATTCCGGTGTTGAACATCCTGTTTAATAACGGTGGCGCGGTCATTCCTTCAACCGGGTCCAAATCACTGGGCTTTATTCAGGATGCCATAGAACACTTTAAGAATATGCTGCAGCAGGCCGATAAGAGCACAGCTCTGGCATATGTATGTGTGGCTGTTGTTGTTTTTACCATACTTAAAAACGTGTTCCTTTACCTCTCCCTGTTCATTCTAAATCCGCTGCGCAGTTCGGTGCTGCGTAGGCTGCGGGATGATTTGTTTACCAAAACGCTCTCCCTGCCTATCGGCTTTTTTACAGAAGAAAGAAAAGGCGACCTCATTTCCCGTATGACCAACGATCTGGCGGAGATAGACATTTCGATCATCGGTGTGCTGGAAGTTTTTGTAAGGGAACCGCTGACCATTATTTGTTATCTGGGTTACATGACCTACAGCAACTACAAGCTTACGCTGTTCCTGCTGTTCTTCCTTCCGGTGTCAGGGCTTATTATTGGTCGCATCAGCAAGTCGCTCAAAAAGTCATCTAATGTGATGCAGGAGCAGCTGGGGCATATACTCGGTGTGATCGACGAAACGCTGGTAGGTATGCGTGTACTTAAAGCTTTCAACGCTGAGAACCAACAGCACCTGAAATTCATGAAGCTCAATAACACCCTATACCGCGTGCGCAACCGCATGATCGCCAAGCGTGAGATCGCTTCTCCACTCTCTGAGACTATGGGTGTGATTGTGGTGAGCTTTATTCTGTGGTATGGCGGCAACCTGATCTTTAAAGGCAATGGTTTCGACAGTGCTTCCTTTATTGGGTACATTGCCTGCTTTACGCAAATCATAACCCCATTCAAGAATTTATCAGCTGCATTCTATAATGTTCAGAAGGGCACTTCTGCTCTGGATAGGGTAGAGCTACTGCTGCAAGCTGAGAATACAATAACAGAAATACCCAACCCTACCGAGATCAATTCATTTACAGACAGTATCCGTTTCAAAAACGTAGATTTCTTTTACGGAGATAAGAAAATACTGGACAACGTTAGTTTTGAAATAAAGAAGGGGAAAACCATTGCTATCGTTGGCGCATCGGGTGCAGGAAAATCTACACTGGTAGATCTCATACCACGGTTTCATGATGTTACAGGCGGTGAAATACTGATAGATGGTGTGAACATCAAAAACTTCAGGTTGTTTGATATCCGAAAGCAAATAGGTGTAGTAAGTCAGGATCCGATACTGTTTAATGATACCATCTACAACAACATCATTCTGGGTACGGGAGGTGCCTCGCAGGAGCGGGTGGAAGAAGCGGCGCGCATAGCCAATGCCGACAGTTTTATCAAGCAGAAACCAGAGGGCTACCAGACTGTAGCCGGCGACCGTGGCGCAAGACTGAGCGGCGGTGAGCGCCAGCGTATCACTATTGCAAGGGCAGTACTTAAGAATCCACCGATTTTGATATTGGATGAAGCAACCTCATCTCTGGACACCCAAAGTGAGCGCATAGTGCAGGACGCCATCAACAACCTGATGAAAAATCGCACCTGTATCGTTATTGCCCACCGCCTCTCAACTGTACAACATGCCGATGAGATCATAGTAATGGAAAAAGGCAAGATTGTAGAGCGCGGCACACATAATGACCTACTTAGTCAGGATGGTATATATCGCAGGCTGGTGGAAATGCAGCAGGTGAAATAGTAGCCTGAAGCAAGGGAACCTAAAGCATGTAGTGGTATTGGAAAACGGCTTGGAATAGCGGCAACAGCAGTGATCGGCTGCCACCTACCGACTCTAAAATTTATACCAATAAATCACGAATAAAAAAAATTTATCTGAATTTCGTGTTCCCATATATTTGCAAGACAAAGCATTGTATATGAACAAGATACTTGTTACCGGCGGCTGTGGTTATATTGGAGGCCACACTATTGTTGATCTCATTCAAAATGGATTTGACGTTATTTCTGTAGACGACCTTTCGAGAGGATCTATGAAAATGCTGGAAGGAATTGAGAAAATCACGGGCAAGCAGGTAAAGAATTACCGGGTAGATCTTTGTAACCTGGATGATACCGAAGCCATCTTTCTCGAAAACCCGGATATAATAGGTGTGATCCATTTTGCGGCTTATAAATCAGTGCCTGAATCTGTTAATGAGCCAATCAAATATTTCAGGAACAATTTCAATTCATTACTAAACATACTGCAATGCGCTGAGGAATTCGACGTAGACAATTTTGTGTTTTCGTCTTCCTGTTCAGTTTACGGCAATACTACTGATCTGCCAGTTGTAGAAGAGACTGCGTTCCCGGAACCTGAATCGCCATATGCACGTACCAAACAAGTTGGTGAGGCTATTTGCAGGGACTTCAGCAATATCAACAAGCATTTTAATACCCTGTTGTTGCGTTATTTCAACCCCGTTGGTGCGCATCCGTCCGCCATTATCGGTGAGTTTCAGGACCTGTCGGAGAGTGTAGTGCCGGTGATCACGCAGACTGCGATAGGCAAGCGCAAAGAAATGACTGTTTACGGCAGCGACTATCCTACGCGTGATGGCTCGTGTGTGCGTGATTATATACACGTAAGTGACATAGCCAATGCACATACCAAGGCTATGCAATATATCATTGACGACCGCAACAAATCGAACTGCGAAGTTTTCAATTTGGGAACTGGCAATGGTGTAACCGTTCTGGAACTGATCAATGCATTTGAAAAAGTATCGGGCAAAAAGCTGAACTACAAAGTAGGTCCGCGCCGCCCGGGTGATGTAGTGGAGGTTTATGCCAACAACAACAAAGCCTGCAAACTGCTGGGCTGGGAAACAAAGCACGATCTTAACTCGATGATGGATACCGCCTGGCGCTGGGAGCAAGCCTATGCAAATATGAAGGCTGTAGTAAGTAATTAAACTAACCACAACAAAATATCCACAAGGTTTTTTAGTCCACAAAACCGCTACTGTATTGTGTTTGAGCGGTGCATACCCCCGTTTTTTGTGGATATCTCGAGGTAATTTGAATTTGCAGCCATTTTACATTTGCTGCAAATTCAATTTTATGCGAGGAGAAAAAATCTATCAACAACTGATAAGGGACGGAGGTACAAAAGGTACCGTAAGCAAAGGCCGCAGCGACAAGCTTGTGGGCAAGCGCAACGATTGCCTGCTGGCCAGATACTATTATTACGGGCACTTTAAAAACCTGTGCTACGAGGAGATACTGCGGCAGCTGGTGTCTGAGTTTTTCCTGTCTCCTAAAACTATTATTTCAATTGTTCAGAACAATACTGATAAGCTTCTATCTTTTAAAGAGGAAGGGCTGGTGATGTTCTATTTCCAGAGAAACTGGCCACACCTGAAATGGTAGACACTAATTGAAGCAGGCATTTTTCTATTTGAAACCTAACTTTGTAAATGCCCCAAAGTACGTTCAGTTAGGATGCTGCAGCTCTAAACTCTACAAAACGATATCCTCATTGATGATTACCGTGGCCGGGGCATACTGCTGTTGGTATTTGGTACTGTAGTCTTCGAATGCAATACTGTAGCGTATTTCGCGGACACGGTAGCTGTCTGTCCTTTTTTGTGTGGTGGCACTTACCCGACATAGGTGCCCATAGTCGGTACCGGGCGCCCAGCCTTGCATGAGCTTGTGCAGAGACCATTCCAGATCGTAATAATTTATAGACTGCCTTAAATAACTATCCGGCATAGCCTGACTGGAATTGCTATGTGGCGCAAAGCCGAGTCGCAGCACCACGGTGCCTGATGCGGTCTGAACATTTTCACCGAGGTTGTTGTAACTGAAGTCTTCGAAATCTATAAGTACGCAAGGCCACGATACCGGTGGCCTGCTACCGGTTTTAAGCTGACCCAGGTCCTGGTCTACGTATTTGATATCAGGCAACTGAGCCTTTATACGCTGCTGTATGGCTATAAAGATATTGGCGAAAGGTGAGTTCATGGTTATCGGGAATTTGGATTGGATAAACTATTCTGAATATGCAGTTTATTTTGTGCATGGAATGCCGTAGGTGTCGTACCAATAGTTTTCTGGTACCGCCACTTTCTGTGCTACCTGTTTGTCTATTGCCATTCTGGTCTTCAGATATTCTACATCCATGTCTTTTGCGAAAACGAATTTTCCGTTTTGCACCGGGTAGCCATAGCCATGTAGTATCGCCAGGAATTTTGGATCGTTAAGCATGGAAGCAGTATAAATAATATCGCTGCGGGTGATCTCATATTGCTGTTCCAGATGCACCTTGCTCTGTGCATATCCGGTACTGTAGCTACTTGTTGTCGTTTCTGTGTTGCCCAGAATGGTAATGGACAGTTCCTCATTCATTGCTTTAATAAATGAAAGTTGCAGGTTGCCGTCACAATTGGTCTGCTTGCCGTCTTTTATTTCAAAGTCGGCCTGGCGGGGTATCATCAACGAGAGCGAACTGCCGCTTTCATCCAGTATCTTCTTCAACTCGATCCTCGTCTGTTCATCAAATGAATCATATTTAATAATGCGCACCGGCTGACCGAATAGCTCAATAAACTGAGCCCAGTCTGATATTCCGCCACGCTTATACAAGCTGTAAGGAGCACACTTCAGCAAAAGTCCCAGGTCTTTTTTATTGCCAAGTATCCATACGTTATCCAGGCCGGCATAAGGAATTCCATCGGTGCCTGTTTGCTCAAAGGCAATAGTACCGAGTTCGGGCTTAATGTGCTTGCGTGGTATTTTTTCGAAATCAAAGACTTTGCCCGGAATGAACTCAATTCCCGAAATTCCCCAAAGCATGGTTTCCATAATGGTACGCAGCACCTCTCTAAAAGACAGTGAGTGTATCAGTGCATCCATCTGCCTGTTCTTCACGCCTTCGTTTTCAAACCATATTTCTTTATTCAAGACCGCATCCATTCGTTTGGCTATCACACCAGACAAATGACCATCGAGCAAAATATCCTCATACACATCATAGAGTCTGGTGCGGTTTGGGTAAAAGACTGATTCGGCACTGATCAGTGCACCCCGCCATGCCGAAATATCCTTACGGCTTCTGTCGGCCGATCTGATATTGAGTTCGTTTACTATTATGTTTTCAGGCTGGTGGCCATTCTTATAGGACTTTATCATATAGTGCTGTTTAATAAATAGTTATTTGTAAATAAAAATCTGTGATATTATTCATAACTTGCAGTTAACATTTTACTTTTGAAGCAAATATGAAGAAGTTTATTACTGATGCATTCAAGATTGCGCTCATCATCACCGGTAATAAACGATGGTCAATAGTAATTTCTATCCTCTACCTTTCGGTTTTAAATCTGGCCACTATATATGGCCTGCTTCATTTGTTACAGGGACTGGCAGATGGCGTCACAAAACTGCTGATCTTATTTTCATACCCCTATATCGATATTTCAATAGCGCTGATGCTGATCTTCAATACCTGGTTATTAACACCGTTCGAAAGCCTGTATAAAAATAAAAGGGCGAGACCATTGGTAACTCCTCTTATCGTTTACACCATAGTTTCTATTCTGCTGTTTATCTACGGTTACTATTTTGACAAGATAGTTTTCTAGTAACTGCCGGTATCCCATTTAGTTGAAGCCTATCATAAATATTTCCGGGATAAGCGCGCTGTAAAACACCTTAAAAGGATGACAGGTTGCCTCGAAATATAATTCGCCACGGCCTTTTTCGAAATAAGAGAAATACATAGCAGGGAGTGTTATGGTGAAGTAATTTAAAAATGTGGTGAACCAAATTTGAGTAGCCGGCATTCTACCTTTCCAGCAGGATTGAAATTTTTGACCGATTAATAGAAATTATTTCTTTTAGGATTACTGCTCCAGCTTACGGTGTCGCCATCGGGGGCAGTATTTGCTGAGGCATCGAAGTACGGCCAACCTTGTGGCTGTGCCTGCCCTACCTGTACAGACCTGAGCACACCGATCGCATCCTGGTAGGCATTGCGGTAAACGGTAAGATCAAGTCCTGTGTTTGATAACCGGAGCAAGTGCCAGCAGGCAAGATCTTTTATCAAACTATTGAGGTATTCATCCTGTACGGTTGCAGGCAGCACATCTGTTCCGAATAGCTGAACGAGATCATATCGACCCAGGTACATTTTCGCTTCCTGAATGGCTGCTGCAATAGCTCGTTCAGTAATTGTATCGTCAGATCGGGTGATCTCTGTAATCACCTCAGCATAGATGTTTGTAGCCAGATCGGCTTGTGTGATGATAGGCATAGATTAGGTATTTGGAATTGGTTTTTTGGGAGGAATAAGAAATGTAAACAGTAAAGTGTTGCCCAGTTCCGCATAGCAAAAGGAAACACAGCAACTCATGGTTCTGTAACAAGGTCGCGGACATACCGATGCGCCCTTGTTAGCGACCCGGGCGTTAATAACTCCAATAAGATTTGATTTGACTTAAGCGGGTACTTCCAATTTACTTACTCGTCGTCCTTGTCTTTGGTTTTAGAAGGTTTTTCTTCATCGGGGTCATCATCCTCATCTTCATCCTTGTTTTTCTTAGGCGTTGCCTTCTTTGTTTCAGCTTTCTTAGGACTTGCTTTTTCAGGTTTTTCTGCCTTCTCAGGTTTTTCTTCTTTTTCCTCAGCTGCTTCCTTATCAGCTTCAATAGCTTCTGGGGTGCGTTTTACTGTAATTATCTTTTTCGCTTCACGATCATAAGTGATCTCGTAAAGATTGGTAGTATTGTCGCCTACATCCTGCTTTATGTATCCCAAAAGGGTTTTGCTTTCGGAGGCGTTTTCCACAGCATCAGAATCAATAACGGCAGAAAGCTTCACGGCCATTTTGCTTGTTTTTTGCAATGCAGCCATTTTCTTCTTTTCATTGGCATATTCTTTCAAACCCAGCATCTGCTTGCGGAACACTGCTATATCATTTCTGTTATTGATCCGGTCAAGCCTTGCCTGGTTCTTTTCGTTCTTTTCTTCACGAGTCATTTTTTCTTTCTGGTTCTGAGCAAAAGATGGGCTGCAGATGGCAAGTGCAATCAAAAACAATATGGTGATCCTGTATTTCATTCTAACAAATTGAGTTAACAACAAACCTGACTTATGATCAGATGGCAAAAAGCAAAGGTCTTTATTTTTTTTTAAATCCAATCCGTACTTATCCACAGTTTATTTAGACGCAGGATTACAGATGCCAGGTATCAGAAACTATGAGCAGTTTTTTAATTACAGATGTCAGAATCTTTTTGAATTTGCGGGCTGTGATGTAACAATAATTCCGTCGGTTTTTCCCTTGCCTTCTTTCATCATTATCATCCATACGGCACCTTCCACAGCATCGGGGCCATCGTCGTGCGCACGACTACCGGGCGCAAAGGCTATAAACTGCTCTTCCAGTCTTTGCATGTGTGGGTTATCCTGTTCATATTTGTTCAGATAAAATAATCCATTGCGGTGCAGTGGTTCCAGCACAGTTTCTATACGGGTGTATTTATCCGGCTTCTTACGCGTATCACCGATGATGGGTATCGTTCTTCCATTTCGGCCGGCGGCGCTTATTTCTTTTTTAATAGCGTCCTGCATGAAGACCTCCTCAATCAGATAGTAGCATTTACAATTGCCTACAATATCCATAATGCGGTAGTACCAGCCAATCATTTGCGCTGTAGTTACTTTGTCCAGAAAGCACTTTATGATATGAAACTCTCCTTCCCATTTACCCACCAGCACAACAGCCTTGTAGTCGTTGGTATCTTTATAAGAAGGGTCGGTGTAGCATACCAGGATCTGATAATCGGTTATATGCCTTGCGGGCTTGTATGCCATTTTTTTAAACACCGACCCTTCGGTAAGCGGGTTATTGAAATATTCTTTTTGCTGTGCTGCGTAGCTTTTCTGACTCAGCACCCGGTCAATATCCAGTTCGGAATTTTTTTCCGGCCAAACCGACGTGCCGTTACTGTCGCGGATATTTATCTCATCTACATGATCTGCCAGCCTTGTCGCGTATTCTATGCAACTGCCAATAGCTATTCGGGTTCCACAGAAGATAATTGACGTAGGCTCAGAAACAGAGCGAGTACCGACGGCGGCTTCTTCTATCCATCTCCATTTCTTTGCTACCGATTCCGGATTCAGGCAATCGGCATCAGTGTCTATATCGTCAAAGATGATCACGTCAGGGCGTATTTCTTCATTTCTTGTACCCCTGGGACTTTGTCCGGCACCAAGCGCACGAAATGCAGCACCCTTCTGAGTAAAGAATTCGCTCTCCTGCCACGAGCCATGATTATGCTGCTCGCCATAATCTTTGATCAACCTCCTGTTGTATTCGAGATTAGCCTTGTAGGGCATGAGCAACCGGACTGCGTTGTCAAGGCTGTTGCTGATCATCAAAATGTAGCGCTTTTTGAACCGCTCACCGGAAGGCTCACCTGCGCTTGTTGATACAGGGTGACCCACCAGCGCCAGATACAAAACCTCCATCATTGTTCGGGTACTTTTGGCCAGCTCCCGGCTCCACATACGCACCTCGTACCACTCTCTGTTCTGCAACACCCTTTCGGTAGCCAATCTGTGAAACGCAGCCGATGGCGCATAGGTGAATGCCGGAAAATAATAATTGAACCATTCTTCTGGCCGGGCTTCGAGGTGTGCTATCCTTGTTCTTTGTTCTTCTGCAGTTTCATCATTATTGGTTTCGGTTGACTCAAGAATTTCTTTTACCAGCAAGTCCCATCTAAGAATCATTTGCTTCTCTGTACGTTTGACCGACCTGAATACTTCTTCCATAAATTTTTGCAAATGGTTACACGATTACTGCTCCTCTTTTTAAAAAGCAGTCACAAATCATTTTAGATCACCCGTGATCAGGATACTATCTTATGTTTCACATAAGCATCCAAATGAAGGATCAGCTTCTTGGTTAGAGCAAGGTCCTTTTTGCGCAGCCACTGCGCAAACATTTCGAACACTTCGATTATGTTGGCGATATTCGGTTCGAACTCCAGGTTTCTAATGGATGCAGCGTATTTACTGTATAGATCTGCATCTTTTGAGTTGGGTTCGTCCTGCGATTTAAGTTTGTTACTGATCTTGTATAGCTGATCGTACAGAATAGCCAATTGGTTTTTGCGTGAAATAGCAAGAGATGTTTTTATTTCGTCCCAGCCATCAGTAACTACCCATTGTCTTACAACCGCTTCATCAATTTCTAATTGAAGTGCGATGTCGGCAATAGACTTATCGTGTTCGGTATACAGCAATTTGGCATGAGGCTGTAACAGCCTGTAGGGTAGTTCTTCGTTCATGTGATAGGGATTTATTGTTCAAAATCAGGAGGGGTTAATGTCCCTGATCTGTTATGGGATAGCAAAGGTGAAACGTAAAACTGAAAGTAACAATTTTAAGAAACGTGATGGGCCGTATACGACTTATGACAGGCTCCACACGACCTGTGACAGAAAAAATGTGCCAGTGCGGCAAGCGATCAGAAGCTGATTCTGTTTGTCATATACATGCACGATTTTGCCTTATAGCAAAGTGCCTGTATCAGAAGTGACAGCAATGAATGAACATGGAGTTGTGATCGAAATTTTTAATGTCTATTTCGCATTCGGGTCAAACTCCAACACTGCAGAGTTCATACAAAATCTTTGAAAAGTAGGAGCCGGACCATCATCAAAAATATGACCGAGATGGGAGTCGCACCGGCCACACATTACTTCTGTGCGGTGCATACCATGCGAAGTATCTTCTTCGTAACGCACACTGGTAGGGCGGATAGATTCGAAGAAACTGGGCCATCCGCAACCACTCGAAAATTTAGCACCAGACTTAAATAAAGCGTTTCCACATACTGCACAATAATAAGTACCTGTATCATCTGTATCCCAGTACTTGCCGGTGAATGCACGCTCTGTTCCCTTCTCACGTGCTATACGGTAAACCTCTGACGGTAGGATTTTTTTCCATTCTTCATTGGTTACCTGCAGGTGTGTGGTATCGGTATGCGAGTAATGTGGATTGTGATTATTATCAGGCATGGTGCTTTTATTTGGAGTATTAGCGCACTGCAAAAATAACGCAGTGCATGAAATAACTAAGGCAATATATATCTTGTGTGCAGACATCTAATGCAATTTACGGTATTTAGAAAGACTGGAATAAAAGAATGGTACGGTGCAGTTCGATTTAATAGATTATTAACTATTACTTTTGGTGCCTCAAATCCGGTTCTAAAAAAGCTAAGAATAACATGCACCTAACCATAACAACAGCAACCATTCAGGATGTTGAAATCTTATCTGAGTTGAGTGTAGTAACCTTTACTGAAGCTTTTGCGGCAGACAATAAGAAAGAGGACATGGATCAATACCTTGCCGAGGAAATGAGCGTAACGAAACTGCGAAGTGAATTACTGGATAAGAACAACCTGTTTTTACTTGCTTGGTACAACGATGAACCTGTGGGCTATGCAAAGATGGGCATGGGCAACAAACAGGAATCTGATGCACTGGAGCATCCTATTGAACTGGAGCGTATATACATTCTGAAAAAACACTACGGCAAAAAAGCCGGTGCTGCATTAATGGAATCATGCCTGCAGTATGGTAAACACAACGGGTATAAAACTATATGGCTTGGGGTGTGGGAGCTAAACCACAGGGCAGTAAACTTCTACAAGCAATGGGGCTTTGAATTGTTTGGCTCACACGGATTCAAACTGGGTAATGATATGCAAACAGATGTATTGATGAAGAAAAGCCTTATAGTATAATCAGTTAGCCGTTTTGGCCGCTTTCTTTTGATTTTTCGCCTCCAGCGCATCCTGCCTGATCTCCTGCCTGATTTCTTTCCTTTTTTTATACGCCGCATATTCCTCAGGCGTCATTTCTTCAAGCTGACGTTTACGGCGGAGCTCGGCAAGCGTCTGCTCCATAATGCGGTTTTCTTCTTCTACAGTGCGGAAACCATTGGCTCCCCAAATAAGCTGGCCATAATAGTGGGCTATATATTGGTCGTTGTGGTTGCTGTAATTAGAGTATACATTCTGTGCGAACGTGGCAGAACAGCACAACAAAAAAACAGTGCAAAAAAACAATTATTTTTTTCATATAAATGTATTAAGGGGTGTAAAATAAACGAAAAAGGCTCAGAACGGGGGTTAATGAGTAGTTAAGTGTTGTGCACAAGGCCGCCGTAACGTGTGATACACGGCAAAAATCACCAGTACAAATCGGTTGGAATGTGAGGTTTGGTACAGAAAAATCTAAAGAAATTAAATAACTACTACCTCGTAAAAGTCCTTTCTATCGAAATATTTTTGGGCGAGGGTTTTGAGCTCAGAAGCCGTTATGGTTTTATAAATGCGAATATTATTATAGAAATAATCTTCGGTAAAGCCATTTAAAATGAGCGTGCGCCAGCGTGCTAAAATCGAGAAAGGACCATCAAGATCGCCCAGCAATCCGCCGAGCAGATAATTCTTTACCAGCAATAACTCCTCATCATCTGCAGCTTCGTTGCAAAGGATGTCCATTTCTTTGTACACTTCTTTGATCGCATTCTCGATAACATCCCGTCCGGTTTCAGTATGAATAACCAATGAGCCGCCGTTAATATCGGGAGTAATACCACTGTAGATACCGTAGGTGTAGCCTTTGTCCTCTCTGATGTTTGTCATCAGTCTAGATCCGAAATAGCCACCGAATAGCGTGTTGAGCACGATCATGGGTGAATAATCCGGGTGATGGCGGTTGGGGAATAGCCTGCCTATACGGATGGCACCCTGCACACCATTGGGGTCATTGTCTACTCTGACAGAACGCTCGGTGGCACCTGCTACAGAGAACGTAGGTTCAATTATTGAAGCGGCAGATGGTAGTGTTCCACCAAAAATGCTGTTGATCAGTTTTACTTCGCTGTCACCCACTTTACCTCCCATAAAAAGGGTAGCGGTGGATAGGTTAAAATGAGACTTATAAAAAGAAACAAGGTCTTTGCGCACGAGTGCCTCAATGTTCGCTTGTTTAGAGAATCGTCCGTATGGATGAGCCTCGCCATACAGAACTGCATCTATTTTCTGATTGGCTACAAATTCGCATTGGCGCAGATTTACCAGCAGCCTTTGTATGGCATTGTTCTTATGAATTTCGATTTCGTTTTCAGGAAAGGTTGCATCTGTGATGATCTCATGGACAATGGGGAGCAGCACTGGCAGGTGCTTTGTAAGTGCATACAAAGTTACAGAGCAGTAGTCGTTGCCGGCATTTACCTTTAACTGGGCACCATAAAATTCAAGCGACTCACTGATCTGTTGGGCAGTATGTTTTGAAGTGCCGTTTTTCAACAGCGCTGCTGTTGACTGGGCAATCGATGGTTTTTCCTCATACCACAACCCTGCCTTGAACACCCAGTCTATCTGCACAACATCCTGCACGCCTGCGTTGAGCCAATATAATGGCAGACCATTGTCAAGCGTTACCTTGTTGACAGGAGGAAGGTTAAATTCAAAATTAACAGCATCATGAATGGCGGGCGGTGATGTGCGGTCTAATACCATATTTATTGTGAAAAGTTGAAAATGAACGATTAATTGAGTTAAAAAACTAACTACTCTTTGATAAACAATGCTCTTAATTCACCGGCGTCCTCGGTCTTCATTTTGCCGCCGAGAATCAGACGTAACTGTCTGCGACGGAGAGCACTTTCGTGCATTTTCATTTCTACTTCAGTTTCGGGCACCAGATCCGGAACCTTACGAGGCCTCCCGTTAGGGTCAAGGGCCACAAAGGTCATATAGGCTTCATTGGAGAGGTACTTGTATTGCGCAGAAAGGTCTTCGCCCCATACTCTTAAGTACACCTCCATAGAAGTATTGAATACCCTGGTAAGTTTAGCTTCGATAGTGAGTAGGTTACCAAGTTTAATAGGCTGCGCGAAGGAAACGTTGTCGACTGAAGCTGTTACTACCGGACAGTTGCAATGTTTCATAGACGATATGGCAGCAGCTATATCCATCCAGTGCATCAGTTTGCCACCCATGAGGTTTCCCAGCGTATTGGTATCGTTCGGCAATACTAATTCTGACATGATCACAAATGTATCCTGAGGCCTTTTTATCTGCATAATGTTGCTTTAAAGTTTATTTACGGCGCAAAAATACGCTATTAAGGAGCATTTTATTTAAATAACTCTTCGTGAGTCATTGTTTGATAGGACTGCATAGTATCAATGAGAAAATAATTGTGCTGCAGCAGGCGCGAGGGTATGGGGAAAAATCCATTATCCATGCAGTCGGCAGGAGCAGTTTTATAATCCGGTGTACTGTAAAAAAAGGTCAATTGCGGTTGATCACCCTGCATGGCAGACAATAACAGGCTCTCATATGGCAGTCCCCAGTACAGAATTGTTTTCTCAGCATATTCTGAATTCAGATTGATTGCGAGTTTGTGAATCCCCTTTTTTCTCATAGCGTCCATCACCTGATTTTTGTAGGTAGTACGCCACGAAAACGCGGGTATAGCTGAACAAATGTACCCGAATCGAATGAGCAATATTCCGCTCAGGAGCAGCAAGGCGCGGCGTGGCTGCAGCCGCGGCAGGAATGTAAATACAAACGGAGCCGCAATGATGATGCCCAAGCTGGCCCATTCGCTCTCAATGTGAAAAAGAGTAATGTTGCTGTTAGGGTCATTATAAGTGAGCCCCATTGCAATTATATAGCCTGCAATGGAGAGTAATGTCCACAAAGCAACATAGGTTTTTCGTTGCCTGAGGAGTGCTAAAAAACTGAACACGAAGACGACTCCGGCTATCCAGTAGTTGGTAATACAACGTCTAAAGAATCTGAGCACTTCAGGAACGGTGATTGAGTGAAAGATATCACGCAGAGAAAAGTGAGTGGCATTGTGTAAATGAACTGCATCGTAGGATTGGTCTACTGTCACTAAGTATTTTACGACAACAATAACTGCAAGTATTATAGTATAAATAACAGACAACTTCATGGATACTGGCCAAAGTTCCTTGCTGAGTAAGAAATAAATCCACAGAAATCCCAGCGGGAGTATTACGACGAAATGAGTAAATACCGTAAAAAAAGCCAGGACCGAAAAAACAAGCAGTGAGACAATGATATTTGCTTTTCGATTGGCCAGATAAATTGTGGTGCCAAACATCAGAAACATCCAAGCAATGGCCTGTTGTATCTCATTGTTGGTCCAGAAGTAAGAATCGCTTACAAAGAGAAAGTAGTAAAGTGTCATTAGTATAGCCAGACCGTATTGCCGGCATTTATAGACCAAAACAGCGCCTACCGAAAGATAAAAAAAATTGAAACTCAATGCATATGCGATGATGATAGTCCTGATCGGTAAGTGTAGTTTCTGCCCGAACCATGGAAACATCTGTGTGATGAACGCACCGTATCGATGCTCGGGGATATGCAGTTTTCCTATGTTGAGAATATTGAAGAGGATATAGGAAGCATCAGCAAAGAACACACGTTCTTTAAAAAATATTACCCCCAGAACAAAAAGTGTTCCAAGGGCGGCAATGGCAATGTACGCAGCTTTTTTTAAGGTCTCATGACCTTGGATTATCATCTTCGGAATTTAAAATTGAATGGAGCAAGGTACAAAAATTAATGCATCACCTACTGATGGTAACATTGCTGCTGTACACTTCATTTTTATTGTTGTTTATTATGATCAGGTACGTACCAGATAGCAAGGATGCAGGCAACTCAATTTCTGCTTTTTTCAGCCGGTTGTCAATGGTACCCTCTGAAACCGTATTGCCTGCAATATCAGTAACCGTATATTGCCATGACGCAAACGAGGGCAATTCAATTGTAACTGAATTGCCGGTAACGGGGTTTGGAAAAATACGAAAGCTATTTATTGATTCAACAGCTGCAATTTGATCGGGAATGAGCCGCTGTATATGAGTAGTGGCCTTATATGGCTGTGAAAATGCTGCATCTCTAAACGCCACCTTTGCCAGTGGCGTTACTTCGCCGATACGATAATAGTAATGCTCATAGACGGTGTCCTTCCTGCCTTGCGTAACACTGAACATAGTGAGTATTATAGGAGGAAAAGGCGCACCACCCAGAAAAAAACTATCTGTATGGTAAGTGATCGTTTGCACCTGCAGCACATGCTGGTATGCCGATGGGCTGCCACTGGCATCTTTAACCCTCATCAGCCCCCAGCCTACCACGGTATCTTTTTCGGTGGTATATGTTCTGATGATGCCGGGTGTATGATCGTACCCATACAAGTCGTATGACAATTGAAATGCGAGGTCTGAACTATAGTATGATGACCAATTTGAATTGTAGGTAGCGGGGAATGCAATCCTGGTGCGTGGTGTGGCGTAAACTGAATTTTGGGAGGCGATTAAAATACTATCGTTTGCACCTGATGTCATCGGGAAAAGGCTGATTATTTTTGGAATTACAACAACGCTATATTCAAGTAGGCCTGCACTAGTCACATTTTTTTGAGTATTTCCAGAATAATTAAAAGCCCCAATTGAAAATAAGCTACTGTCCGCAAACTGATAGCCGGAAGCGCCAGAAACATGAAAAGCAAAGTGGAAGGGTACCGAGTCAGTAATAACATCCATATCCCATATACCGTTGGCCATGGCCGTAAGGTCTGGAAAGGCAGACAACGGTGTGGTAACCTTCAATGTGTCTGTGCCTATTACAGAAGCAGGGTAGCTGGTCTGACTTAAAACTATCTGGGCATGAACCTGATACTGTGTAAGTAAGACTGCAGTAAGAATTAACAAGAATCGCTTCATATATAGCTCTTGATGCAAATATAATGTTTAGTGCATAAAAAACACCAACTGCACCTGTTGCCAAACGTCTGTCTTTTCAAATCAATTACTTACTCAGGTGCATACTGCGTTCCTTATACAATTGCCTGAACCATGGGTCCCGAAGGTTTTTAATAAAGCGGATGGCCTCACCTGTACTCTTCATTTCAGGGCCCAGTTCTTTATTTACATTGGGGAATTTATTGAAGCTGAAAACTGGTTCTTTTACCGCAAAACCATCCAGTTTCTGCACCAGTTTCAGGTCTTTCAGTTTTGTTGCACCCAGCATTACCTTGGTGGCTATGTTGAGATACGGAATACCATATGCTTTTGCAATGAACGGAGTTGTGCGACTGGCACGGGGATTGGCTTCGATCACATAAACTTTACCATCTTTAATTGCGTATTGAATATTGATGAGCCCTTTAATACCAAGGCGAATTGCGATCTTCTTGGCAATATCGGTCATCTCATCTACAATAAGCGGAGTAAGATTAAAAGCCGGAAGCACCGCATGGCTGTCGCCACTGTGTATACCCGCCGGTTCTATATGCTCCATTATACCCATTATATGCACGTCTTCTCCATCACAAATGGCATCAACTTCTGCCTCCTGACACCGATCCAGGAAATGGTCAATGAGAATTTTGTTGCCCGGCAAATGTTTCAGCAGGCTCACCACACTTTTTTCCAGTTCTTCGTCATTGATCACAATGCGCATACGCTGGCCACCCAATACATACGACGGGCGAACCAGAACGGGATATCCAACTTCTTTGGCTACCTCAATAGCCTCGTCTGTTGTGTATGCTGTGCCATAATTAGGGTAAGGAATACCCAGCTCTTTGAGCGTATCGCTGAAACGGCCTCTGTCTTCGGCAATATCCATGCTGTCAAACGAAGTGCCAATTATTTTGATTCCTTTTTCGTACAGTCTGCTGGCTAGCTTAAGAGCAGTTTGTCCACCTAGCTGAACGATAACCCCATCGGGTTGTTCATGTTCAATGATCTCCCACAGATGCTCCCAATATACGGGTTCGAAATAAAGTTTATCGGCAATATCAAAATCTGTAGAAACCGTCTCAGGGTTACAGTTCACCATTATCGACTCATAGCCACATTCTCTGATGGCCATCAATCCATGAGTACAACAATAATCGAACTCTATTCCCTGACCAATGCGGTTAGGACCCGAACCGAGCACTATTATTTTCTTCTTCCCTGATATGATACTCTCATTTGAAAGCACTCCCGATGAAGCCGAAATAGGTTGTTGCTCAAAGGTGCTGTAGTAATAAGGAGTTTTTGCTTCAAACTCTGCACTGCAGGTATCTACCATTTTAAACACCCGTGTGATACCCAGAGCTTTCCTGTGCTCATACACTTCCTCTGCTGTACAATCCTTAACAAGTTCTGCAATTTGCTCGTCACTGAAACCCATTTGCTTTGCCTGTGCAAGCAGTGTTTCCGGCAATTTTTCCAGATGTTTATACTTACGTATTTCCACCTCCATGTTCACAATATCCTGTATCTGGTACAAAAACCACCGGTCAATCTGTGTAAGCTCTTTTATTGTTTTAATAGATACACCTGCGGCCATGGCTTCTTTGATACGGAAGATACGATCCCACTGTGGTCGTTTTAATGACTCTAAGATCTCTTCAGGCCGCAAGCGACTAGTACTGATAAAGGAAAGTCCGGTAGCGTTATTCTCCAGACTCTGGCATGCTTTCTGCAATGCCTCTGTGAATGTGCGCCCTATGGCCATTACCTCGCCAACAGATTTCATCTGCAAACCTAAAGTATCATCAGCCCCCTTGAATTTGTCAAAATTCCAGCGCGGCATTTTTACGATCACATAATCAAGGGCCGGCTCAAAGTATGCTGAAGTAGTTTTTGTGATCTGATTTTTCAACTCATCGAGGGCATACCCTACTGCCAGTTTAGCGGCAATCTTCGCTATCGGATATCCGGTAGCCTTGGATGCCAACGCAGATGAGCGGCTCACACGCGGATTGATTTCAATGGCAATGATCTCTTCTGTTTCAGGATTGAGCGCAAACTGAACATTGCAGCCGCCAGCGAAGTTCCCCAGATCCCGCATCATACTGATTGCCGTATTCCTCATGAGCTGAAATGCTGTGTCGCTCAATGTCATAGCCGGCGCAACCGTAATACTGTCGCCGGTGTGGATACCCATTGGATCTAGATTTTCAACCGTACAAATGATAACTACATTATCATTCATATCGCGCAACAATTCCAGCTCAAATTCTTTCCAGCCAAGCATTGCTTTCTCTACCAGCACTTCGTGCATAGGAGACGCAGTAAGTCCGCGCTCCAAAGCACCATCCAGTTCGTCCTTGTGCATTACAATTCCACCTCCGGAACCACCCAGCGTAAACGACGGACGAATTACAATAGGCAGGCCTATTTGCTGTGCAAATTCTTTACCTTCCAGCAGAGAGTTAGCCGTTCTGGCAGTAGCCACCGGCACGCCCAGCTGGATCATCCACTTTCTGAAGAGTTCACGATCTTCCGCTTTATCAATTGCTTTAATATCTACACCAATCAGCCTTATATTGTATCGTTCCCAGATTCCCAGTTCATCGGCCTCTTTAGCCAGGTTAAGAGCGGTTTGTCCTCCCATCGTCGGCAAAACAGCATCAATCTCATTATCCTCCAATATCTGTTCTATACTTTCTACAGTAAGTGGCAGCAGATATACTTTGTCGGCCATTATGGGGTCGGTCATAATGGTTGCCGGATTAGAGTTAATAAGGATCACCTTTATCCCCTCCTCTCTCAGGCTTCTGGCCGCTTGCGACCCTGAATAATCGAATTCGCAGGCTTGTCCGATAATAATGGGACCCGAGCCAATGATAAGCACACTTTTAATAGAAAGATCGCGCGGCATATTGAAATATAAATACTAAAAAATAAATACTAAAAAAGCGCGATGAGCAGATATGAAAATCGGGCTCAACGCCCGAGGTGCAAAAGTAGGTAAAATTGCGCTTAACTCATATCCAATATTTAAGTTCTTTGTAGTCTTTTTATCATATTTTAATTTTATAGATTTTACAACGCTGAATAATTCGCCGATTTGGGAAAATTATTTACATAATTTTGCAACGATAGATTTATCCAGCAACAACTCTATTAGTTTTTTCGCACTTTTGCGAATACATAAAATTTACCGAATAATGAGTTTTTTAGGCTTTTTTAAATTTCTGACGCAGGAAATCGCAATAGACCTGGGTACTGCCAATACGCTTATCATACATAATGACCAGGTAGTGGTGGACGAACCATCTATTGTAGCCATAGACCGCAGTACAAATAAAATAGTGGCCGTGGGTAAAAAGGCTATGATGATGCACGAAAAAACCCACGAGAATCTTAAAACGATCAGGCCTTTGAAAGACGGTGTGATAGCCGACTTTAATGCAGCTGAGGGTATGCTGCGCGAAATGATCAAGCTGGTTTACCCCAAAAAACCTATGTTCCCACCTAGTTGGCGAATGGTGATCTGTATTCCATCCAGCATTACTGAGGTGGAAAAAAGAGCTGTAAGAGATTCGGCCGAACAAGCAGGTGCCAAGGAAGTATATATGATACATGAGCCTATGGCAGCAGCATTGGGTATAGGTATAGATGTAGAGGAACCTACTGGTAACATGATCATAGACATAGGGGGTGGTACAACCGGTATTTCGGTAATAGCACTTGCCGGGATCGTTTGCGACCAATCCATCAGAATAGCTGGTGACGAATTTACCGGAGACATTATGGAGGCTATGCGCAGATATCACAGCCTGATGATCGGTGAAAGAACTGCTGAGCAAATAAAGATACACGTAGGATCTGCACTGAAAGAGTTGGACAACCCACCTGATGATATTGCAGTTAACGGAAGGGACCTGGTAACAGGTATTCCTAAACAGATCATGGTAACCTACCAGGAGGTGGCCGAGGCACTGGACAAATCAATATTCAAGATAGAAGAAGCGATTTTAAAAGCGCTGGAAAGTACCCCACCGGAACTCGCTGCCGACATATACCGCCGCGGCCTGTACCTGACAGGTGGCGGGGCATTGCTTCGTGGTCTTGACAAGCGTATATCTCATAAGATCAAATTACCTGTTCATGTAGCTGACGATCCGCTGCGCGCAGTGGTTAGGGGCACCGGCATGGCATTAAAGAATATTGCCAGAATGCCTTTCCTGATGAAGTAAATTTTAGTGGAATTTGGCCCCGAGCTATCGGGAATTAATTGGGAACTAGCGAGTTACAAGATTCCAGCTATTAATCCAAATTCCAAATAGCAACTCCAAATTACCGATAAGTGCGCAATTTTATACTGTTCATACGGCGCTTTTTTAACCTGATACTTTTCCTCGGGCTGGAGATTGTTTGCATTGTACTCATAGAACATACCAATACACTGCAGGGTAACGATATCGTTAGCTCAGCAAATGCGGTTGCGGGTATTGTTTATAAAAAGCAAAGCGATGTGGTCTATTATTTCGGGTTACGGAAAATGAATGACAGCCTGCTGAATGAGAATGCAACGCTTAGGAAAAAACTGGACCTGCTGCATAGTGTAGACACATTGAAAGATAGTGTTGTTCATATAAGTATAACGAGCAATGATACCACAAAACATGTAGTGAAGTATGCAGACTATCTGTACCAGACAGCCAGAGTGATCAACAACTCGACCAACGCCAGCGACAACTACATAACAATTAACAGAGGTTATAACGACGGTGTCAGTAAAAACATGGCTGTTCTTTCGGGTACAGGCATAGTGGGTAGGGTAGAGCATGTATCGGCTCACTTTGCGAGTGTGCTTTCTGTGCTTAGTGCAAAACTGAAAGTAAGCGCCAAACTGAAAGACGGAACCAACGGATTTGTGGTTTGGGATGAAAAGGGTGCAGACATACTTACCATGATAGATGTGCCGCAACAGATCAGTGTAAAGAAGGGCGATACAATTTATACAAATAACTTTTCGCTTTATTTTCCACCGGATATAATGATAGGAACTGTGATCAAAACGGAAGTGGAAAAGAAGAAAGGCATGCAGATCATTTCTCTGCTCTCGTCAACAAATTTTCATAAGTTGCAGTATGTATATGTGGTAGATAACAAAATGGCGATGGAGAAGAAACAACTGGAAGACTCTACCGGAAAAAGTAAATAACAGGCGAGGAATGAACGTGTTCATAAAAAATATTTTACGTTTTACAGTAATACTCCTGCTACAGGTGTTGATTCTGAATAAGATCACACTACGGTGGTGGAGCGAGCCTTCCGGTTTCCCCATATTTATACCCTACGTTTATCCACTCTTTATTTTGCTGCTGCCATTCGAAACACCGGTATGGGCACTGCTTATCCTTGGATTTATTATGGGTATCAGTGTAGACACGTTTATGAACACCGCAGGAATGCATGCCTGCGCGGCTGTGCTGATAGCCTATTTGCGAACCAATGTACTGAGTGCATTGCTGCCCCGCAATCTCAGCGAATATTCCGGACAACATCCCTCAATAAAAAGCATGGGATGGATGCCATTTCTGGTGTACAGTACCTTTCTGATACTGCTGCATCATTTTGTATTCTTCGGCATTGAATTGTGGAACTTCTCTAATTTTGGCGCATTGCTTTTGAAGGTTTGCGTTTCGGCAGTAACGTCCATGTTGTTTATCATCGTGTATCTGCTGCTGTTCACACGGCAAAACACAGCCCGGATATAAGCCTACTAGTCTAGCGGAATTATTGTATTGAAATTGACAGCGTAAGCTGTTATTGAAATATCCGGTCTTATCCAGTTTATAGAAATCTGACCTATGGTATTCACTCCACAACTAATTTGCTTTATCCAGGAAACGCCTAGGTCATCCTGAATAAGGCCACCCAAATAATAGTGCCCCGTAAAATAAGTATTGTTACCTGGCATATACCCCGCAGGCAAAGTGCCCATTAGATAAAACAATGCCGCAGGCGATGCCACAAAGTTCTGCGCATTATTTGCTGTTAGCGACCCTCGGATGTGAAGCGTATTGTTAAGGAAATTTTTCTTGTAATATATAGTACCCGTAACGCCACCACTGGCAGGCGGCGTAGATACGCTGAGCGACTGCCATCCTGTTTCCCTACCCTTAATACCAAAATGAACCTGAAACGGAGCCAGATCTGAGAATGGAAATTGAGTTGGTGTAGTGGCCGGTGGTCCAATAACGAGTGTTGCTGCCTTGTCAAGAACAGCAGGAAAGAAACTGCCATCATTGTACGTAAGGCCGGTAGACGACGGTGTGATATTTACAAGAACCGTTGTGCCTACAAGAATTGAGGAAAAACTGCCCGAATAAAATCTGATCAGTTCGCCGTTATAGAAAAACCAACCATCAGAAATGGTCGTAGTGGGGCCCGATACAGATGCTTCCATACCGCTGATGATCGTAGGACCCAGACCACCCATTGCAGCAAACGCATTAAGGCACTCGGTATAGGCTTGTTGTAAATAGTCCAACTGATCCTGCGTCAACGGGAATCCGCCGGGGTGAGTAAAATCGATAGCTTTCATAACTGCTGATTATTTTTAGAGATTAATATATTTCTATAGAATAGTTTGACCTGGACGCCAGGCGATAGAGGTCTATGAGCGCTCTTATCCGCACCTCATTATACCCTGTACTTAACGAAACAAGCAGTGGAATGTTTACAATGAAACATACTCCCAGCATATAGGTTTCTGATGAAGTATATAGCACCTGAGGATCGGGATAGGGCGTAGTACCTGCTTCCGAAGAGAGGCCCACCCATAGTGGCTTCACCTCTGTATCGAGGTACAGAAACAAAGGGTCTTTAAATGAGCCGTCGGTGATGTATATACCCCTCAACACAGGATCGAACGTGTCATTCAAGGCCGCTTCCATCAAGCATACCTGACCGTTGTGGGCCAACAGATACAGGTTGTTTTTCCTGTAGGCAACAAACAGCCGATAGAGCCATTTTACCTGGCTGACCAAATATTTCAGCCATGCGTACATTACGGACTGCCGCAGCCGCACAGGCAGCAACTGGTATACGAGGCTGTCATAATCAATGTTAAAGAGACCCATAGAGTGTATTGTTAAAAAGGACAAACAATTAAAAGTGCCGGATACAGAATCAAACCGTTAGAACGGACCGTGGCCGGTATAGGTTACGTATGTATCGAAGTAAAGGGAGTCGAGGATCATATACCCGGCATCAGGCAGGTATTCATAAGTAACAGGCAAGTATGATGTAAGTCCGTAATTTGCCTGAGCACTAACTATCTCTGCAATCCTAACGCCTTCTACCTCCTGCAATGCTGCAATAAGGTTATTGATCACAAATAATCCGTTGAATGGAAGATGCTCGAGAAAAGCATTGATCGCATCCTTTACAGGTGTAGTACTGGTGCCGTCCAATCTGGCGCCGTTAGCATTGAGAATTAATGGATCATAAAACACCGCAACTTTCAATTGCAGATTATCCGGGTTGCCACTGGTTACCTGTATCCGTACTCCTGCATCTTTTACCCTGGCCATGTATGCTGCGAATGCTGTAAGTTGCAATGGCAGCAGCGGAGCCAATACCCCACCAGATAGCCGGGCAACTTTTATTCTAACCAGGTTTACTAATTCAACAGCGGCCGCATACTTTACAATGAGCACATTAGGGTCTACCGGCGGTACTATTTCATATTCATCACTGTCAGGAGGCAAAGAAATTCCGTATTGAAACTTTTTCGCTTTCGAGACATACCATTGTAATGAATGTGGCTTCTGCAAAGCAATAAGACTGATTACTTCAGCTTTATGTGCATCAAAAAGATTTTCGAGCGTCCACTGACAAACAGCAACAATATAGGTCCAAAGCAGCCATATGGCTGTGTTGCTGGTACTCGATAAACCACTTAGAGTTGTGTCGGCAGACTTTGCGGCAAATAGTGCTGCCTGAATTTGGGATATAGTTCTAGCCATTTGAAACTTTTAAAGAAATTATTATTGGAATGAGACCTTGAGAATGAAACAGCAAAAGGAGTAGTTCCTAAGATATTTCCACAACCATAGATAAGGCACTGGGAGGATAAGCCGTGCCGGAATTAGTATAAACGGTAGCTACGCCAAAAGTATAAGTGCCACGCGTGAGTACCAAAATGGTTTTATCAGCATTGCCCGGATCAAGAGGATCCGGCGTACCGCCTATAGCGTCGTACAACCAACTCATTGAATGGGTTACAAAATCCAACAAACCTATAAGGTGATGATTACGTGTGAGCCTGAGAGTAACTGAACTACCGGTGCGCGAAACCACATCTACTGAAAGATCTGCAATCAGGTATTCCACTACGCTTTGCGCAGTATTGCTTAGTATAATAAGCGGTGCGCAAAATGCCTCATTGCCTTTTGAATCTACGAAAGTGGCTGTTCTGTCAGGAGCGCTCAGGTCACTCCAAATCATCATTAATCCTCTGCCAGCCACCCATCCGATCGTATATGGCAATAAACCATCGTCCATGTAATGACCTGAACTGAGGCTGTTTTCGGGAGTCTCGTGTGCCAGGTACCGTTCTTCAGTAATATGCCACATCAGGTTGTCATTTGCGGGATAATGCAAATGAGGTATCGGATACGTGTTGACAAAGCCCGGTGCAGTCTGCCAGTCAAATTGATAATCACCGGTAATGTATGGCGGACTAGACGTTGACGGCACTACGGTCATAACGGGCTTCAGAATTATGGAAAAACTTATTTCAGTCCGGTTATCAAGTGTACCTATAGTAATACCGTTCCTAACGAGGTATTTTACAACATCTTTATCGGTGTTCGTTGAATTTATACTTTCTACTTGAAACTCTTCATCTGGCACAGGAATGTCACTTATATTTCTGGCGTTTTCTGCCGCGAATTGCATACCTGCCTCGAGTGAACCACAAGCCTGAATAACGATATCCAGCATACTCTGATTAGGCATCGTTTTTATTGGATTAGACATCAAATAGATCTTTAGTTGTTTAGCCTTGGTTTTGTTATGAATAATATGCGTCGGTGTTTATCGTTCCGTTTTTAGAAACGTCAATTCTCTTTACGTCCATGCCGTCTTTCATGAACTCCTGACTGATAGCTCTGATCAGCTCGCGGAAATTTTCATCGTCCAGATATTCGAATGCGCCAACGCATATCGTAGGATTTTGTTTAAAGTCACCTTTGTTATTCAGGATCAGCAGCCGCTGGTGCTGACCTGTTGATTCAAGGGCGACAAAGTCTCCGGAATGAACAAGCAGGTCATCATCCGAAGCCAGACTGATGTCAATCATTTGTGTTGCCATACTATATCGGTATTTTAAAAATCAAGAAGAGGTATCGCAATTATTGACTCTGGAAGTGTCATTAGTTGCCAACTAACTGGCAAGTAAATTGTCGAGCCTGGTTATAAGCAAATTGAAGTCTGCAACATTTACCGGAACGCTGCTGGCGCCTGTGGATGTAGTTACAGTCAGTGCAGCAATGTATGTAAAGCAGTCTTTTAATAGCTGATACAAACTCTCTGCGGAAGTGTTCATTTTGAACAGGCTTTCGGAAACATTAAACTCAGTGCTTCCATTTTGAATGCTGACCTGGCTGCTGTCCATTAGATACTTTACATCTTCAATTGTAATCATCGCTCTTGAAATCCTGCTTGCTTTTAGCAATACCCATTCACCCGGTCCATCAACACATCCAATAACCACATTGCTTCCCTCAGCAGGAATCAAAAGAAAACCATTCGTGTCTCCGGTTACAGGATTGAGTAGCACATTTTCAATTGGCTCGCCATCGTTATTTGGCAATACACTCATTGTACCTTCGCCAAAATTTACACTACCAGACACAACGGTTCCGCTGATAATAACCGGCGGTGTTTCGGTCAATGTTCTAATGCCTTCTTTTATCTTTGCTGAATTCTTCGTCATGTGTTTAGGATTTTGCAAAACCTACTATTGGTCCGATCTCAATAATTCTACGGGCTCCGTCTATACCATAATTAACCTGTGTACCCTCTATAAGATATCGACTGTTTAGCCTCGGATATCTACTGTCAGTAATGTTTGCCAGATATCCCGGAGCAGCGAATGGCTGCAGAAAGGATGTTATTGTCCCCTCGAACCCTGTGTAATTCAACTGATAGGCTTTTTCATTAGCTAGTTGTTTAAGTTGGTCTGAGTCACTGATATGATTCAATACTTTACTTCGGGTGTAGTTGCTTTGACTGTAAACGTCAGAGCTTTGTGAGACTTTGGTACCATCGGGCAGCCGCTTAGAGTAAATTACTTTTACGAGATCTACTTCTGGATTACGTTGAGTCAATTGATTTTCATCCATTGCATTATAACCCAACCTATAGTCAACAATTCCCAGATTAAAAAAATCGGTGCCTTTTGCCAAAGGAATATACCTGTACCCACACCATAAAGTATCTGGTTGAATAAAAAATAATGACAAGGCGTTGTCGGTGTATTTCGAGATATTTTCAATCAAATCGAAACCACACATATTGTCAACGGTCAGATTGCGCAGAGTTATATCTAAATCACACTGAACGTTTATTTTGTATCCTGCATACAAATCAGATACAGCCTTTTCCAGAAGCTCTTTTAAAGCTATTGTTTGCCAAAACCCGGAGATATTGTTCCTCCTGATGAGCCAGCTATAGCCTTCGCACTCAATCTCCAGGGGCATGTTCAAATTGCGGCTCTTTACAAAACCGGTAAATTCAGTTTTCAGCTCGTTGTTGTATCCGAGCTGAATGGTTACCGGATTTCCCTCTTTGAATTGATTGCCGGTAACTACCAAGTCTGGGCTTGCCTTATCTTTTACAGTAATTTTAGAAATGGAAGGTATTTTTATGATCGCAGCACTTACTATGCTATAGACACTGCTTTGAATCTGAATGTCGTGTACACCACTGAACCGGAAATTGCCAATGGATATATCGCTTGTAAGTATAAACATTATGAAATAGATATTAGGTTAAACGGTTCATCGCTTACCAGATGTAGTTCATATGGCGCAACATTCTTTACTCCGGTCACGGCCGGAAATTTCAACTCTGTTATGACCACCTGGTCACTCCCGCTTCTATCAGGGCGCAAAAGAAAAATGTCAGTCAACGGACATTGAATGGCAAGTGGTTCATTTTGCTCATAAATATTGCGCAGAATGGTTACCTCATTTTCCGGGAAGTTATTCCCTTCGCCTATTATGAAACCTTTGATAGTTATTTCATAATTCCGAATGTTGATCAATTCCTTAACTGTACCTCTTCGTTCGGTAAGTGGAGTTTCGACAATCGTTTTACTGCTGGATACCGAAATAACTGGAAATGGCAGATCCCATTTTTTAAGTTTACCGGTTTCGATTGCACCTTTTGTTGTTTGCTTGCTGGTCAGTGACGATATACCTTCAGGGTAGGATATCGTAACTGGCATATAATACTCTAAGCCAAGGGAACCGATTGTATAATATGGTGAACCCTGTGCTCCATATTCTTTCCGGTTGGTGTTGACTGCTCCTTCGGTCTTTGAAAAATCAGGATCGAACGCTCTGGTCTTATACCCGAATGTCTGCTCAAACAAATCTGAAATGTTAAATGATAATTCAGCCATAATCAACGTGTTGCATTTGCACTGTTAAGAATTTCTAGCAATACCTCTTCTACTTTGCGTCTAAATTCCGCAATTCCGCTCCCGGCGTCTTTCGATGTGATTGAAAAATTTTCGATCAGAGGTCTATTCATGTGTATGTGAACCGAGCGCTGTTGTGATTGAAATGCATGGGTCGATTGACGTCCAGGATGAAACGGGTTAAAAGCTCTGGTGGCAGCTGTGGTGTTAAAAAGTCCAGGAACAAAAGTATTTCTTTCCGCAGCCAGCATCGAAAGCGTTTGAGGTGCCATTTCAAACAATCCCTTCATACCAAACACCTGAAGCCAACTATCTATCCTCTTCTCCTGTCCACTGTAGAGGGTACCTTGAGAGTTGTTTCTAGCCTGCAATCTGGTGTTGGCAACAATTCCCTGCAATCCATAAATAGAATTAAGGTTGCTGAGAAAATCCAGCATACGCAACCTTGAATTCATTGCGCTCGAATAGGCGCCAGCACTCTTAAATCCCCCAACAGCATTTTTTAAAGATCCAACTCCGGTGTTGCGTTCTATAGCTTTTTCCGGAACATTCCGCCTAATTGTACCAACCTGCGCATTCATTAATTTAGCACTTCCACTCCAATCTCTTTTCTGATTGCTGATTGGCGATGATCCTTTAAGAAGTTTGTTAATTGCTTCAACTGCGACCACTTTAAAGAACTGTCGCGTTCCATTGTTTGGCAAATAAGCATCTGAAATTTTCGGGCTGTTGTTTGGAACACCAGGTAGTAGTTGTTCAAATCCCATTTTCACTCTCCGGCGATTTATGTGTATTTCTGAAGCCTCGCTATTATGTAGTTCAAAATTGCAACTTTTCACCAGGTCCGCCAATACAGGTGTTATATTCGTACCCATCTTGTCGCTTTGAGGAATCCGTCGGTCCCTGTCATTGAACAAGCTCAGGGTAACTTCCGGCAGTTGCATTTGTTGATTTGGCTTTGTTCCTGGCAAGGCAACCGAATAGCGATTCGCATTTCTGATTGTAGATATAATATCTCTTTTTTGCACAAGCTGTGTGATCTCTTGTTTGTCTATCGCATTAAATGAATGGTTGCCAAGTGTGAGTTTTCTGAGATTGTCACGTTGGTAAAAGTCTGCGGTAGCCAGCCCCTGCGGTTTCTTTCTGCTATTCGCGAAATTGTCATTGTAGGTCAAAGACCCTGTCGAATTGCGTTTCCGACCGAAGGGTCTGGCTATGCCCACTTGAGTGGTCACTTCTGGATAGGCACGTAACCCTTTGCCAAAATCAGCCATACCTCTCTTTTCGCCGAACAAACCATTTTCCTTCTTTACGGAAAACTGGTATGCATGCAAACTGGATTTTCTCAAAATCCTATCGGTGTACTCCTTGTAGTGAAGGGGCATAGGTTGTGATTTGAAACGTTTTATTTATTGCTTCTACAAATTCATTGTTGTTCGCAGTTGTTTGCCGGCACTAATATTTCCGACAATCCCTCTGTGGGAAATTTTTGGCAAACTGGGGAGGCTGAACTAAGAAAGGGACCAAATGGTATAACGAAGCCAGTTTTAAGCATCTCAAGATAATTTTCTGCAACTGTTAAACTTCTTCAGTTTCATTCCTTTCGTTTTGATTCAGTATGTATCGCAGGTGAGCTGTCTTTTGCGCAAACGCTTCGTCACTCAGTGACCGGTGGTCCAGACCCGGTAAGTAGAATTCAAGTATTGTCTCAAGGTATCCAATGGAATCATGCGCTGGTCCTCCGCACGACTCCGTTATAAGTTTACCAGTGTCGCCTGTTTACCTTCAAGTTTTATTTTCAGCTCCTGGCTCACACCAATAAACATCTGGTCGTCTTTAAGGATTTCCTCGCTGCCTCCCAGAAATGTAACGCTCGCCAGCTCTTCAAAAATATCCAATGCCTTGTCTTTGTCTGCTTTGCTCATCGCGCAGTTGAGTTCATTCCTGCCGGGGTTCTTAAAATAGCCAACATGACCATCAACTTCCACCGCATAAATACCATACTTGTATTTCCGTTTCCATTCTGCTATTTGCTCATTGGTAGCCTGACCAATGAGCGTATTTGTTGGGTTCGACATTTCTTTTGTTTTAGGTTAAATGAATCCGGTGTGAAATACACCGGAGAAGTACTATTCAGTTACGAGTTTCAAAAACACTATTGGCAGTGTTACATCCATATTTTTGGCTACTTGCTCCCACCCTTTTTCAAAATCCTTTATTTCCACATTTACAAGGGTATCTGTCTGCAGCGGACGTGTGCCTTTCGGTTTATACGTTACAATGATATCAAACTGCATATCAAGAATGTCTTCACCTCCTGCCGCTATTGCCGCCCTGTTCATATCATCGATCGCTCCTTTTAAAACTTTGATCTGACCCTCATAAGTGCGGTTTCCGCTCTGTATACTTATAGGTTCATCGCCTGCGGCATGTAGCAGCTGCTTATCTTTAGCTGCTTTGTATTTTATTCCACGAATTTTTGTGAGCGGCGATCCGGCAAACAATACGGTCATGTCTGCCCACTCGCAATCCTTACTATCAAAAAATGGTACTGATGGCATATGTTTCTTTTTTGTTTGTTATTACAAATTGATTTGCTGACCGTCTGATTAACTTCCGTTAGATATCATACCGGCCTACTTTTTTAGAGAGATGGGTTCTCAAATCCCAAGGTAATTTCTATGTCCGTGGCATACCCTACCGGCGTTATTTTTAATACTACATGCAGCTCGTTTGTGCTGAGTATATTTTGCGCCGGATCTATAAAACAGTTTATGGCACTGATTTCCTTATTTGCTGTCATGGTAGTATTTACCTGATTTACTATTTGCTGGCTGAGCCATTTGCAGAAACCCGCATCTAGTGTTCCATCGTCATTCACAGGCACTTCGTCGTCTACTTCCTGAACGAAGGTTGTATATGCCAGAATATGCGCCTTATCCATTACCCTACCTCTTGCGAGCATGCTGTAGTCGTCGGTCGTTGCGGTAAGCATCGGATCTCCGCTGAAGAAATATCCGCTCACGTTGGGGTACGTTATGAACGTAATAAAACCTTTACCCGATATTATCGCCGCATCACCGGTGGCACTTTCAAGCGGAGTAGTGTGCAGATATGCTGCTGTATTTGTTAAAGGTCCTGTCCGTACTCTGCTTATTTTTCTCTGTACCGGTATTGACGAGATAACGCCCAGCAGTAATCCCATGCTCGCGGCTTTACCGCTTACGGTGTCCCCAATTAATATAGCACACCTGTTGTTGCTGGTACCTGCGGTTTCGTCGGTAAGGCTGGCCGGAGTTCCCGAATAAGATGTACCACCAATTACACACCTGAAGGGTTTTTCTGCCAGAAAATAAGCCTGCGCCATGATGCGCATATTGCTTGCAGCTGTGTATACATCTGCGTTCAGTCCATTAGTTACGGTGATCGAACCACCCCCTGCCGTTATGGCATCATCATCGCTGAGTAGTCCCAGTACTTTTATCTTTCCTCCCGCAAACTCCAACAGTTTTTTCGCACCATTAGGATTTGAGTTGTCTGCCATTTGTGCTACGGTCATAGTAGTTGGCACCAGCATCAAATACAATTGCGATCCTGTTCCTGCCTGGTTGTAGAATTCCTGCAGTTGCTTTATGGCAAACGGATTGTTTGTGTTAGTAATTCCCGCCACGGCTACGTCCGACATACTTGTCACTAATATCGGTGAGCCGGCAGTATATCCACCAGATTCCGATACACCCGTTAGTACAAGTCCGGTAATTCCGTCATTCGTCTGGAGCGCGGCTCCCAGCTGGCCATTGGCCAGAGTTATATTTACACTACCCATATGTTTATCGTTTCCTTGTTAGTTTTATGTTTTGCATGTTTGTTACTCAGCGTCAGGTTCATCCAGCGGATCGTACTCCAGACCATCTGTTAGTTGCTCCAATTCACTTTCCACTTCGTCTCTGGTCTTGGTACTGATCGTTGTATCATCCAGATTTCCTGCATGATTAATTGCGTTGACCTCATCAAAAAAAGCAAGGCCATCGCTGGTGAAATACAGTTGATTTACTGTTTCATGATTTTCAAAATATTGTTTTACTTGTTCCATTTTTATTAGTTAATTTTTAACAGAGTGTATATCACTGATAGCGTTTAAAGGGGCCGGCCTGGAATCCTGCATGTCGATATTTAATATTGATTGATTCTTAGGACCATCGCAGGTTGTTTTGGTTGCCGTTGATCTCCAACGATCTTATCCGGTCTGAATGCTCATTGAGGCGGCTGTGTATCACTGTATCCTGTTCCTGCAACCCCTTTATCTGCTGTCCCTGTATGGTTGTAGCCTGCGTAAGTTGTTTCAACTCAGATACTATTTCATCGAGCCTTTTTATTACTTCTACAGTCACCAACTTGATCATATAACCCAGAACAGTCGCCATAACACCAGCCACCCCAACGAGTACCCAAATTTTTATTTCAGAAAGCATGTTCTTTCATTTTTTCGCTTTACTGCATTTGCCGGTTGTTATGCGGCATCCTGCACAATGGCTACTATTCCTTTTGCGTCACTTCTGCGTATCCTGCCACCAATGCGCACGCTCACACTGTATACGTCGCCATAGTAAGTTGGGTCGCCTGTACGCTCAAAGAATGTGATCTGACCCAGGGCCCTTTCAACAGCATTTATCTGCCAGCAGAGTACACCGTCATTGTCAGTTGCAGATGATGCAACTCCGTAAGGGTTTACTACTGGTGCTGTATCGTTGTTGTAGCTCAGTACGCCGCTGCGCATCATTATGTTAAACCCAAACAACCTACCCAGTATACCGTCCTTAACATCGTAGGCCGCACTGAAATCACGGTATTGCGTCGCAGACATATCATCGGTAAGTTGCTGAAACATATCAGCGCTCAGCAGCGCATACCTTCCTTCCATCGGCACATTTTGTTTGTTCAGCTGCAGTTGTGCGTTCTTCAGGTCAGTTACAGTAAATTTCTTACGGTTACCTGTTGTGCCGGCCAGTGTGCTTGCAGTTGTGGCGCCGGTTGTGCGGATGGTTGTACCGGTAGTTCCGGTTGGTGCCCAATCAATCAGTATGTTGTCTGAAACCGTCTGGCGAAGTGACGCTTCATATTCCGCAAGCACGCTTTCCCTCTTATTGTAACTGAGTTCATAAGTCTCTGCGTTTGGAATCAGGATCGGATCGGTCGTATACTCATCAAGCGTGTAGGTTATATCCGAGTCTCTCCGTGTTGCAACGGTTGCCGGCAGGTCAGAGCGGTTTTTCTCTATCGTGGGCAGCGCACCCGCTTGTGGTATGTGTACTACCTGTCCCTGCAGCACATATTGTCCTGCATCAGTTGATGCCAGTAAGAACTCGTTGTTCTTGAATAGATTGCCCTCAATGTGATCTTGCCAGATCTCTTTTTGAATTGCCATATTGAATTATTGGTTTTGGTTAAAGAATTTTGATTGTATACAAAAGAGGTTAAGAATGGAATGCATCCGCTGTACCTGCCGGGCGGAAGGCGTTGAAATGGAGTTGTTTTGAAGAATACCTCTCCGAGAATCGCTGTGTTTATTTCAAAGTTGGTAACTGCTGTGGCGCAGGCCGGAAGTAAATAGATTAGAGGGGAAGTGATAGGTAACCAGCCAGGCCACAGCAGTGCTCACTACTCACGTATGAGTAACGTATATTGAATGTGGTAAGTAAATAAAAACCCTGTTTTCGTTTTAGCAGTTAGGCCGCAACAGGTTGGAATTTGTTGTCAAACAGTTCTTTGTATTTTACAGGGTTGTTGGCTCTGAGCTCTTTCAGTTTTTTACCCGACGGGTCATTTTTCTCAAAATCATCCCACTGCCATTGTGCTTCTGTGGTATCCAGCGGTTTGCTGCTCAAGTGTTCGGCAATAGAACGGTAGGCCGGCATAACCGCTAGTAGTGTTTTCAATCCCTCAGGATTCGCAGCATAATCCACGGCAAGTTGGTTTCTGAGCGACACGGTCAATTTTTTGTCTTCCAGCGCGCGGTCCAGCGTTGCCGTGATCTCAAATTTGTTCTGTGCCTGGGTCAGGTCATCCAATTGTAGCTGCAGATTGTGTTTTTCGTTGCGCAGCGTTTTATTTTCCAGTTCCAGCACGCCCGTTTTTGCAGCCAGGTTTTTAATCTCCGTTACTATTGCCTGCTCATCGGCTGCACTATCCAGTAGCAGTATACCGGCCAGTTCGTTGATTGTATTCTGGCCTATCGTAGTTATCAGGTTCTTGTTGTTTATTCCCAGATCTACCAGATTCAATTCATTTTCCTGTGCATCATATAATCTGGTGAGTGCATTGCAGTTACCGGGTATATCCACCAGGCTGCATTCTTTGTTATACCATTTTGTGATGGTGGGCCCTGTTTGCCCGGGCAGCATCTGAGCCGGATCGGTACTGTATTCCAGCACCACAATATGCCCAACCGAAGCTGCGTTCAGAAAACCATTTTCCGCCTCATCACAGGTTTGTGCGCCGCGCCCGTTCGATAGATTGATGACTGGTGTTCCCAATACTTTGTCATCCTCGATCCGCACATTTTCCCACTTCAGCACTATTCCCTCTTCTCTGCGGTGCATGTAGTAACCTATTGGGTTCTTCTGAAAAGAAGCTAACTGGTATCCTGATGTCAGTAAGCGAAAACCATATTCATTTACCGAGCTGTCCGAGAGCACATACTCCCGCTCTATTTTCCTGTATTTGTCTGTCATGATAGGGATTTATTTGTTTTGCAGGACAAAGGTGAAGCCTAAATTTTACATAGACAAATCGCTTATCTGTGACAGGCTCCCTGTGTCCCGTCATAGGTCGTATCCGTCCTGTCATAGATTTTGTTTTGGTCTTAAGTAATTGATTGTATAGTCATTACACCTGTTGAAATAGAGCCCGTATGTAAAAGTCTTGGTTTGAGAAAATACCATTATTCGTTTGTGTTCAAATTGCAATTTATTTGCAGGCAATTTTTTGCCTGCAGTTTATTTCCTCGTCTTACTGAAATGAATTTCCCGGCCTATCATTTATGATCTTACCTCCCCGCTTACACAAAATATTACATGTAGCTGCAATGGCTGGTAGGCCTTTATGGAGGCTAAACATTGGTTTTTCCCTTACCTTTGCGCCCCATGGCAAAGCAACCTGATAAAAAATGCTCTTTCTGCGACCGCGCCGAAAGTGATGTGAACGTACTTTTTACCGGCCTCAAAGGCAATATTTGCGATCAGTGCATAGAAAATGCACATGCACTGCTGCAAGAGGCTAACGGCAACATAGGCAAAAAAGACGACCCAAAGCTGGAGTTGCTGAAGAACAAGAATTACAAACCTCGCGAGATAATGGCTTTTCTCGATCAGTACGTTATTGGTCAGAACGATGCTAAAAAGGTATTGTCAGTAGCCATATACAACCACTACAAGCGCCTGAGCATGCCACCCCAGGAAGATGTGGAAATTGAAAAATCAAACATAATGATGGTGGGCGAAACCGGTACAGGTAAAACCCTCCTCGCTAAAACTATTGCCCGCCTGCTTCAGGTGCCTTTTGCTATTGTTGATGCAACAGTATTTACAGAAGCAGGTTATGTAGGCGAAGACGTAGAAAGTATTCTATCCAGGCTGCTGCAGGCAAGTAATTATGATGTAGCTGCCGCTGAGCGTGGTATTGTATATATCGACGAGCTGGATAAGATTGGCCGCAAAAGTGATAATCCTTCCATTACACGCGATGTAAGCGGTGAGGGTGTGCAGCAGGCTATGCTGAAACTGCTGGAAGGATCTGAGGTGCTGGTACCACCGCAAGGAGGAAGAAAACATCCTGAGCAGAAAATGATCAAAGTAAACACTACTAATATATTGTTTATCTGCGGCGGTGCTTTCGAAGGAATAGACAAAATGATTGCTCGCCGTATCCAGACATCAGCTATCGGGTATAATGCTATTAAAGCAAGCAAGGACCTAGACAGGGCAAATCTGCTCCAATACGTAAACGCTCAGGATCTGCGCACATTCGGACTCATACCCGAACTACTGGGCAGGTTGCCGATCGTTACTTACCTCAACCCGCTCAGCGAAGAATCACTGAAGCGCATACTTACAGAACCTAAGAATGCACTCATCAAGCAATATACCAGATTATTTGAGTTCGAAAACATCAAACTTACAGTTGAAGATGCCGCACTCGATTATATGGTGAAAAAGGCAGTGCAGTATAAGCTGGGCGGTCGTGGTCTGAGGGCAATTTGCGAGATGATACTCACCGATGCCATGTTCGATCTGCCTTCTGAAAATCATGACGGCACTTTCCACCTGTCGCTGGAATACTCTATGCAAATGGTAGAGCATGCCAAACTGGAACACATGAAGGCTGCGTAGCCTTTTTTGAAAATTATATTTACAACGATAACACTCTGATACATGGAAGAGGTAATTCAGCAGTTAAAAACTGAAGGCGGCTTATCCGACGCACAGGCACAGAAAGCCGTTAAAATAATGAAAGCATACATTCAGGCAAAGGTGCCGCCTATGTTCAGTGGTTTCGTTGATAAGTTTTTTGCAAAAAACGAATCAGCAGACGATAATGATCCGCTGGCTTAGGCTGTACTAGGGGTTGTATTTTAGTATAAAGTGCTGCTGTTCCTTAAACTCTTTTCTGAATAGCAGTATACCTATTCCGTACAGGTCTATGCTCATTTTCACCCGTTGATGGGTGCATACGTTTTTCCACTGCGCACTATGGTTCTTTGTCTGATGGATATCTGTGAAAACCACCATCGTTTCATTGTGCAGTTCGGGAGCGTGTTTGTCTAAAAATACCATCCAGTCACTGGTGGGCATTTCGTTCACAATTACCAGGTCTGCATTTGCTTTAAATTCAGCATCTCCTGATACCCGGATCACAGATTTCAGTTGGTAATTTGCTGCTATCCTGTTCACAATATTCTCGAAACGCAGCGACAAGGCAGGAATTTCAACCATGTACTCTCGCTCTATTGCCGTATCGCTCATCAGCACCCGCTCCACAAATTCATATACAAACGGAGAATGAGTACCATGCCGGCCTTTGGCTTTCCACCAATACTTCAGGAATGCTGCAAATGAGTGAATGGTCATTCGGTAATTGCGGGAACTTTATAAGCTGATTTTATTCCGACCCTACATTTCAATTCGCTCAAAATGCTGAAATGTAAAATCAAATGAGTGCTTTTCGTCTTTGGTATGTTTTTCTTCCCACACCAGTTTCCAGTGCGTATGGTCTATTACCGGAAAAAAAGTATCGGCATCGGGTATCGTTGCGTCTATCCGGGTTATGTACATGCGGTCTATAAGCGGCATGGTTTGTTCAAATATTTTTCCGCCACCTATTATAAAACACTCTTCAATTTGATCCTGTTCCAGCTTGCTGATTGCAGTGTTGATGTCTGTATACACCAATACTCCTTCAGGCACATTCAGATCACCGTTCGCAGAGATAACAATATGCAACCTGCCAGGCAATGGTTTGCCCAGCGCTTCAAATGTTTTCCTGCCCATAATTATAGGCTTGCCCAGAGTAGTTGCCTTAAAAAATTTAAGGTCTTTAGGCAGGTTCCAGGGCAGCGCATTGCCACGGCCTATAGCATTATCCTTGGCAGCAGCTACAATAAGCGATATGATCATTTGAATTGGTTTTTATTGCTTTCCACACAGTACAAATCTATACTGCTACAGGTGCACTGATTGTTGGGTGATGCTGGTAATTTTCCAGCGTAAAATCTTCAAAATCGAATGAAAAAAGATCAGTAACCGCCGGATTGATTTTCATAACCGGAAGCGGAAACGGGGAGCGGCTCAATTGTAGTTTTGCCTGCTCCATATGGTTATTATACAAGTGCACATCTCCAAAGGTGTGTACAAACTCTCCGGGCTGCAATCCTGTTACCTGCGCTATCATCAATGTAAGCAGCGAATAGGATGCAATATTGAACGGAACCCCCAGAAATACATCTGCACTTCGTTGATACAGTTGGCAAGATAATTTACCATTTGCTACATAAAACTGCACCAACGCATGGCAGGGGCTTAATTTCATTTTCGGAAGATCAGCAACGTTCCAGGCATTGATGATCATACGCCTGCTGTCCGGGTTTGTTTTTATCTGGTGCAGTACATCTTTTACCTGGTCGTATGTCTTGCCGTCTGCGCCACTCCAGCTGCGCCACTGGTGCCCGTATACCGGCCCCAGGTCTCCGTTTTCATCAGCCCATTCATCCCATATTCTTACACCGTGTTCTTTCAGGTATTTTATATTGGTATCACCTTTCAGAAACCAGAGCAATTCGTAAATGATTGATTTAACATGCAGCTTTTTGGTGGTCACTAATGGGAATCCCTTTTGCAGATCAAAACGCATCTGGTACCCAAAACAACTTGTAGTGCCCGTACCTGTGCGGTCGCTCTTCTTTACTCCGTTATCTATGATATGTTGTAGCAGATCTAAGTAGGCTTGCATGTGCTGTATTATTAATCAAAATTAAAAAGAATTTTCCGCTATCCGCCTTATTTTTTAGGAATGATGGTTAAATAAATTACTTCGTATTTTGAAGTTATTCTTTTTTTCTAGGCGTAAAAGCTGCGAATATCAAGAATATTTAAAG
>CAIKOJ010000026.1 GCA_903829015.1 uncultured Bacteroidota bacterium
CACCCACTATAGACACCTCGTTTATAGACGATATAAAATTAGAAGCAGCCCAGGCGGCATACGTTGCAGATCCACCAATGATCCGGTCTACTTTTCCAAATGGAGTTTCCAATGCATCAAATGCCATTGTGCCTACTATCAGTAAAGACATATTTTTAAATTTTTGTGCAAATGTAATCCACCGGACCGATAAATCAATTCCGGACATTAAACCAGATCAATCAAGTATAGGGTTTGCTTATATATACAACTGCAGACTACCTGCCGTTGCCCCTGTTTATCTTTCCGAAGCTGGCTTTGAATTCTCTATAACAAAGAATGGTGTACCAAAAGGCTAGTAGCACTCCCACCGAAAACAGAATTATCTGGGAAGTTGATCCGGACGTTGTGAAGTTGGTACCATTTGTTGGGTTATTTTCGTGGGCAGACCTCAAAGAATACAGGAAATAGCCTGCATAAACCAGAATTGTGACTAAAAATGCAATCCGCTCTGTGAGTAACTGTTTCTGATTAAAAAATATCAGGTTGATAATTGCACTTAACATTTGCCAGGAGATCAGCAGTGCCAATATATACCTGTATGGGAAATGGGTTTGCGCATCCAGACTGAAAATGAAAAAAATAAAGAGGGCGCTTTGCACCAGAGGATCGAGCAGCTTAATCATCTGATGGTTGCTGCCTTTTTTATTTGAAGAAACCAGAGAAAATGATTTTCTTCGGCTACGTTTAGAGTTGCTCATAGGTAATAATCAAGGACGAAAGTAAATAATATTTTACGTTTGCAATTGAGATTCCCTCTGGTTTTTTGGCATCATTTTTTTTTGATAGGAACCAACAAAATAATGCAGCCATATTAGCCTACTTATATTTAAATTTACAGCATGAAAGCAATGCTCTTTGCAGCTGGTTTAGGTACCAGACTTAAACCATTTACCGATCACCATCCTAAAGCTCTGGTGGAAGTGAATAATAAAACGCTGCTAGAGCATAATATCAGGTATCTACAGAAATTCGGCATTTATGATGTCGTGATCAATGTGCATCATTTTGCCAATCAAATTGAAGACTGTCTGAAAGACAACGACGACTTCGGAAGTGAAGTGGCCATTTCAGATGAGCGGAATGAGGTGCTGGAAACGGGTGGCGGTCTTAAAAAAGCGGCACCTTTCTTTGATGGAGAAGAATCGTTTGTAGTGATGAATGTGGATGTGCTAACCAATCTTGATCTTGGTAAAATGATCGAAGCACATACCAATTCCGGCGCTATGGGGACCCTGGCGGTAATGAACAGAACTTCGTCGAGGCATTTTTTGTTTGACAATGAAATGGTTTTAAGTGGCTGGAGAAATAACAATACGCAGGAGCAGCGTATTTCGAGAAGTGTGGAGCCATTGACGCCATTTGCATTTAGCGGTATACAGGTGTTGTCGGGTGAAGTGCTCAGCCAAATCCCATTTGAAGGTAAATTTTCTCTTGTAGATTTATATCTGCACCTTGCAAAGACAAAGGTAATCAAAGGCTACGACCATTCAGGCAATCTGTTTATTGATGTGGGTAAGCCGGAAAGTATTGAAAAGGCAGAATATCTTTTTCAATGAGCACCTAGTGTAGTATAGTTCTAAGTATACTAAGCGAGCGTATATTGCCCATATGCTGTGTGTGTTTTTGTAGATAGGCTACATACCAATGAATGAGTCTGAGCCTTATGTCGGCATTTAAAGTGATGACCTGTAATTCTCCCAGATCTGTGATTCTCAAAAGCTGGTCCAGAGACCTTGTATCGTCATCTGTTACGGCTACAGCAACAGCCGGAACATGCTCAGTGAAGCCACCTTCTTCCAGATTCAGATAGGGCGTCGTTGCACTGTAGTTGCCGTGAGGTTCTACGCCAAACTCTTTGCTGCAATGGATGATGAAAAACAACGGGAAATTCGCAACACTTTTCACCGGCAGTTGATCAAGCGTTGTGAAATAATTATAAGCAAATGCAAATAGTTCGGGTAGAGGGGCGTGCTCAGGTAATAGACGCAACAATATTTCTATAGAGAATAGCGCAATGCTGTTCTTTATGACTTCCTCGTGCATTGAAGTATAAAAACAGGCTGCCTGATATTCCTTAATACGCTGCAGGTTCTTGCCGGGTTGCAGGTAAATTACCATTTCCAATAGGGTACCGGGTTGAAATGAACCAGCTCTGTTTTGCCTGCTTTTGCTGCTGCGCACTCCCTGCACCATGAAGGACTGAATACCCGAAGACTCTGTGAATATTGTGGAGATCAGGCTGGTTTCGCCATACTTCACAGACCTGAGTACTAAGCCCTTGGTTTTTTGCAGCATCTTCTGGCTATTGCACAAAAACGATTTTGCCGGAATAGGTTTGCGATCCGTCGCTGCTTGTGGCCAAAACAAGGTACACGCCAGATTGAGGTCTGTGGCCGGTATAATCTAACCCGTTCCAAACTGCCTGCCCTCCATATGCCTTGGTCTTGAATACGAGGTGTCCTGCAATATCAGTGATACGTACATCTGCGTTTGCAACAAGCCCTTTTATAGCTATGGTGCCAGTGTAGTCACTTTTTACAGGGTTCGGAAATATTTCCACGTTCTGATTTGAGGTGCCGCCTTCGGTGGCAGTACTCCTGTAGCTGACAAGCCCTTCTTCAGTTCCGATGTACACATCTCCGGTAACGTCGTCGATACTTATTTTCTTGACGTGGTTAGATGGCATTGGGCTGTTCTCGACTGTAAAACGGTAAATGATCTTCTGCGCATCGGACGATAACAACCAAACACCATCGTCTGTTCCTACCCACTTACGGTTTCCACCGTCCACAGCGATAGTACGTACGCTGCTACCTGCAAACAAGTAGCCGGCAAATTTGTCGTACTGCACTATAGGTATCTGGCCATCGCAGGGATTGGCAGCACCGCAGTTGCTGATTATGCCAATACCATTGTCGGTGCCCACCCAAATGCTGTTGGAGTGATCGCGCGCTATGCAGTAAACCCTGTTACTTGGCAGGTTGCCACTGCCTACGCCTGTGGTGTAGCGGTAGTAGACGTCATCAGAAGCATCTTCAATTGTGCCTCCGGCGTCATATACAACAACTCCACCGTTAGGCAGTGCTACAAACCACACAACGCCATTGTCGTCAATGACCATAGGGCCTCCATTTATGTTTCCGGGCACATAAAATTTGTTCCAGCCATTTTCCGTTTTCGCATAAAGCTGGTGGAATGATCCTGCCGTGGTGACCCATAGATTGCCGGTTTTGTCCAGACCGAGGCCAGCAATCTGTCTTTGATTGTCGCCAAAATAAATCTTGCTGGTATCGAATGGACTGTAAATAACTTCACTGGTTTCATCGGGATGCAAAACAAATAGACCGTTCTGAAACGAACCCATATACATGTCTCCAGTATTTTTGTTGTGCGCAAGGGCTACAAAAGCATCCATATTGCCTATGCCAGGAAAGCTGAATTGTTTGTAGTATTTCCAGGCATCATCGTTATACTTGCTTACACCTCCCTGGCTTACGTTAAGGAATAGTTCATCGTCATATCCGCCATGTGCCACCCATACCTCTTTATTACTTGCAAGTATGTCGTAGCAACCCACTTTCGACGGGCCATGTGGGGTACGGGAAATCGCACCATTCGGCAGTACTTTTTCTGTGCCGGTATAGTTGTCGGCTAGCCAAATAGAACTGTCTGGCAATTGAACGGACTGCATTGGAGCACCAATGTATTGCGTAAATGAATCGGTTACTGTCCCATTAACGTCAAGCAGTTTTATATCGCCCTTAAAGACATTTGGTTTGAACTCACTAATTATGAGTTTTTCAAGACCGCCATCAATGCTGGTAATATAAGGACTATCAGTAGAGGGTGTTTGATAAATGAAATGTAGTGTGTCATTCATCAAAGTGTAAACGGATTTTTGATCAGAGAAATAGACATCATTATTTACAGCGGCAACATTAAGAAGGGTAGGGATAGTATCAATAACCTGCCACACCTGGAAATTCTGCAATTGCTGGTTGCCGGTATCTGCCCTGTATATGCCAGCTGTTGTAACGGCATAGTAGTAGTGGCCACTTCTTTTAAAGTCATTAACGGCGAGTGTCTGACTGTTTTTAATAAATTGGTACGTCTCTTTCACTTCTTTTTCAGTGAGATTTACCACTATGATACCAATTGATGTGCTTATGAAAGCCTTGCCGTTTTCTGCAAATACTTTGCTCACAGATTTTGTTCCGGAAATGCTCTTGGTTTTAAAATCAGGTAGATTATAGAAAGTGTTTTCCTTGTCTTTAAACAGATCTACATTGCCATTTATGTATACCAGCACAGCTGTAGATGTAGCATTGTCGTATGCCACACTTTTCATGCCCACATCCGACATTCCGCTTACTTTGCTGTAAGTTAGTGGCTGAGGATTGAAGCTGTTTGTTTGCATGGTAAATAATGCTTGCTCCGTAATCACAAAAATATTGCTGCCATTAGCCGCAATACCTACACTCGCATTATAAGGCAGTAAAGAACGCCAATAACCTATCGGCTGGTCTTGAGAAAGCGCTACGTATGAGTAGAAAAAAGTAACTGCGATCAGAATTAAACTTCGTTGGTATAATCTCATTGTTCCAATAAATAGTCAAAACTAATAAAATAACGTTTGTTAGCACAGTATATTGCCTGCTGCAGTTAATTAATAAACCCAATTTTGCTGCAAGTTGTTTTTCCGCCACTGGCGTCTGACACATAAACAAGATAAATACCGGTTTGAGGTCTGTGGCCGGTGTAGTCCAGACCGTTCCAAATTGCCTGGCCACCGAGGGACTTAGTACGGTATACCAACTGCCCCTCTACGTCAGTAATTCTCACGTCTGCCCCATCCGTTAGCCCTTTAATTGCAATTACTCCGGTATAGCTACTCTGCACAGGGTTTGGAAAGATCGTTAAATCAGAATTTGAATTATTTCCGTCAGTGGCCGTGCTATGGTAGTTCACAAGGCCCTGGTCTGTGGCGATATAAACATCACCTGTTTCCGGGTCTATAGTTATCTTTTGAACATAATCAGAAGGTAGCGGGCTGTTATCTTTTGTAAAATGGTGGATAACCTGCGAAGCGTCGGGCGATAACAACCATGCTCCGGTACGGGTACCTACCCATTTTCTGTTAATTGCATCTACTGCAATAGAGCTGACAAAATCGCCTGAAAATAAAGCTCCAGATGCCTGATCATAGTTCACGATCGGTAAAACGGCTTCACAATTGTCTGTGGCATTAATATCCCGGTTACAATTTTTAAATACTGCTATTCCGTTGTCTGTTCCTACCCATATTTCATTGCGCTTGTCGCGGGTAACACAGATCGTATAGTTGCTGGGCAGATTACCATAGCCCGGACCCTTGCTGTAATAATGATACACATCATCGGTCGAATCGTTCAAAGTGTTTTTTGTATCATAGTAAACCAGGCCTTTAACTAACGCACTGATCACCCATATTCTGCCACTGTCGTCAGTTGCCACAGATCGGGCACCATGAGAAATTTCGGGTATTTTGTATTTATACCAATTGCCTTCCTTTGTTTTTACGCATAGCTGATAGGGAGCAAACATGCGTACTACCCAAAGGTTTTGATGGCTATCGAAAACCATGTCTACGATATCATTATAATCCTGTCCGTATGCTACACTGCCGTCAAAAACAGTTTTGTTGGTGAGGTTTTCGTAAGTGCCATCATTGTATTTGATCAGCAATCCATTGAGATAGGACCCCAAATACAAAGTGCCATTTGTTTCATCTTTCGTAACTACAGAGATGTCAACAACTCCATTCAATTTTGTGTTGAGAGCCTGGTTGTCGGAGGTCCAGCTGCTGCCGTTGTAAATAGAATATCCACTAGGATTCATGTTGGCGAAATAAGAATTGTTGTAGCCACCATGTGCTACATAGATTTCCCTGTTTCGGGCGTAAATGCCAAAGCTGTAGGGGCTAGCAGGACCGTTGGGAATAATAGAGCCAATGGTACCGGTGCCGGTTATTTTTAACAAGCCACTTTTTGGCGAGGCAGCCCAGATACTATTATCGGCTGCCTGCGTTACCTGTACAATGCTATCCTGACATTTGAAAGAATCGACGAGATCGAAACTTAATGCCATTTTCTTAATCAACGCACCTGGCTTTTTATTTACGCTGATCAGCAATCCATTGTTTCCGCTATTTATAGCAAGAATCTTCTCAGCAGACCTGTAAACAGGAACAACTGTATCGCCGGTAATAGTCATTACCTGATTTAGTTTAGAGACGAAAATTGTGTTATTGACTTTTGCTATGCCAATAATGGTGTCTTTACTATCAATATTTTTCCATCGCTGCACATTGTCAATAAATGGATCGGACTTATCTGCACGAAACAGTCCTTTTGAAGTTACAGCGTAGAAATAATTGCCTGCCGCTGCAAAGCCGGTAACAGGGTAAATCTGGTTATTGATCTCAAAACTGATTGTTCTGGTTATTGATTGTTTCTTCAGATCTATGATCAATATACCCAGTGTGGTACTTAGGTATGCGAAGCCATCTTCCGCATAGACTTGAAATACATCTTTATACTCGGATAATATCTTTAGTTTGAAATCAGGAATGTTATAAAAAGTGTTGTTTTTAAAAAGATCAATGCTGCCGCTATTGTATACAAGCACCAGTGTTTGGGTAAGGTCATCATACGCTGCACATTTCATACCTATGTCAGACATTCCGTCGACCTTACTGTAGGTTGTGAGGGTATTTCCTTGAGTCTGGCAGGCAAAAAAGGCGTGATTGCATAACGAGAATACCTTGTCGCCAGCTTGTATAACACCAACTGAATTGTTGTAAGGCAAATGGCTTTCCCAATACCCTATGGCAGCATTTTGTGCTATACCCTGCACAATACTAAGTATCAGTAATGCAAATAAAGCGCATGTGCGTTTTACAAAATTCATTGTTGGTTGGGGTAACAGTTATTCTGATACTAACGTTTTGGCTGGCTCAATATTGCCTGTTACCTACCAAAAATACCGCTATTTCGGCAGTTACCAATACAACATATCGTAATTGCCGGCTATAATCAACCCTTTATTTTTTATCGCTTTTGCGTGGCATTTGCTTGGCTCTGTCAGCCTGTAGTTTTTGCATTTCCTCCAGTTTAGCAGCCCATTTAGATGGGGTTGGAGGTTTGGTTTTATTTTCCTGCAATTGAGCGTGTATCGCTTTTTCGTCTATGAAATATTTTTGTATAATGAACTGTTGCAACATGCTTAACAGGTTGGATACTGTATAATAAAATGTAAGTGCCGCTGCCATTTTGTTAAACATGCCCATAAGTATTACCGGGAAGATGAATGGCAAATACTTCATCATAGGGTTATTAGGATCCTGCGGTGTCATGTTGCGGTTATAAATAGCCACGAACAAACTGGATAATGTGAAAAGTAATGTAAACAAACTCACGTGATCTCCATACCAGGGAATAGTGAAACCGAAATTCAATACGCTATCGTAAGTGGAAAGGTCATCGGCCCAAAGGAAGTGTTGCTGCCTGAACTCGATAAAGGAGGGGAACAGGTAATACATTGCCAGCAAAATGGGCAACTGGAATAACATAGGCAGACATCCACCCAGTGGATTTACACCTACAGACTTATAGAGTTTCATCTGCTCCATGCTGAACTTTTGCTGGTCATCGCCGCACTTAAGGCGCAGTTCGTCAAGTTCGGGTTTCATAACCCTCATCTTTGCAGAAGATAGAAAGCTCTTATAAGTAAAGAAAGATAACAGCAGGCGTATAAATACCGTCATCAGAATGATAATGATAATGATATTCCCGATGAAGCTTTGCAGAAAATAAAACAGGGGTATAATTGCGAACTTGTTGACATATTTTACGAATGCCATTGGTCCTACTCCTAGCGGCACCATTTCATCCATACCGATGCCGTAGCCTCTAAGTGTGTGGTAATCGTTGGGCCCTATATACATCTTAAACGAAGCTGACTGGCTATTGTTGCCGGGCTTCAGAGGGAGGTCTACTTTTACGATACTCTGAGCCACAATGTTTGTGTCTTCCTGTCTGGCCATGTATTTCATGTCCATCTTCCCAAAGCCATCATCGTTGATAAGCGCGGCACTGAAGTACTGCTTGCGGAACCCAGCCCAGTGCAATGCTGCATCTGTGTGTTCAATACTCTCTTTATCCACCTTCACAGTGAAGTAGTCGTTATCACCGCTTTTGGTACGGTAATATACCTGCGTATTCATACGCTCATTGGTAATGTCTTTTTCAGTACGGAGACCCAGTATTTGCCACGTTAGCGGCACACTTGATGCTGTCATTCCTGTAAGTACCAGGCTGCAGCGCATCATGAAATCATCCGCAGGTAGTGTGTATATCAGGTCTACTTTTTTGCCTTCGCCAAGGTCGGCAGTGAAATCAATTGTTTTATCGCCGTTAGGCTCATCACGCATTACCGGCGTGTAATAAAGGTCGGCAGTAGATTTTCCGTTGTCAAATGGCAAGATAGCGCTGAGCTGGTTGCCAGCACCGTTAAACAGGTTCAATGGTTTGCCAAAGTAAGTTTTGTAACCGTTCACCATTGCAGCCACCGGAAACGCCCCCCTTGTCGAAAACTTTAAGGTGATCTTTTTGTTACCGAAGGTTACATCTTTTGCTTCGCCAAAATAAGCAGGTTTAGACTTGTGGAGTGCTTCAGTAGCTGAATCCGCAACACCAGAGGGGGTGGTTGCCGGCAAGGTTGCTACCTTTAAGCTATCTGCAGTTCGGCGGGGATCTGCCAACGAATCAGCGACGAACTTCGCCCTCTTTTGTTCTTCAAATGTTTTTTGTTCGTGATTATTATACAACAGGTAAGCTACGAGCAGCACACCCAGTAAAGAAAATCCTATTACTTGATTACGATCCATGAAACGGTAAAATGAGGCGCAAAGGTAGCGTATTTAGGCTTATCAGGTGAGTTACTAATAGGTAAACAAGCGTATTCTAGCGGTAATTGAGGATGGTTTGGAGTCTTATATTGTAAAAATTTAATGCGGCACGTTCCTGTTTATTGCTTCTCCTTCATTTATATTATTATTTTAAATATATCTATTGATTTTGCGAAATACGCCCGGGCAAAGTGGGTTTACCACCGATTCAGAAACCCAAATGGTATTTGAAACTATTTTGATGGCTTAGTATTCGGGCTTTGCTGCTCATTTATTTCTTTGCAAATTCCAAATGTTTTCCGGTGGTAGGGCGACAAGCCATTTTCCCTGATCTGCTTTCTGTGTTGGGCGGTACCGTATCCTTTGTTTTCGTTCCAGCCGTATTGCGGATACTCTTCGTGAATACCCAGCATGAAGTCGTCGCGGTAGGTTTTGGCAAGAATGCTGGCGGCGGCTATCGAGGCATACTTAGCGTCGCCCCCAATCACACACTGGTGCACAATGCCAAAGTAAGGTGGGAAAATGTGACCGTCGATCAACAGCAACTCAGGGCGCGTTGTGAGTTGGTCAATGGCCAGATGCATTGCTTTGAATGAAGCCTTGAGAATATTGATGCGGTCTATTTCTTCATGGTCTATCATAGCAACTGCCCAGGCAATAGCCTTAGCCTCAATCACAGGTCTTAATTCATACCGGTTTTCTTCGGTTACCTGCTTGCTGTCGTTGAGCAGCGGGTGCTTAAAACCTGCAGGTAAGATCACCGATGCCGCAAACACCGGACCTGCAAGGCAGCCTCTGCCTGCCTCGTCGCAACCAGCTTCAATAAGCCCTTTTTGAAAGTATCGTTTTAGCGGCATGTGTTTATTTGCAATTCACGAAAGTAAACTCAATTCAATTGTCACTACAAAATAACAAAAAGCATCTATAGCGCGCTAAATAGTTAATATTTACAATTAAATTGCAGATAAGCACTGCGCTGTTTTGCGCTGTGCCTCAATTCAACTAGGTTTGATTTGTTTATTCAAATTATCTGTCTATGCGCGTAGTATCGCTTCCGTTTTATGCCCGCCTGGCACTTACCTTGCTTACTGTTGTGTTAATTTCGGTGATGCTCATAAAGGGCAGTAATATTTTCATTCCACTTATTTTCGGTCTGCTTATTGCTATCCTTTTGTTCCCCATGACAAGGTTTATGGAAGAAAAACTAAGGTTGGGCAGGGTTTTGGCTCCCATCATTTCGGTGGTCTTTTTTATCTCGGCTCTTTGTGGGTTCGTATACTTTATGGCATTGCAGTTTATCGGATTTTCAGACGACTTCCCCAGGCTAAAGGTGCGTTTTATGCAGATGTTTGAAAATATGCAGCACTGGTTCTCCTACAAACTTCATATCACCAGCCACCAGCAGGCCGACTACATTAACAGGTCTGCCAACGGCATACTGGAGACTATGGGCAACTCGCTGAGCAATATATTTATATCGATCACCAGTACAATGCTGCTGCTGATATTTGTACTCATTTTTACCTTTTTTATTCTTTACCACCGCAGGCTGCTGATGAGGTTTGTACTTTTCTTGTTTAAACTGGAAGACAGGCAAAAGGTTCGTGAGGTGGTGATGGAGACTAAAACAATGATCAATGCTTATGTGTTGGGGTTGCTGATAGAAATGATCGTTGTAGGCGTGATCAATTGCCTATTGTTCATGATTCTGGGGATTAATTATGCCATACTGCTGGGCGTTATGGCAGCCGTGTTGAATATCATCCCTTACCTTGGAATTTACTCTTCTATAGTAATATGTATGCTGGTGACGTTTGCCAACAGTACAGGCAATGCGGCCTTACAGGTGGGAGTATGTCTTTTTGTTGTGCACCTGCTGGACTCTAACATTTTGTTTCCCCGTATCATTGGCGGGCGAGTAAAGATGAATCCATTTATAACTATAGTTGCTGTAGTGGTAGGTGAATATTTGTGGGGAGTACCCGGTATGTTTCTTTTCATTCCTATCACCGGAATTATTAAACTGATCAGTGAGCGGGTAGAGGGAATGCAGGCCTGGAGCATACTGATAGGCGTGGAGGAAGTAGAGAAGCGGGAGCGCAAAAAGAAGATTGTTATATCTAAGGAATAAGTAAAAACATTGCACATTGCTATTGAACTGTGTTATAATATATCTGTTAAAAAATACTAAAATCAGTTCCTTTACTTGCTGAATAAGCCTAAGCCCGATTAAATTTGTAGCAAACAGTATGTTTCAGTTTCAGCACATAGAACATTTATACGCTCTGGTATTACTGCCACTGCTGGTTTTTTTGTTTACCGGCATGATCTATTGGCGTAAACGCAAGATCAAAACACTGGGCAATGAGCAATTGATCAACGATCAGATACTTGGCTTTATCCCTGGCCGTAACACCACTCGTTTTATTTTAATGGCGGTTGCTCTTTTCTTTATTATTACCGGCTGGGCAAATCTGAGAGTAGGAGATAAGAGTGAAAAGGTAGAGAGAAAAGGGGTGGATGTAATAATAGCGCTTGATGTGAGCAAGAGTATGCTGGCCACTGATATTCAGCCAAACAGACTTACCCGTGCCAAGCAGCTGATCATGAGCCTGACCGATAAAATGTCTAATGACAGGGTAGCACTCATTGTTTTTGCCGGTAAGTCGTACCTACAGGTGCCGCTGACGATAGATTACAGCGCGGTGAAGATGCTACTGCAAAATGTATCACCAGATATGGTGCCTACTCAGGGCACTGTAATAGGTGATGCCGTAGATATGTCGCTGCAGTCTTTCACACAGAATGAAAGGAAGTACAAATCGCTGATCATCATATCAGATGGTGAGGATCATGACGAAGCCGCACTTCAGAAAACCACTGAAGCGGCGGAATCGGGGGTAATCGTACATACGATAGGCGTGGGCTCGCCGCAGGGAACGACCTTATATGATCCGGAAACAAAGTCTGTGAAACTGGATGAGACCGGCAACCCGGTGGTAAGCAAGCTGAATGAAGAAGAATTAAAGTCTATTGCGGCTGCAGGCCATGGTACATATAACTTGCTGCGGAACACAGATGAGGTAGCGACCAAACTAACGAATGAGTTAGAAGGTATGGAGCACAAAAATCTGGGCTCTTTATTGTACACCGATTTTACCAGCTATTTTCAATACTTCCTGTTTGCGGGGTTATTGGCGTTGGTTATAGAATGGATGCTGCCGCAGGCGCGGAAAGGTAAAACTGTAAAATGATGGAGCAATCTTATATAAAACTACTCTTTAGGGGCGCCAAAGTGATTCTGGCGGGTTTGCTCGTTTGCATGGTTGGGCGTGTTGATGCACAGATCAATAGATATATACAGCAAGGCAACAAATTTTATGAGCAGCAAAACTATAAGGCAGCTGCAGAAGATTATTCGCGGGCGCTTGCTAAAGACCCTAACAATATGACCAGTTTGTTCAATCTGGGGAACTCACTGTACCAGCAAAAACAATTCGACTCTTCACGCAAGGTGTTGGCAGCAACCGGGCAAAAAGTGACTGATAAGAAAAGTAAGGCGGCAGTGAACTACAATATTGGCAACTCTTATATGTCGCAGCAAAAATGGGAAGACGCAGTGAACTCCTACAAACAGACGCTGCGCCAAAATCCACAGGATGCAGATGCGAAATATAACCTGTCTTATGCAGAGCAAATGCTGAAGAAAGAACAGCAACAGAACAAAGACAATAAGGACAAGCAGAATAAAGATCAGAAACAAGACCAAGACAAGCAGAAGCAAGACCAGAAGAAAGATCAGGACAAGGACAAACAAAATAAGGACCAACAAGATAAACAGGATCAAAAAGACCAGAAGCATAAACAGCAGCAGGAGCCGCAGAGCCAGCCCAGCAAGCTTTCGCAGCAACAGGCTGAGCAATTACTGAATGCGCTGCAGCAGGAAGAAAAGAAGCTGCAGGATAAGCTGAAGAAAGAAAAAGGAGTGCCGGTAAAAATGCAGAAGGACTGGTAATACACTTTGCATGATACTGCGGTACCGGAGACAGCAATTACTTTCTTCCACATAGCTTTACTGCCAACAACAACTTCTAAATTCGTTGCAGCCCAATTCAAGAAGCAGCGATTACTTTGATCAGTCGAAAATTCGGCGTGTGGATAAGGTGTCAATATCTTTTTATGTCAGCCAAATATTTTCAGCAAATATTTTTTTATAGCAGAATTTCTTTTTAATATTGTGTAAGGATTGTGCTTACTAACCCATCCTTTATAGAGTCCGGCAGTCCACAACCTGCCGGGCTTTTTTCATTTAGAGAGCTGAAACACTTTGCTGGCAATAGTTCCAGCGTTCAACTAAACCTTCTTGATTTTTCGTTTTCAGAGGTATTTGTTCTTGCAGTCTTTTTCTAATTCCCATTGAGGAACTGAAATTCCTGCATGGTTCCTGATTTTAGACAACGGGTTTTATTTAAAGACTTTGGTGGTTCTTCGAAGAATGCGACTGATTTTATTTCAATCCTCAAACTTGTTTATTACGAAATTGTTGAAGCTCATTTTGACAAAGATGGGTGTATGATTCTTTTGAACAATAATGAAATTAACGGAAGCGGTTTACTTGACGATTGCGTCAAAATACAGCGGCCATTCAGATATTTCTCATCAGCAAAATGAGAGTGCTCCCGGACAAGCCGGTTGCAATATTGTAGAAGTATTTGCGATGATCTGAAAAGAAAATGCCCGGAATGGTATGTGTTTTTGAATTGGTTTGTTTTAACGAGACTCCGGATAAATTTTTGGAAAAAAGAACGCCCGGTAGCAATCAAAAACAGGAACCAGTCCTTCAAAAAGTACAATTTGGTGTTATTTTAACCTCTCTGCGTCTGAAACCTTACTGATAATTTAACTAATTATTGACCTGTATATCATAACTATAGTTATTTTTGCAGTGGAAAATACTTTTGATAAATGTTTAATTTGGTTTTATTTGGCCCTCCCGGCAGTGGAAAGGGTACACAGTCTGAAAATATTGTAAGCACTTACAATCTGCAGCATATATCTACAGGCGATCTTTTACGTGACGAAGTAAGCAAGCAAACACCATTGGGTTCTGAAGCAAAGAAATATATGGATCAGGGCATGCTTGTACCTGACGAAGTTGTGATCGGCATGATCAGCGGCAAGATCGACGAGCATCCGGATGCCAGAGGCTTTATTTTCGATGGGTTTCCACGCACGCGGCACCAGGCCGAGGCGCTGGATAAACTGCTTGAGTTTAAGAATACAAAGATCCATCTTGTTTTGTCGCTCGAAGTACCGGAGGCTGAACTTACCAAACGCCTGCTGGGCAGAGGTGAAACTTCAGGCCGTAGTGACGATAACGAAGAGGTGATAAAGAAGCGTATTAAAGAGTATCATTCAAAAACACAACCGGTTGCAGGTTATTATAATGACCATGGTAAATTGGAAAACGTTAAGGGTGATCATACAGTACCAGAAACGTTTAAACTTCTTTCCAAACACATAAATAAATATCTCTTACCCGTAAACTAGTGGAGAAAGGAAATTTTGTTGATCATATACGCATATTTTGTCGGTCGGGCAAAGGTGGTGCAGGAAGTGCGCATTTCGAACGCAACAAATTTGACTCCATGGCGGGGCCAGACGGAGGTAATGGTGGCCGCGGTGGTCACATCATACTGAGAGGCAACGCACAGTTGTGGACGTTGCTGCATATGCGCTACTACAAGAACGTACTTGCAAAAGACGGTCAGAACGGCTACAAGAATAATTCATCGGGTCACGATGGCGACGATATAATACTGGAAGTGCCGCTAGGCACTATAGCCAAGGATGCTGAAACTGGAGAGGAAGAAATAGAAATTCTTGAGGATGGTCAGCAGGTGATATGGGTAAAAGGCGGACGTGGCGGATTGGGTAATGCCAACTTTGCCACTGCAACAAACCAAACGCCTGAATATGCACAGCCTGGAGAAATGGGCAGCGAAGGCTGGAAGGTATTGGAGCTAAAAATTCTTGCAGATGTGGGTCTTGTAGGTTTCCCCAATGCGGGCAAGTCTACTTTGCTTTCGGTGGTGAGTGCTGCTAAGCCTAAGATCGCCAATTATGCATTTACTACTTTGATACCCCAGTTGGGTATTGTTTCATACCGCGACAATAAGTCGTTCTGCATGGCAGATCTTCCGGGTATTATTGAAGGTGCTGCCGAGGGCAAAGGTCTTGGGCATAGGTTTCTTAGGCATATTGAGCGCAATTCAGTGTTGTTGTTTGTAATACCGGCGGACAGTAATGACCATACCGGCGAATTTGAGATACTGCTCAACGAACTGGAGCAATATAATGAAGAGTTGCTGCATAAAAATATGGTGATTGCCATAAGCAAAAGCGATATGCTGGACGATGAACTGAAACAGGCAATTGCTGAGACCCTGCCCGAAAATGTACCGCACGTTTTCATCTCATCGGCCGCCAACAAGGGGCTGACTGAGCTGAAAGATATGCTGTGGAAAGCATTGACCGAACCAGCAAGCTAACGCTGATTTTTTTTTAGTTTAACTACATCGTGTTACTCTTGTAATTATTCCACTAAAGGTGTTTTATACTGCTTAAATGAAACAGGTAACTGCTGCAGAACTTCGGGATTGGATAGCTGCCGGTAAAGATTTTTTGCTGGTAGATGTCAGGGAGGTTTTTGAGCGTACACAGTTCAATATCGGCGGCATACATATTCCAATGGATGAATTGCCTACAAGAGTTGTAGAACTTTCTACGGAAAAGGATATTGTACTGTATTGCGAAAAGGGTATTAGGTCTGTAATAGCCATACAACGCCTGGAAGCAAAAGGCTACAACAACCTGTATAACCTTGCCGGCGGCATGAAAGCTTGGAAAGTGCAGCCCTGATCATCTGATCAGTTCCAGCCGAGCTCCCGACTCACTAACACTTAATTTGTGTTTTGCCCCCATGGTTAGTGTGTAATTGATATCCTCGTGCCCGCAGGGGAAATTGAAACAAACAGGGTAGTCGTATTCCGCAACTTTATCCCAAATGATCTCTTCTATATTTTGCCCGAAAGGCCGCTCAGTGTCGAGCATATTAGTCATGTATCCTACTATCAGGCCGCTTAATTTGTCCAGTTTGCCCGCACGTTTCAGTGTGAGCAGCATACGGTCCATTTTGTAGAGATACTCTTCTATGTCTTCTATAAACAGGATCTTTCCGGTAGTATCAACATCGCTGCGGGAGCCAACGTTATGCGCCAGCAAAGAAAGATTGCCGCCGGTAAGTATACCTTCTGCTGTTCCTACTCGGTTGTAAGATGAAGTGGTGACAGGATAAACGACAGGCTCTCCGCATATTGCGGAGTAAAAAGATTTCAGGTGTTCTTCTTGCAGCGTGTCTTGTCTGAAGGAGCCGCACATAGGGCTGTGTAGGGACGGGATACCGAAATTCTGCTCAACATGGTTCAGCAAAATAGTGATGTCGCTAAAGCCGCAGATCCATTTGGGTCTCTTTGCGAAAGCTGTAAAGTCCAGACTGTCAATGATCCGGCTCATGCCATAACCGCCCCTGCCCATAAGAATTGCATCAACGGCAGGGTCATCCAGCAACGCCTGCAGATCCATCAGGCGATCGGCATCAGTGCCTGAAAAATAATGATGATTGGTGCCGATGGTTTTACCCAGCTTCACTTTATATCCTTTGCCCTCCAATACTGCAACACAGCCACTTACTTTTTCGGCAGGTATAAAGCTAGCCGGGCAGGTGATTCCAATCACAGAACCAGGTTTCAGAAACGGAGGCACCGTCCCAAATCCCTGAAAGGACTTACTCATTGTATTCATATCAGCTAAAGTAGTAAGAAAACTGCAATCAGAAAGCCGGCAGCAGACCTATAAAAATCTCACCTTCACGAATTTCAACCGGATAGGTGAATAATTTATAACCTTCGCCGCTGGTATTTCGTCCGTTGGCTGGATCGAAACGGTATTTATGTTCTGGACAAACGATACGGCCCATTCCATCTATCCACCCTGTACAAAGGTTCACACCGGCATGTGGGCATGCAGCCGTAAACGCCATGATCTTATCTTTCTGTTTTAGCAGCCCGATTCGTTTATCCACTACCAACACTTCGGTAAGTTTGTTCTCCGGCAGGGATTCCGCAGTAAGTCCGTCTATTTTATGCCAGGTATATACTTTCATTATCTCTTTGCGGCAAAAAAGTTCTTCATTAATTGTGCGCATTCCTCAGCCAGCACACCGCCCACAACCTCAGCTTTCTGATGAAAGGGTGAATTTGAGCCGGTCGTTTTCCGGTAGCCATTCTTCACATCTTCGCAGCCATACACTATCCGGGCCACCTTCGCCCAGTAGAGCGCTCCGCAGCACATAAGGCAAGGCTCCACAGTTACGTACAAGACAGCCTCTGGCAGGTATTTGCTGCCAAGTGAATTGAAAGCTGCGGTCAGCGCAATCATCTCGGCATGGGCTGTGCTGTCGTTGAGCTGCTCCACCTGATTGTATCCACGCGAAATGATCTTGTTGTCCCACACCACTACCGCACCCACTGGCACTTCGCCCGCATCATAAGCCAGTCTGGCCTGTCGGAGCGCCTCTTTCATAAAATGTGTGTCTGTATCTCCAACCCCTAAAAGGGCGTTATCTTCACTAATCAAAGCCGTAGTTTTGTTTGGAATCATTTGAAAAATTAAAATCAAAAATAGCCTATTAGCCTGAGTTTATTACAAACCTGAAATGCAGGTTGTGTTACAATCAATGTTCTACTCCCTGTTCTTCGTATCCATTAATATTGTTACCGGTCCGTCATTCACAAGGGCTACCTTCATATCTGCACCAAACATCCCCGTGGCGGCCTGCTTACCTATTTTCTCTGATATTGTTTTCACGAAATGTTCATAGAGTGGAATGGCCTGTTCGGGTCTGGCGGCCTTGATGAACGAGGGACGGTTGCCTTTTTTATAAGAAGCATGAAGCGTAAACTGGCTTACGACCAATATTTCACCACCTGTTTCAAGAATATCTTTATTCATCAGGCCGTTTTCGTCACTGAATACCCGCAGCTGGGCAATTTTCCCGCAGAGCCAGTCGGCATCGTCGGTTGTGTCTTCTGTTTCTATGCCCAGCAGCACCATAAAGCCTGCGCCTACCGATGAATGTAAAAGCCCATCTATAGTAACGCTTGCCGAGGAAACCCTTTGAATAACTGCTCTCATTGTAATGCGTAATTGCTGTTATATGCAAATGTGCAAATAATCTGGATAAGGGACAAAGTACCGAAGGTTTATATTTAATGCACCATTTTGACTTAATACTATTTACTTTTGAACCCGTAATGCTGAACATTAACGACACTATTGTTGCTATTGCTACTCCGCCGGGCGAAGGTGCTATTGGCATCATCAGGCTGAGCGGGCCTGAGGCGGTTGGGATTACCAATGCCCTGTTCAAGGGTAAGGATCTTAATAAGCAACCTACGCATACCATTCATTTTGGCAGGATCGTGGATGGCAACAATGTGGTGGATGAAGTGGTGGTGAGCCTGTACAAAGGTCCGAAAAGCTACACAGGTGAGGATGTAACGGAGATCAGTTGCCATGGGTCGGACTATGTGTTGCAGCAGGTGCTGCAGCTATGTATGCAGCAGGGTGCCAGGATGGCGAAGCCTGGTGAGTTTACGCTGCGTGCCTTCCTGAAGGGTAAGCTGGACCTTACACAAGCCGAGGCAGTAGCCGACCTGATTGCCAGCCAGAGCGGATCGGCACACAAGGCAGCAATACATAATCTAAGGGGTGGATTCAGTGAAGACCTGAAGCAGATGCGCGAACAACTGATCACATTTAGCGCGCTTATAGAATTGGAACTGGATTTCAGTCAGGAGGACGTGGAGTTTGCAGACCGCACCAAATTTTATGAATTAATAGAACGCCTTACAAATGCCACAGATCAGCTGCTGCATTCTTTCAGATTGGGCAATGTGATAAAGAATGGTGTGAAGGTGGCGATAATAGGTAAGCCCAATGCAGGCAAGAGCACACTGCTCAATGCACTGCTGAATGAAGAGCGCGCTATTGTAAGTGAGATAGCCGGCACTACCCGTGATACAATTGAGGAGACCATCAACATAAACGGCATATTGTTCCGACTGATAGACACTGCGGGCATCAGGGAACACAGTCTGGATACCATTGAGATCAAGGGTATGGAGCGCAGCGTGGAGGCGATGAACAAAGCCGATGTAGTTGTGTACTTGTTTGACTTAGTCGAGAGTAGAAAGTCTGAAGCAGTAAGTGAAGAGGTGCAGGCACAAAAAAGGATCTTTGAGGATAGCGGTATCAACTATCTGCTGGTGGGTAACAAGGCTGATGCCGCACCCGATGTAATAACTACTGACTCCCACATGCTCTTTATCTCCGCTAAAAAGAAAGAGAACATACAGCAGCTAAAGGATGCACTGTATAACCTGGTAGCGGCTGGCGTAGTGCAGCAGGAAGGCACCATCATCACCAATGCCCGGCACTATGGCGCACTACAGGAAGTAGCAAAATCGCTCACAGCAATAAAGACCGGCTTGGACAACCAACTGCCCGGCGACCTCATCTCACTCGACATCCGTACCTGCCTCTACTATCTCGGCGAGATCACCGGCGAGATCACCACAGAAGATAAGCTGGATTACATTTTTTCGAAGTTTTGTATTGGGAAGTGACTTATTGTTCCCTCACTAAAACGGCACATCTTCATCCGGAGGAGGTGTTTTTTTGAAGGTATTGCCACCGCCGCTGAAGTCGTCTTCGTCCCAGTTTACATCGTTTGCTTTTGAGGGCATGGTCTGGAAGCCACTGGGGATGAATAGCTTTGAGCCGCCAAACTCGCTCGGGTCGCGGCGTATGCCTGCCTGCGGATTGTCTTTGGGTCCGGCACCACCGCTGAACCCGCCTCCACCGCCACCGTTAAAGCCACCACCGCTGCCAAAGCGGTTGTCTTCCATATCGGTAAACTTCTGGTACTCTTTAATAAACCGCACCTTCTCCATACCGGTGCTGCCGTTACGGTGCTTGGCTATGTGTATATGTGTTTCGCCTTCTATGGTTTCGCCCATGGCATCGTTGGTGATGCCGTGGTATTCGGGGCGGTACAGGAACATAACCAGATCGGCATCCTGTTCTATCGCTCCCGATTCACGAAGGTCACTCAGCTGCGGTACTTTAGATTCCTTCCTGGTCTCCACACTACGGTTCAACTGAGATAGTGCTATAATAGGCACCTCCAGCTCCTTTGCCAGCGCCTTCAGGTCGCGCGATATTTTACTGATCTCCTGCTCACGGTTGCCGCTCTTATCTACACTGGCCTGCATCAACTGCAGATAGTCAATGATGATAAGCTCAATATCATGTTTCTGTTTCAGCCTTCTTGCCTTGGCACGCAACTCGAAAATGTTGAGTGCTGCCTGGTCATCGATATATATTTTTGCCTGCGCCAGTTTGCTCATACGCTGCGACATCTGTATGAACTCATGCTCAGCCATTTTACCACGGGTAATAGCCTCCATGCCTACTTCGGTCACTGCGCTCAGCATCCTTTTTACTATCTGCCCCGCACCCATTTCTAATGAGAACACAGCTACCGGAAACTGCTTGCCGGCATTCATAGCGGCATTCATAGCCAGGTTCAGTGCGAAGGCGGTTTTACCCACAGATGGGCGTGCCGCAAGTATGATAAGATCGGTTTTTTGCCAGCCTGCTGTCAGGCTGTCCAGCGCCGCAAAGCCTGAGGGTACACCGGTGATATCGTCGGTTTTCTTTCTGTTCTCGTCTATTTCATTCATGGTCCGCACCAATACATCCTGCAGACTTTTGAAGTTCTTGCGCAGGTGCTTATCGGTGATCTCGTAAAGGCCCGATTCCGCCTTATCCAGCAGGTCAAACACGTCAGTGCTGTCTTCATATGCATCGCTGATCACAGAGCCGCTGATGCGTATCAGTTCGCGCTGAATGAACTTTTCCATCACTATGCGCGCATGGGCTTCCACGTGCGCGCTGGTGAGTACGCTCATCGTAAGGCGGGTAAGGTAGTATGCACCACCTACCAGTTCCAGTTCGTTGGTCTTTCTCAGTTCCTCGGTTATGGTCAGCAGATCCACCGGCGTGCCTTTGTCAAAAAGCCGCCTCATAGAAGAATATATCTTCTGGTGGGCATCTGAATAAAAACAATCTTCGCTCTGGATGATCTCCAGTACCTGAGCAAATGTGTCTTTTTCCAGCATACAGGCACCTAATACTGCTTCTTCAAGTTCAGGCGCCTGTGGGGGTACTTTGCCGTATACCATGGTTGTGAGGTCTGGCTTACGGCTTCTTGTACTTCCAAAATCTTTTTTAATGTTTACGGCCATTCTAAATTGCTACTTATATAATGAGTTGTAATATTATTTTCAGTCCTTTCGGGTCTCGATTTTCTTCATTTTAGGCAGCTTACGCCCGTTTTTCTATGTTTCGTAAATGTTAAGCCGCCTTTAAGTGAAGGTTAAAACCCGTGGGAGGGAAGCGAATGTAAATGCGATTTTTATAACCGCAAAGAGAATCTTTCGGTAAAATTATAAGCACCTCACGCACACCTTTTACACCATTTACCCACATAAAGGTCCGAAAAGCAGATGGATTCCCCCAAAGAATTTTCGTTACCCACAACAATTAACAGAGAATACACATATCGATGTGCATAAATCCTTTTGTTAACGGTTTTTTTTCGAACCTACTTTTTCCTATTATCATGGGTTATCTTTGCTGAAATTTAGAGTTGAATGATTATTTCATACCAATGGCTGTTGGAGTATTTGCCGGAACCCTTGCCGGTAAACGAATTAGGAGAAATACTCACTTCTATCGGACTGGAGGTTGAGGCTATTGAGCCTGCCGAAAGTATTCCGGGGGGGCTTGCCGGGCTGGTGATTGGAGAGGTTTTAACCTGCGCGAAACACCCCAATGCCGATAAATTGAGCGTTACCACGGTTAATTTGGGCGGCAGTGAGCCTGTACAGATAGTTTGCGGCGCGCCAAATGTAGCGGCGGGTCAGAAGGTGGTGGTTGCACCGGTAGGCACAACAGTACACCCCACAGAAGGTGAACCTTTCCTGATAAAAAAAGCCAAGATAAGGGGTGAAGAAAGTGCGGGTATGATCTGCGCAGAAGATGAAATAGGACTGGGTAAAAGCCATGCAGGTATTATGATATTGCCTGCAGATGCAGTTGTTGGCACTACTGCAAAGGTATATTTCAATATTCCTGAAGCCGATTATGCCATTCATATAGGTCTTACACCTAACCGTTCAGATGCCAACAGTCATATGGGTGTTGCACGCGATGTTTGTGCCTATCTGGCACATCACAGGGGCGGTAAATTTTCTGTGAAAACGCCTGTAGTTAATGTTGTTAGTGAAAACAGCGATAGCTATGTGTGGCCAGCTATAACCATCGAAGCTCCGGAGGCTTGCCCCAGATATACAGGTATTGGTGTAAAGAACGTACAAGTAGGCCCGTCGCCCGAATGGCTGCAGCAGCGGTTACAGGCAATTGGTTTGCGCAGCATCAATAATATCGTAGACATTACTAACTATGTGCTGCACGAATACGGGCAGCCACTGCATGCATTTGATGCAGATAAAATAAACGGTAAGCAGATCATTGTAAGGTTTTTGCCGGAAGGCACTGCCTTTACTGCTCTGGATGAAAAGGAGAGAAAATTACAAGGCAGTGATCTTATGATCTGTGATGCAGCCGGTCCGCTGGCTATAGGTGGTGTGTTTGGTGGGTTGCTTAGTGGCATTACAGAAGGTACAACGAATGTATTCATTGAGAGTGCTTACTTCGATTCAAGGCATATCAGACGCACATCGCTGCATCATGGTCTGAGAACTGATGCGGCAACGCACTTTGAGAAAGGAGTAGATATCAATAATGTTGTGCCTGCACTGCTTCGTGCAGCGTCATTGATTGCTGAGGTTGCGGGTGGTATAATAGCTTCGGAGGTTGCTGATGTTTATCCGGCGCCACTGCAGCCGGTTTCGGTAACAGTTACATATGCCTACATTCAGAAACTCAGTGGCAAGGAGTACAAGAAGTTAGCCATACAGGAATTGCTCACAGCATCTGGTTTTGTGATTACCGCCGAAACAAATGAAGCGCTGACGTTGCAAGTGCCATCTAACAAGACCGACGTTTCTCAGCCCGCTGATATCGTTGAGGAGATACTTCGTATTGATGGACTGGATAACATTCAGATACCCGCCAGACTAAATATTGCATTGACCAAGGCTTTGCCCGGCGACCGCGAAACGCGTAACCGCATAGCTGAGTTGCTTTGTGGTATGGGTGTGCAGGAAATACTCACCAACTCTATTGTAAACAGTAAGTATTATCCCGACCGGACTGATCTGGTGAGAATGATCAACAGCCTTAGCAATGATCTGGATGTGATGCGCCCCTCTATGTTGGAGGGTGGTCTCGAGGTGATAGCCTACAACTGCAACCGCAAAAGCCAGAACCTGAGTCTGTTTGAATTCGGAAACACTTATACGCAGCAGGGCGATAAATATATTCAGGAATCAAAACTTGCATTATGGATAACAGGTGATGTGACATCACTCAACTGGGACCGCAAGCCAATGCCTGCCGGTATCTTTCATTTGAAAGGTATCATCAGCAATCTATTGCAGTACAGTGGTATTAAGAATGCAGTAATTGACTATTCCGAAAATGAGCTGGAGATGCAATGGAAATGGAAAAACCAGGTGATATGTAGTGCCAGCCAGATACCCGCAAAAAGACTTTCGGAATTTGATATAAAGCAGGATGTATATTTCGCAGTGGTGCATTGGGATACCTGGCTCAAGGCTGCGGCAGCCGGAAAGGTCAGCTACAAAGAAGTGCCCAAGTATCCGGCTGTGCTGCGCGATATTGCCATTGTTATTGATAAGACGGTAACTTACAAGCAGGTGCAGGCTACTACAGAACAGCTAAAACTTGAATCACTGCAATCTTTTAGTTTGTTTGATATTTTTGAAAGTGAGAAGCTGGGACCCGGTAAAAAATCTTTTGCATTAAGTTATACTTTCCAGATGCAGGATCGTACTTTAACAGATGCAGAAACTGAGCAGCTGATGAAGCAACTGATGGACGCTTACAGAAATAAACTCAGCGCGATAATTCGGGAATAATGGAATCACTTGACCGGCTAAGTAAAAAACTGGACACGCTGCTAAAAAAACATGCAGCACTGGAGGCGGAAAACAAACGCCTTAAGGAAACTGTTGCCGTCGAGATCAGGAAAACAGAGAAGTTGAACAAAAAGCTGGCCTCGTTGGAGAAAAACATGGTGAGCGTGCATTTGGGTAAGACCGCAGGGAATGAAGAAGATATAGAGAATATGCGTTCTCAGCTTGACAATGTGATCTCTGAGATCGATAAAATTCTACACACACTCAATGACTAGGATCAGATATTCGTTGCTCGCTTTTTTGTCTATTGTCATCATAGTTTCGATGGCTTGCACACAGCAGCGGCAGCCGTGCCTTACTCCCAAAACGGCCAGCCTCATCATCGGCACCGTTCATTTTAAAACAGATACCAGCACTGTAACTGTAGATACAACATTGCCACATGCTACATTTTATCCTCTGTCTTCCCAGCTAAACTATGTAACGGTCTATCCACCGCAGGCTTCGTTTACTGTGTCTCTTTCGCCGGATACCAATTACTGCCAATGGTTGTTTGAAACAGATTCTCTGAAGCACATACCAGATACTGTGTCGTTCTATTACCAGCGCAGTGCTAAGTTTCTTTCCAACGCATGTGGCTTTACTTATTTCTACAACATCGATTCGGTACATTCAACGCACCTGATCATTGACTCCCTGCATATCTTAAACAATAGCGTCACGAATAATGTCAATACAAAACACCTGCAGATATATATCCATCGCAACTTTTAGTTGCCTGATGTGGCTGCTTGCTGTGCCTGTATTGGCGCAGTCGGATACACCTGCGGTTGACTCATTGAGCACTACAAACCTGAAGAAGCACGACAGTGCAGGTCGTCAGTTGTGTCTGGGAATTGATGTGGTGCGTATTGGTGCAAACAGTTTTTACAACGATCGATATGCTTATGAATTTCAGGTTGATTACTACGCACGCAATGAATTTTATCTGGCAGCAGAGGGCGGCTGGGGAGGATCGAAAGTGAACTACGACGATCTGAAGTACACAACCACCAACAGCTTTGTTCAATTTGGTTTCAACAAAAGTATACTCTCACGCAGTAGTAAGACTGACTGGGATATGATGATGATGGGCATGCGGGCCGGGTTTGCCAATGTGAACAGAAGTCCTGTTACCTACACTGTTGTAGACAGTGTTTGGGGTAACACCGGCACACAAAGCATCGGACCAACTAGTTTCCCTGTTTTTTGGCTGGAAGTGACCGGTGGCATGCGTGTTGAAATCGTACGTGGCTTGTTTGCCGGCTGGAATATCAGAGGCAAGTTTGTAATGAATGGTAAGTCATTCCGTGATCTGTCTCCGCTTTTTATTGCCGGCTATGGCAAGGGCGATAAGAATGCGAACTTCGACTTCAATCTCTACATCAGTTACGGTATCAGGTGGAACCGGAAAGGTCCGCCAGCAAAAACAAAAAGTTGATTGATAAATACTGGTTAGAATTTCACAAAGTACCAGTATTCGGCAGTTCCCCACAATTTGGCAGACATTGTTGAATCGTTGATGCTCAAAATGCTCAACAAAGAAAAGGAAATGTTGTTCAGGTTGATATAGACACTGTCCTTTGTTACCCCCTTGAAATACCACGTTCCCGGTATCACGCCTGTTGGAGTACTGTCGCTAATGGTGCCTCCGGAATTGAATTTATAAACCGTATACCTTGATGTACCGGGAATGATCTCAGAAGCAGATGTGTCTTTTATGCCATTGTCATTATTGTCAGCCCAAACATAATTCAATAGCCATTTATGCGCCGTAAGCAAGGCAGTCGTGTCCACGTATGGACCAGTACTTGCAGGTGAATCGGACTTCTTTTTTTTGCAGGCAGGTGATATGGATAGAACCAGCAGTATAAAAATAACAGGAATTGTCAGCTTGGTGCTCATAACTTTTTATCTGCAGGTATAAGTGAAATTGTAACCTGGCAAAGTACCTATGGTGCCAGTCTGCTTCGGTCCCAGTTGTTGGGTCCGTTTTTTGTAAACACAATGCGGTCGTGCATGCGGCTGGCGCGACCTTGCCAGAACTCAATATGATTTGGCAGCACCCTGTATCCACCCCAATGTGGTGGCCGGGGTATCTCGATGTTCGAAAACTCCTGCTGGTATTTTGAGTAGTTGATATCCAGTATGTTGCGGTGGGTGATCTCCCGGCTCTGTGGGGAAGCCCAGGCACCAATCCTGCTGCCTTCGGGTCTTGATTGGAAATAAATATCGCTCTCTTCTTCTTTTACCTTTTCAACCACACCTTCTATCCTCACCTGTCTTTCCAGTTCTTTCCAGAAAAATACAAGCGCAGCAAACGGGTTGGTAACCAGTTCTTTGCCTTTTGCGCTATCGTAGTTGGTATAGAATACAAACCCATCCTGATCCAGTCCCTTCAGCAGCACGATGCGTGCATGTGGCAAGCCGCCGGTGTCTGCGGTTGCCAGGGTCATGGCATTGATCTCAGTGATTGCTGCCGCTTCAGCTTCGGCAAACCATTTTTTAAAAAAAATCAGGGGATCATCGCCGGCGGTAGCTTCATCCAGTTCCTGGAGCATGTACTCGCGGCGTATATCTGCAATATTCAAGTGTGAGGTTGACAAAATATTACTTTTTGTCGTTCGAATTCAGGTATTTGAAGCAAACGTACAGAAACTCAATAAGCAGTAGGAAGAAAAACACCCACATGAGTGTTGGACCTACATTATTATTAACATTATCGTAGAAGGCGCTAAGTATCAATTTGTTCATAACATTACTATTTGCGCTGCAAGATACAGTTTTACTTTTATTCCCACAATGCCGGGCTATGGCTCCAACAATATCCAACGGTAAATCAAAGTTTAAGTACCTTAAATACATCCCAAAAGTCCGTTAAGTCATAAATAGGGGGTGGGTTCATACGGGCATTTAGGGTTTTTTATGTTACTTTCATTATCTAATTTGCAGCCTGATGTTATTAAGGCATGTGCCATTTCTGAAATCTGTATTTTTATACTCTTTCACCGCTTTTGGTGGTCCTCAGGGGCATATGGGTATGATGGTCAAGACTTTTGTGCAAAAAAGGAAGGACATAACAGAAGACGAATTACTGGAATATAATGCCTTTTGCCAGATGTTACCTGGCCCTTCGTCTACCCAAACGGTAATGCTTATAGCCATGAAGCGGGGTGGGGTGCCACTGGCAATCTTTACCTTGTTACTGTGGGTTTTCCCCGCAGCACTTATAATGGGCGGTCTTTCTTTTCTCATCCATTATTTCGATACCACAGCCGTTGCCGGCAATAAGAAGATTCCCCTGAATTTGTTTTCTTACGTACAGCCAATGTCTGTGGGGTTTGTATTCTTTGCCGCTATGCGGATGATGAAATCCAGTATCAAATATGTGGCCACTGCCAGTATTATGCTGGGCAGTCTTGTGGCTACCTTGTTCATCAATTCGCCGTGGGTGTTTCCTGCACTGCTACTTGTATCTGGTACTATCAGCAATTTCAGCAACAACCGTATCCCCGATGAGCTACAGAAGCCCAAGAAGATCAACTGGATGCATCTGTGGCTATTTGTGGTTATATACCTGGTAGCAATTATATTGAGTGAGCTGGCATTGCAGGGCCAATGGCACAATGGCAGGGTGTATCATTTGTTCGAGAATTTTTACCGTTTCGGGGCTATTGTATTTGGTGGGGGGCAGGCATTACTGCCGCTCATGTTCTATCAGTTTGTTAGCCGCGCAAATACCCATCTGCTTTCGCCCGAGCAGTTGCTCACGGGCTTTGGTATGGTTCAGGCTGTACCGGGACCTGTGTTTGCAGTCTGTTCGTTTGTTGGTGGCCTGGCCATGAGCCAGTACGGGCCTGTCTGGCAAGCCGTTGGCTGTATTGTGGCCACTGTCGCAGTGTTTTTGCCCAGCACATTACTGCTGTTCTTTTTATTTCCGGTTTATGAAAATCTGAAACATCATGTTATCATTTTCAGGGCACTGGAGGGAATCAACTCAGCAATAGTGGGTATTATTTGGGCATCGGGGATCATATTATTCCGCACCATTGCGTTCGACAAGGTTTCACTTGCTTTTGAGTGGAGCAACCTGGTAGTTGTGATCATCACTTTCTGCCTGCTTAACTTCACCAAAATACCTGCGCCGCTAATTGTAATAGCATGGCTGCTGCTGGGGTGGTCGCTGAATCCGTAAAGCGCATTATGGGTTCTTCTCCTTAAGCAGGGTATTAATATCTGTTATCAGTTTGTTTACGTTTATAGGATCTAATCCGTCATAGAATCCACGTATTCTACCATATCCATCCACCAGAGTAAAATGTTGGTCGTGTATGAAATCTTTGTCTATCGTAACGCCCGCTGTATCTTCTTTTGCATTGATCAGGTAGCTGTAGCGTGCCATATCGTACAGTTGTTTCTTATCCCCTGTCAGAAACATCCACTGTGCCGGGTCGGCATCAAAACGCAAGCTATAAGATTTCAGTGCCTTTATGGTATCCTTCAAAGGGTCAACGGTATGGGATAGGATCAATACATTTTTATTACCCCGAAATGCCTTGTACACCTTCTCCATACTTTCATTCATTTTCGGGCACATGCCTTTGCAGGTAGCAAAGAAGTATTCCACCACACAAACCTTGCCCTTGATGTCCTCTTTGGTAATGGTTTTGCCATCCTGATTAACAAACGAAAACGGTGCCACATGGTGGTTCAGGTCATTGCCTATAATGGGCAACTGTGGTTGCTTATCCTGGTTCTCCCTGATCTTCGGGAAAATATACCCAATGAAGCAGACCGCCAGCAGCATGAAAAAGGAAATTAAAAATATACTTGTTTTATTCGGTTTCATGCTGCAAAGATAAACCCCATCCTGTTAAGACGGGGTTTACCATTCATTTTTAGAGAAAAATATTGTTTTATAATAATTGGCTGGCTATTTCACCAAACAAAAACCTCACTAGTGCTATTTCTGAATAGTTATAAGAGGCAATCACAATTAGTGGTTCAACTATTTAAAATCGCCTGCTTTTACAAACGATATTTTGTTTGCACTCAGGTATTTCTTCATCACGCTGTTTATTTCAGCAGCGGTCAGTTTCTGTAACTTATCGTCCAGTGCCTGATCCCACATCATTTTCCTGTCAAGGAATAGGTAGCTGTTGAGCGTACCAGCCAGTCTTGAATCCTCAGCACGACCAGATGTGCGGTATTGTATGTAGCCGCTTTTTGCCTGTTTCAGTTCGTCTTCGGTAATGCCGTCTTTCAGCATTTTGGCCAGTTCTTCATTCCAGGCTGCTTCCAGTTTTACTTTGTTGTCGGGGTTGTAAATTGCATACGATCCAAATACACCATTTTCATCCATCGTTGGTACCTGCAGGAAAGAACCTACACCATAACTGATACCCTCTTTCTGGCGGATACGTGTTGCCAGGCGAGAGTTAAGGAAACCTCCGCCAAATATAAAATCACCCATCCTAAGCGCAGCATAATCCGGGTTGTCATCCCTCATTTTCAGGTTCATTCCGCACATCAACATGGCGTTCTTCTTATCAGGAGTTTTTATTTCCTTATTAAACGGTGCCACGTCTTCAAACTTATCAGCTACTCGTGTATATCCCATTGGTGCTTTCCAATTGGCGAGCAATTTGTCTAGCTGCAGGTTTACCGCTGTGGCATCAAAATCACCTACAAATGCAACTGTTGCATTACTGCTGCCGTAAAAGTCCTTATAGAATTTCTTAAGGTCACTGAGCGATGCAGCATTGGTAGCTTCCACTTCTTCATCCACACTCATATTGTAATTGATGTGCCCTTTCGGACGGTGATTCAGATTACGGCTAAATTCGCGGCCTGCTATACTCTGTGGCTCCGACCTGTTCTGTTCCAGATCGCTGATGTTTTCGTTCTTCAGTGTTTTGAACTCATCTTCACTGAATGCAGGTTCGTGTAGCATTTCATTTACGAGATCCAGCACCTGTGCCAGGTTTTGTTTAGTGCTCTTAATGATCACGCTCACGTTTTGTCCACCACCATAAATAGATACATTCGACGAAAGCTTGTCCAGCGTTTCGTTGATCTGTGCCATTGTGTGGTTTTTTGTTCCCCTCTTCAGCATAGCAGCAGTAAGCGAAGCAATAGTGGCTTTATTTTCCAGTGTCTTTTCATCGCCCAGGCGCAGTGTAATGCGACCTTCAACGGTATTGCCACGGGTAGATTTTGTGAGCAGTGCAAATTTCGCTCCACCCTGAATGGTACCCCTTGCAGTGCGCTTGTCAATGTTTGCAGGCGAAGGGTCAAATGCCTCGGCTTGAGCAAGTGCTGCCTGTCCTTTGTAGTCTTTTACCAATGCAGTTACGTCTGGCTGGGTAGGCAGTGTTGCGCGCACCGGATTGGCGGTTGGAATAAACTGACCTACGGTACGGTTAGAGTTCATAATGTAAGCCTTCACGATCCTGTTCACATCATCGGCAGTTACTTTTTTAAGATTATCGCGATAAATAAACGCCAGTCTCCAATCGCCTTGTGAAATAAACTCACTAAGCGCCAGACCTATATATTCACTGCTTCTGTAAGCCTGTTCAAATCCGTTTAGGATCTTGTTTTTTGCTTTCTCAACTTCTTCTGCTGTTACAGGATTGGTCAGAAGTTCGTCAATGGTTTTGTACATGGCGTCTTTTGCTTTTTCCACAGATTTGTCCTTCAGCACATCAGCCGAAATATACAGCCATGTTGGGTCTTTAAGTGCAGGGTCATCTGCCGATATACCTGTTGCTAATTCTGTTTTTACCAGACTCTTATACAGGCGCCCGTTAGGCTGATTGGTAAGTACATCGTTCAGCACATCAAAAGCTGCATAGTCTTTATCAGATCCTGCAACAATATGGTAACCTACAGCAATCGACTGCACATCGCCTATACGGTTCAGCATCACACTGCGCTCGCCGTCCTGCACTGGTTCTACAGTGTAAGTTTGCTCTAGCACTCTTGTTGGTTTGGGTATGTTGCCAAAGTATTTTACTACCAGTGCCAGTGTTTTAGCTTCATCAATCTTACCTGCTACTAACAGTATAGCATTGTCAGGCTGATAGTATTTCTTATAAAACGCTTGCAGATTCTTTATCGGTACTTTCTCAATGTCTTCTTTAGATCCAATCGTAGATTTACCGTAGTTATGCCATAAGTACATAGTAGATAGTACACGCTCCTCAAGTATTGCAGCAGGGTTATTCTCACCCGACTCGAATTCATTTCTTACAACGCTGTATTCGCTTCTCAGGTCCTTATCTGCTACAAACGAATTTACCATTCTGTCTGATTCCAGGCTTAGTGCCCAGTTCAGGTTTTCGTCGCTACCGTTAAACGTTTCGAAATAGTTTGTGCGGTCGTATGAGGTGGTGCCATTAGGGCTGGCGCCGTGTGCTGTCAGTTCATCAGGTACGTGTGGGTGCTTGGTCGAACCCTTGAACATCATATGCTCCAGCAGGTGCGCCATACCGGTTTCGCCGTACCCCTCCATTCGAGAGCCCACCATATACGTTATGTTCACTGTGATCTTAGGTTTCGACGGATCAGGGAAAAGCAGCACATGCAGCCCGTTTGGCAGTGTGTACTCTGTTATACCTTCTACCGAGGTAACCTTTTTAGCACCACCCGGAAGAGAGGCGGCCGGTTTTGCCGGTGCTTCCTTTTTCTGTGCGCCCGCGTCTGTAGCTGATGCTGCCAGAGCCACCACAAGCGCGCCGGCGAATAATTTGTTTAGTTTCATAACGTACGGTGTTTGATTGAAAACGAATAAAGACAAAAATAATAAAATAACTCAGTTAGGTAGAGATAAGTTTAGATGCATACACGGGTATCCGACGTCATAATAGCTCAGGCAATGAAATTTTATTAGATTGGGTGAAAATGAAGCAGATGGTCTATAGATCACTGATTGTCAATGACTTGTATTTTCAGTAATCCTTTCCTTTTCAAGCTTAACCACTTGCCAGCAAATCACACAAAAAAACCACCCCGGAACCCGGAGTGGTTTGTAATACCTGAGTATCTGAAGAATTATTCTCCTGCTACTTCAAAATCAATTTCAACTGTATTGTCTTTGCCGAAGTCGATCGTTGCTTTGTGCAGACCTGCTTCTTTTACATCGCTGGTAATAGTGATGCGGCGGCGGTCGATCTCATATCCTTTCTGCTCGCGGATAGCACGTGCTATCTGGATAGAAGTAACAGAACCGAATATTTTTCCGCTGATACCGATCTTAGCACCCACCTTCACAGGAGCTTCTTTCAGTACTGCAATCACATTATTGATTTCAGCGAGCAGTTTGGCTTCTTTTTTAGCCTGCTGCTTGCGGCGCTCTTCCATTACTTTCGTATTAGATGCACTCGCTTCAATGGCAAACTTGCCTGGTATCAGGAAGTTGCGGGCGTAACCCGGCCTTACTTCCACCATTTCGTGGGCCGAGCCCAGATTGTCAACGTCTTTTATAAGAATGATTTGCATGATCTTTTTATTTTAAAACTGCTATCAAGAGCCTCAATCGACTATTTCAATAGGTCAGTAACGTAAGGTAAAATAGCCATCTGGCGGGCCTTTTTGATCGCTTGTGATACTTTGCGCTGGTATTTCAAAGAGTTACCTGAAATACGGCGTGGGAGCATCTTTCCCTGTTCGTTGAGGAACCTCTTAAGGAATTCAGCGTCTTTATAATCGATATACCGGATACCCATTTTCTTGAAACGGCAGAATTTCTTTGGCCTTTTCTCAATGCGCTGGGTAGTGAGGAATTTTATTTCGTTTTGCTTTGCCATGTTGCTGAAGATTTTAAGATGCGTTTTCGGTTGAAAGGTTTTTACTGCGTTTTCTCAGGTTATAAGCCACGGCATATTTGTCAAGGCGGGTAACCATATGACGGATGATAGTTTCATCGCGGTTCATCTGGATCTCCAGTTTGGCGTTTAATTCCGATGGTGCCTGAAACTCCAATACATAGTACATACCAGTGGTTTTTTTCTGTATCGGATATGCGAGTGAGCGTAAGCCCCATGCATCCTGGTGTACTATCTGTCCACCATTGTCTTTAATGAAGTCTGAATACTTCTTCTGAGCGTTTTTGTAATCTTCTTCAGATAATACTGGAGTGAAGATCAACATCAGCTCGTAGCCCTGAAGGCTGTTTTCTGTTGCCATAGTTAAATTTTAAAAGTTAATCCCTTATCCGGCGGGAACTTTGGATACCTTTCAGAGTCGTAAGTCGTAAGCTAATAGTCGTAAGTCTGAGAGACGTTTTACCATAACCTAAAACCGCGGGCCCATCAGGTAGCCGGAATTTTGGGATTGCAAAAGTATGGTATATTATCTTTCCCACCAAAAATATAATTGCATAAATTATAGATGGGTCAGGAATTCAGTGTTACAGAGCAGTAAAGGTCTGCTTTTTACTGCAACTGGGCTTAATTTCTGTCAATTTGTCAATTCTCAGGCTTTGGAATACAAATTGTTGAGAGAGATATAAACCATAATAAACATATTTCTATGCAAGAAAAAGGCAACATATCCATCCATACGGAAAACATATTTCCGATCATCAAGAAGTTTTTATACTCAGACAATGAGATTTTTCTACGTGAGCTGGTATCGAATGCGGTTGATGCAGTTCAGAAGATCAGGCGTCTCTCGTCAATGGGCCAGTATAATGGTGCTCTAGGAGATTCGCTGGTAGAAGTAGCTTTTGACGCAGACAAAAAGACAATCACTATATCAGATAATGGTCTGGGCATGACCGCCGAAGAGATCAAGAAATATATCAATCAGATAGCGTTTTCGGGTGCCGAAGAATTTGTAGAGAAATTTAAAGACGCAAAAGATGCCAATGAACTGATAGGAAAGTTCGGGTTGGGTTTCTATTCTGCTTTTATGGTGGCTGATCAAGTGGAGATACAGACATTAAGTTATCAGGATGGCGCAGAAGCAGCCAGATGGATATGCGACGGTAGCACTGAATTTGAAATAGGACCGGGAACCCGCACTCAAAGAGGAACCGACATTATACTCCATGTAAACGCTGATTCGGAAGAATTTCTGGAAAAACACAAACTGGAGGGAATACTCGACAAATACTGCAGGTTCCTGCCGGTGCCAGTGAAATTTGGAACCAGAAAAGAATATATTGATGACGACTCGCTTCAGGAAGGAGAAGATGATACTGTAGCAATAACTGAAGATGACGCTTTGGTAGAAGCCAAAGAGGATAAAGCAGAAAAGCCCGCAAGAAAGGAAGTGGAGGTGGACAACATCATCAACAACACTACACCTATTTGGACCAAGCCTCCAACAGAGTTGAAAGACGAGGATTATCTGGCATTCTACAGGGAATTGTATCCTATGAGCGAAACGCCGCTGTTCTGGATCCACCTGAATGTTGATTTTCCATTTAATCTTACCGGTGTTCTGTACTTCCCCAAACTGAAAAACGAAATGGAGGTGCAGCGCAACAAAATTAAGCTGTTCAGCCGCCAGGTATTTATTACCGATGAGGTGAAGGACATCGTGCCGGAGTTCCTGATGCTGCTGCATGGTGTGATAGACTCGCCTGATATACCGCTGAACGTGTCGCGCAGCTTCCTGCAGGCCGACAGCAATGTGAAAAAGATCAACAGCTACATAACACGCAAGGTGGCCGATAAACTGGCAGAGCTGTTCAAAAACGACCGCAAGGCATTTGAAGATAAATGGAGCGACATCGGCATCTTTGTAAAATATGGTATGATCAGCGAGGACAAGTTCTACGACAAGGCTAAGGACTTCGCACTGATGGGTAACACTAACAAGGAGTACTTTACACTTAGCGAATACAAGGATAAGGTAGCCCCGCTGCAAACAGATAAGAATGGCACTGCTGTTTATATCTACACCAACGATCCGGCAAAACAGGATTCATTTATACAATCGGCTAATAAGAAGGGTTATGATGTGTTGTTGATGAACTCACCAATCGACAGCCACTTTATCAATCATATGGAGCGCAAGCTGGAGAAAACCTCCATCAAGCGTGTAGATGCTGATGTGGCGGACAAGCTGATTGACAAAGACGAGAAGATTGATTCAGTATTGAGCCAAGATGACAGCAATAAGGTGAAGGGCATTTTTGAACAGGCCATCAATCGCAAAGACATGAATGTAAATGTGGAAGGACTAAGCCCTGATGAACTGCCCGTTACAGTGACTATGGACGAATTCATGCGCCGTATGAAGGATATGGCAGCCATGGGTGGTGGCGGAATGAGCATGTTTGGTGCCTTCCCGGATAATTACAAGGTGGCAATTAACGGCAACCACAAGCTTATCAGCCGCATACTCAAAGCTGGTACCGAAGACGAGCAGAAGCAGCTCGCAAAACAGGCATTCGATCTGGCGATGCTGTCGCAAGGCATGCTCACCGGCGCTGAACTCACGGCATTTGTGAATCGCTCGATTGAGCTGATTTAATTTGGAATTTGGAGTTTTTTGTTCTGGAAATTAGATTGCGTAATTTAATTTAGAAATATATTTTTGTATTCGACCCAAGAGAAAATACAGAAGTATGTCTACTGAAAACGCAAAGATCAAAGTACGGAACCGGACTGTTGAGATTAAATGGGTATCTGATTATTGTGATCATATTCTGAATAACTATGTAAACCGGAATAAGGATCACGACTTGACGTTTCTCCAAATATCAGAATTATTGAAGACTTGCAATCGATTTGAGCAACACAGAGGGCGAACATGGTTTGGGTACAATGTCAGGAATAACATAAAATATAAGGTTATTTTCATTTTAACTACTAAATTTGCAGTAGTAAAAACATGCTACCGCCATGGCTATCAGGAAAAATGACAAATACGCTGATTTCAAGTACGTGCTTTCTTCAACAGAATTGAAGGAGGCGAAGTGGCTTATTGAGCAGGGTGATTTCAAGGATTTGGATGATTTCATTGAATCATCCAGAAATGCCGAAATAAGGATGATGAAACGTGAAGACGCAGAAAAGAAACGGAAGGCTAACCTAACTAAACTGAAGCCAACGGAACCTAAAAAGAAACAGAGGGCTGCATAAAGTTCATTTTGAACAATTTATTTATTACAAACTCCCGGCGACCCAGCTGGGAGTTTGTTTTTCGGCTATAATCTGTAAAAACAACATAAATTCCCAACTATAAACTAAATTCAACCGTCTTACTTACCGGATATCCATTTTTTAACGAACCTGCCGAAGCAGGTACTTATTCTATTTTATGAAAAAAACACTGCTTTTGGTTACTGTTCTGGGGGTAATGGTCACTTTGTCTTGTAACAAAGATGACAATGGGATGAACAACAATCCCTCTACATTAAGTACCTATTCCTCTATGAATGAAGTCTTTGACTTACTACGGGTGCAGCCAAAATATGTAAATGTAAATGGCGCAACCGGTGGCTCGTTTTACGGAAACAGCGGTACTCGCTATGTATTCCCGGCGAACTGTTTCCAGGATGCTGCCGGAAATCCTGTTACAGGTACAGTGCAGGTTGAAGTAACAGAATACCTTAAAAAAGGAGATATGGTTTTCTCTAAAATGCTGCCCGTTAGTGATAGTGGTGATCTTATTTCCGCAGGGGAGATCCGGGTAGATGGCACAGTTGGCGGAGCAAAGGTGTACATAAGGCCGGGCATGTCGTTTACAGCATATGTGCCGCAATCCGGAAAGGTATCATCAGAGATTCAATATTTTTCGGGCACAACCCCTTCCGATACTTCGGTGAGCAGTGTAAGTTGGAGAAGCCTTGCAAGTTCTGGAATGAACCGCGCAATGATCTTCGTGAAAGACACTACCAAAAATAGAGTAGATACCATGGCTTTCGTATGTGATAGCATGAAGAGAATTAACGGAGATCAGTACAAGTATGGGAGTAATTCGCAGACGTTCAATGTAAATATTGCTGTAACCGGTGCCACAATAAATTCGGGCTCTGATTTGAGATCATATATTTTTGTGGACAGTGTAAAGAGTATTACCGACATAGGTTATAATCCGCATGCGACAACTTTTTCAAATGTCCATTTCGACAAAATGGATATACACCTTGTTGCATATGGATTGATCAACAATAAATTTTACGGTGGTGTCTTTGCTACCAAACCTACATCAGGAAGCACCTATACTGTGACGCTTGTAGAGGTTAGCCCCACAGCCTTCAAAGGGCAGCTGAACAATTTGACCCAATAGCGGGCGATAAGCAATTCTGCCACTCTGTAGTTTTTTCGCTATTTTTCCGAAAATATTGTTTCGATGAATAGAATTACCGGCGCATTGCTGCTTGCGGCATCCTGCATACTTGTTTCGTTTAAAGGTGATAATACCGAGAAGGTTGATCTGCATACCATTATGCTCATCAAGAATGAAGGGTTTGGCAACAGCCAGGTTATGAAGACCTTGTCCGAATTGACTGATGTGAATGGTCCGCGCCTCACAGGATCGCCAGGTATGAAGAGTGCCGAAAAATGGGCAAAGGAAAAACTGGAAAGCTGGGGACTGGAGCATGCTGCCATAGAGCCATGGGGCAGCTTTGGTAAAGGGTGGGAGATCAATAAAGCCTATGTGGCAATGACTGCCCCATATTACCAGTCGTTGATTGCAGTGCCAAAAGCCTGGACACCCGGTACAAACGGACTTATAAAAGCCAATGCCATGATCGTGAAGATCGAGTCTATGGACGATATGGCTAAGTACGCCGGCAAGCTTAGCGGAAAGATCACAGTGATCCTGCCAGCGGCCGGATTCGACCCCAAACCAAATTTCACACCAGATGCGTCAAGGGTTTCAGATGCCGACCTCGATAAACTGGCAAAGGACCCGCATACCGAAGATGTTCCCGCAAACACAACGCCAAGAAATGCCAACAGGATGGCTCCGGCCAACCGTGCCTCAATTGATTCATTTCTGATGGCCGAGGGTGCGGTTGCTGTGCTAAGCGGTGGAAGAGGCACCATGGGCACTGTATTTACGTCAAATGGTGCATCAAGGGCATGGAACGCAAAACCCGTGCTGCCTGAAATGGAAATGGGCATGGAGCACCTGGCAAGTATGCAACGGCTGCTGGATGGCGGCAAAGACGTGACGCTGGAAATGGACACAAGGACAACCTTCTATACCAACGACTCCATAGAGAATAATGTAGTGGCCGAGATCCCCGGCACGGACCCTAAACTGAAAGAAGAACTGGTGATACTTGGCGGCCATATGGACAGTTGGCATGCATCCACTGGCGCTACCGATAATGGCGTAGGTGTGGCTGTTGCTATGGAGGCAGTAAGGATCATAAAAACATTGGGTCTGAAGCCACGCCGCACCATCCGTGTCATACTATGGAGCGGCGAAGAGCAGGGCTTGCTGGGTTCCAGGGGATACGTTAAAAATCATTTTGCCGACCGCAAGACAATGGAATTGAAACCGGATCAGTCGAAAGTGAGTGCCTACTACAATCTGGATAATGGAGGTGGCAAGATCAGGGGTATATACCTGCAGGGTAACGACGAACTGAAACCCATTTTTCAATCGTGGCTCGAGCCATTTGATGATCTCGGTGCCGGTACCGTAACTTACCGTAATACCGGCTCTACCGATCATATCTCATTCGACGAAGTTGGTATACCCGGTTTCCAGTTCATACAGGATGGGCTTGAGTATGGCACCCGCACACACCACACCAACATGGATTCCTATGATCGTGCCAGCCCTAATGATTTGATGCAGGCATCTATCATCATGGCATCGTTTGTATACCACACTGCGATGCGTGATGAGAAACTACCCAGAAAAGCGTTGCCAAAGCCGGCGGCCACGCCTGTTGGTGCGAGAAGATAGGGTAGAGGCTTAGTGTTTACCACTCATGTCAAACACGATCTCTCCTCCGTTCATTATTTCCTGGTGGGTTATAAAATTGCGTCCCAGTGCTTTACCATTTATGGTTACGCGCTGCACATACACGTTTTTATCGCTCTGGTTGTTGGCAATGATCTTCAGTGTTTTTCCATTCTCCAGGTGCAGCACCGCAGACGCAACTGCCGGACTACCCAAAGCATACTCATCAGAGCCAGGTGCAACGGGGTAGAACCCCAGCGCACTGAAAATATACCATGCGCTCATTTGCCCGCAGTCGTCATTGCCACTTAGCCCGTCGGGTGTTGGGTGGTACATTTTCCTCATGATCATGCGCACCCGCTCCTGTGTCTTCCATTCCATTTCCGCCCAGTTGTACAGATAAGCAATGTGGTGCGATGGTTCATTGCCATGCACATAGTTGCCAATGATTCCGTCTCTGGTTATGTCCTCAGTTTTCGCAAAAAAGCTGTCGGGCAACTGCATCGTAAACAGAGAATCAAGGTGGCGGGTAAACCTTTTTTTGCCGCCCATCATTTGTATCAGTTCATCCGGTGCATGTGGCACATACAGGCTGTAGTTCCAGGTATTACCTTCTATAAATCCGGGTTCATCAGTATTGAGCACATCAAATTTCTTTTTAAAACTGCCGTCACTCATTCTGGGGCGCATAAAACCGGTGCCTGCGTCAAACACATTTTTATAGTTCGCCGAGCGTTTCATGTACTCATCATAGATACTTGCCTTACCCATTTTCTTCGCCATCTGCGCTATGCACCAATCGTCATAAGCATACTCAAGTGTTTTCGATACAGATGAGCTGTTCTTGTCTTCTGGTACATAACCCATTTGCAGGTAGTAGCCTACGCCGTCAAACGATCTATGGTTTGAAGTGGCAATGCAGGCCTTCAGTGCTTTTTCGGCATCGAATCCCTTCACGCCTTTTACAAATGCATCAGCAATAACAGAAACCGAGTGGTACCCGATCATGCACCAATTCTCATTTGCACTGTTGCTCCATACCGGCAGCATATGGTGTACGCTTTGGTCGTAATGTGCCAGCATTGAGTTGATCATATCGGCATTGCGCTGAGGCTGTATAATGTCGAACAACGGATGCAGTGCCCTGTATGTATCCCAAAGCGAGAAAGTAGTGTAATTGTTGAACCCCGCTGCTTTATGAGTATTCTGATCCAGACCTTTATATTCACCATTCACATCCATGTATAGAGTTGGATTAATGTAGGTATGGTATACCGATGTATAAAAGTTCTGCTTCGTTTCCTCATCGCCTGTGATCACCATTTTTTGCAGTTCTTTTTCCCATGCATCCTGTCCTTGTTTCTTCACCTGGTTGAAATCCCATCCCGGTATTTCCGTCCTTAAGTTCTCCAGCGCATTGGTAGTGCTTACAGGCGATACTGCAAATTTTATTTTTACCTGTCCGCCATCTGTTGTATTAAAATCAAAGAGTGCTCTTATCTGTGTACCAGCTATTTCCGGAAAATTATTTTCCTGATCAAACTTGCGCCAGAAGCCTCTGTATACCTCTTCCTTACTGCTGTTTTGCCATCCGTAAGATTTGAACGGCTTCGAAAAAGTCATAGCGAAATACACTGTACGTGTGCGCCCCCAGCCATTCGTCTGCCTGTACCCGGTTATCAGGGTGTCGTTCTCTACCCGTATAAACGTCCATACATTCTTGTCGGGATAATTGTAGATACCGTATACCGCATCAAGTATAATATGCGCATTATCTGACTTGCCAAAGGTGTACTGATGAAACCCAACCCTGGTCGTTGCAGTTAGTTCAGCTGTTATGTTATACTTGTCCAGTTTTACTTTATAATAATCAGGCTCGGCCGTTTCATTGGCATGAGAGAATCCCGATCTGAAGCCGTTTTCCGGATGGTCAGCGGTGCCGGGGTTCATCAACAGCTTACCCGTGGCAGCCATGATCAGAAAGTCACCCAGATCTGAATGACCTGTGCCGCTGAAATGGGTATGACTAAATCCAACAATTGTCTTATCCTGAAACTGGTAGCCCGCGCAGTATTTATACACATCCTTGTTATAATGCCCGTCTACTTCATAAGGTAGGGTATCGGTTTCAGGGCTCAGCTGCACCGATCCGAACGGTACTGTTGCTCCGGGATAAGTATGACCCATCCTGTCTGTTCCTACCAGTGGATTTACATATTTTATCAACTGCTCGTTCTGTGCAAATGAAGCGTTAGCGAGAATCAGACAGGCGTATAATAATCTCAGCATTGTACTAAATGATTTTTAAATATTCAGATCAAAAAATTATCGACGTTACTGGTTTGTTAGTTCCAGGAGTCTTTATCTGGAACCACACTAACTAGCGTAACGCAACCCGGTATGCTTATTATTTTCTTTGGGTCAAGTTAGTCAGACCAGACTAGTAACTCAGCGCCTGATGATCACCTCCACCCTGCGGTTCATCCTTTGTCCTTCCGGGGTTTCGTTGGTGGCTATCATGTGGGCTTCCCCTAGTCCTTTAGGCTGCACCATTGTTTCGTCTACACCAAGCGACTGTATAAAACTAGCCACCTGACTTGCCCTTTTAAACGAAAGGGATTCATTGATCATCGGTGTTCCGGTGTTATCGGTATAAGCATTCACAAACAGCATGAAATTTTTCTCACCGATCCATGGCAGTATTGCAGATGACAGCGCGGCTTTATCCGAATCCGACAGTTCTACTCTGTTTACATCAAAATGAACGGTGAGCAACATACTGTCGTTAATAGGCTTTACGTAATCAGATGGCAGCATAGCTACATTGTGCAGCATTGGCTTTTGCAAATATTGTTTGTCGAATGCGATGGTGTCATGCACTTCGTTGTATCCTATGCGGTTTGTATGGATCACGTAGGTGTCGCCATAATGCAGAGTTATGATGTAGCTAGCATCACCACGATTGCTCTGCAGCTGATACAAAGTGTCTCCTCTTGCTGCATTGCATACAAACATGGTGGCATAGTTGAGCCTCAGCTTATTGATACTGTCGTACACAACACCATGTATGTAAGTAACGGGTGTTGGTTTCACCTGTCCCGATTTCAGCGTTGCCTCGAAAATATCAAAATTGCCTGCAGGGCCGTTCCTGTCAGAGCTGAAGTAGAGTTTATTGCCGTCCAGATTCACGCATTCGCTTTGCTCATCAAATCCTGTGTTGATAGGGTAACCTAGGTTGCTTGCCTTGGTATAGTTGCTGTCGTTGATCTTGTGGCTTACAAATATATCTGTACCGCCCATCCCTATCCAGCCATCGCTGGTAAAGTACAGCGTCTCATTGTCGGCATACATGTATGGGCATGTCTCGTTCCCTTTTGTGTTAATACCGGGGCCCGCATTTACTGGCAACTGCCACAAGCCATTCGCAAACCTCGATATCCAGATATCATAGCCACCAAACCCACCCCGGCGGTCACTTACAAAGTAAAGTTCCCTGCAGTCTGGCGAGGGTGAGGGCATCCCCTCGTATGCCGGTGTATTGATTGTGCCGCCAAATGGCTGTGCTATCGTCCACGGACTGTCGTTCGCCACCCTGTATGCCATATACATATCGCAGCCACCCTCTGCCCATCCGTTCTCACTGCGGTTCTCACACCTTGTAAAGAACATATAGTGCCCATCCGCTGATATAGACATGGAAGATTCCTGGTTAGGAGAATTTGGTGGCACGCCCATATTGCGGGCATACAGCCATCCACCGCACGAGTCATAATCAGCTTTGAAGAATTCTTCATCCATGTTATTCACCCTGCGTGTAAAATACAGATGCTGACTGTCGACCGCCATGGTAGGAAACAACTCTGGGTCACGGCTGTTGATGCGCATACCCAGGCTAACCGGAAATTCGGGTGCCTGATCAGGAATGTTAGCTTTAATAAAGTCGGCCTGTATCCGCATTCTGTTCCACTCGGCACTGTCTTTAATAGTTGCGTAGTTACTGATGGTCATGCTGGCACTTTCTGCAAGTCCGGCAGCAAGTAAACTCTTGGCTAGTGGTTTCGAAAACCGCATCGCTCCGTTTTGGCACCTGGCTGTAGCTCTGCGGAAAACATCTACCGCCTCTTTGAATTTGTGTGCCTCGTAATACCATTGCCCCAGCAGACTGTAGCCATCTGGGTCAGTAGGGTCGCCCTGCACAGCCAGTTCCATTTGGGCGCACGCTTTTTCTGTTTGTTTCTTAGCCTTCAGCGCAAGTGCTTCATTAAAATACCGGTTCGCCTTGGTAGCCGTTTGGGCAAGCAAGGTGAACTGTAAAGCAAAGCTGAAAATAAAAAACAATAATCTGAGCCGCATCTGATTGCGAAAAATACGTCAAAAATATGAAGTGTGCATATCGAGGTGAAAGCTTTGCTCTTCCACAAAGCTCATTCCAGCGTCTTTTCGTATACTTCTTATAAAATTGCCGTATTTAACCGGAATCTTAAATAAAGTAAGAACTTCGTACCTTCCAAAAATAGAATATTGGTACTTATGTCTACTTTAATAATTTGCCCCAATTGCAAGAATCAGTTTGAACCCGAAGCCGCCATCGCTCAGTCGGTAGAGGATAGGGTAAGGAAGGAATTTAACCAGAAGTGGGCCGATCTTACCAAGCAGAAAGACGAGCAGCTGCGTCAGAAAGAGCAGCAGTGGCAGGAAGAGAAAGATGCAGCTGCAAAGAAATATGCCGAAGAAAAGAAGGCTATTGAGGGCCAACTTCTTTTAGAATTGACCAGCAAAGTAGGCGCAGAGTACGAAAACAAACTCCGGATGCTGGAGGATGCCAATAGGACGAATGAATCCAAACTTAAAGAAGCCAATGAGAAGGAATTGCGCTTTCTCAGAATGGAGCAGGAACTGATCACTAAATCGCAGGAGATAGATCTGGAGATACAGCGCAAGCTGCTGGAAGAGCGCGCCAAACTGTCGGACATCATCAAAAAAGAGGAGGACGACAAGAATAAACTGAAGGAAACCGAGCACCAGATGAAAGTGATGGAGCTACAGAAGCAACTGGACGACCAACGCAAAAATGTGGAGGAAATGAAGCGCAAGATAGAACAGGGGTCTATGCAGTTGCAGGGCGAGGTGCAGGAATTGATTTTGGAGCAGCTATTACGTGAGTCATTTCCCTTCGATCTTGTGCAGGAAGTAGGGAAGGGGATAAAAGGTGCAGATTGTATACAGATCGTTCGCAACAGTTTTGGCCAGGAATGTGGCAAGATCATTTTCGAAAGCAAACGTACCAAAGACTTCAGCACAGAATGGATTGATAAGCTGAAAGCAGATATGCGTGTATTGGGTGCAGATGTGGCGGTGATAGTCACACAGGCAATGCCAAAAGATATGCCTGCTTTCGGCGAAAAAGACGGGATATGGATCTGCAGCTTTGCGGAAGTGCGTGCGCTCGTCCATGTACTACGTGAGCTGGTGATCAAGGTGTACAATGCTACCAAAAGCCAGGAGAACAAAGGCGATAAAATGACATTGTTGTACAATTACCTGATCAGCACCGAATTTTCTGAGCAGTGGAAGGCTATACGGGAAGGCTTTATGCGCATGAAAATATCCATTCAGCGGGAGCGGGATCAAATGGAGAAGCTGTGGAAAGCACGTGAAAAAGAACTCGAAAAAGTTCTGCTGAACGCAGCCCATATCAGAGGATCTATAGAAGGGATTGCCGGTATGGATGTTGACCTGAATCTGCTGCCCGAAAGCGATGCTTATCTGCTTGAGTAGTTGTTTTTATAGCCAGCATATTTTCAGGAAAGCCCGTTATGTTCAGAGTGTACATTCCGAATGAAAACCACCTCGCCATTCTGCACAACGCAGTTTACAATGCCTTACTGCAACTGTTTGCAAAGCAATAAACCATAAGTTTTTCTAACACCTTTCAATGATCACCGCATAACCTTGTCCAAGGCCGATACACATGGTGGCAAGTGCGTAGCGTTTCTGTGTTTTTTGCAGTTCCATTGCGGCTGAATAAATGATACGTGAGCCGCTCATACCTAACGGATGCCCTAATGCTATCGCCCCGCCATTTGGGTTTATTCTCGGATCGTTGTCGGCAAGTCCAAGCTGCCTGATACATGCAAGGCTTTGTGCTGCAAACGCCTCATTCAGCTCTATTATGTCTATATCATTCATTGTCAATCCGGCTTTGGTAAGTGCCTTTTGGGTTGCAGGTACCGGACCTATACCCATGATCCTCGGCTCTACACCAGCTACGGCTGAGCTAACTATTCGTGCTTTCGGGCTGGCGCCGTATTGATTTACTGCTTCGCCCGACAAAATATAAAGAGCCGATGCGCCATCATTCAGCCCCGATGCGTTGCCGGCGGTTACAGTTCCGGTTTTCTTGAAAGACGGTTTCAGTTGCCCTAACTTCTCTACGGTTGTAGTTGGTTTCAAAAATTCGTCTTTTGATACTATGGTTGGGTCACCTTTTTTGTTTGGTATCTCTACCGCCGTTATCTCTTCTGCCAGTCTGCCCGATTGTTGTGCTGCTGCAGCTTTCATCTGCGAGTTGTAAGCAAACAAGTCCTGATCTTCACGACTAATGTTGTACATCTCAGCAAGGTTTTCAGCAGTCACGCCCATTGCATCCGTTCCATAGAGTTCATGCATTTTCGGATTGATGAAACGCCATCCGAAACTCGAGTCAAACATCTGTGCATCCTGCCCGAAAGGCTGAGATGTTTTGGATATCACCCATGGTCCTCTGGTCATGTGTTCCATACCTCCGGCCATAAATACATCGCCGTCGCCTGCTTTTATCGCACGGGCAGCATTGATCACCGCACTCATGCCCGATGCGCAAAGCCTGTTGATCGTTTCGCCCGGCACGGTATACGGAATACCTGCCAGCAACAGCGACATCCTCGCTACATTCCGGTTATCATCACCTGCCTGATTCGATGTGCCGAAGATAACGTCATCGATCACTTCTGCCGGAATAGATGGGTTTCGCTCTACTAGCTTGCGCATTACCACCGCAGCCAGATCATCTGCCCGTATACCTGATAGAGATCCTCTGAAATTTCCAATTGGAGTTCTGATGCCGTCGACAATGAATGCTTCTTTCATGAATAGTATAAGTTGAGAGGGAAAACTGTAAACTTACAGACTGATCCCTGTTGTGTAAAAACAGGCGCAAAGTTAAGCCACTTTTTAATCTGGCGGCAGCCTGACGAAATGTGATCTGATCTTTTGCTTCTTAATTACCCTTCCAGATGGATGGAGATAACGATCATCCTGGTGTAAAGGGTTTCGATGGCGTTGCTCAGCGGCAGTTTGGCGTCTTTGTACAACTGGTTCATCAGCCCTTGGCTCAGCTTGATCTCTGGAGAGAATATGAAATTCGGATTGAAAAACTCAAATCCTACGCCAATTTCATACCCAAAGTCCATCGGACTTACCTTCAGGAATTCATCCGACCTGCGCGATCTGGCGTTGGCTGCCATATCATAGTCGAATTTTACTCCTGCAATAGCATAGAACCTGAAATTCTTGATACGGTCGCTCTTGAATTTCAGCTGCAATGGCAGGTGCATGTAGATAGACTCAATGTTTTTCTTCAGCGTACTGTCAGCGGGAATGCCGTATTGATAAACAATATTTTTTTCTGCGAATGCCAGCGAAGGAACGAAACGCAGGTCTATGAAATTGGTTAGTTTCAAATTGCCCAGCAGCCCCAGATTGAATCCCGGCTGCCAGTGTGGCTGGATTCTTTTAAAGGTATCAGTATTAGAAAACGAATTAGTGTAATTGATTTGGTAAACCGAAAAATTCAGACCAAACGTGAGACCGAAATAGTAGTGTTTATCGTCATGATCCGCCATGTTTAAGATCGTACGCTGGGCTCTGGAACTGAAAGTTAGGAGTACAATAAAAGTGATCAGAAAGGAAACCCTGCGCATGAATTGTTTTGTTGTAGCTCTTAAACGTAAAATGCGAAGATATAGTATGTTCGTCGTTTGTTATCTTATTATGATTTATTGAAAATTAAGGAAACTTAATAAAAAAAATGTTTTTTGAAACCTACTTTTCCCTAACTTTGTTTTCGGAAAAGAGAAAATCTTAAAGGTATACTTTATATAAGATATTTCCCTGACACCGTGAAAACTACAAGCCCCGGACTTCCGGGGCTATTTTTTTGTGACTGGCTTATTACCTTGAGTTATTCTAAGTTCTATTTCGTTTCAGACTTTTATTTTTGTAACCAACAGTTAATATTCCCTCTTAATTTTGTTATAGAAAATGGCGCAAATTTTATTTGATTGGCATGTAATCATATAGATATTTACGGCATAAAAAAAATTAATCGTTCCGAAAGTTATCTTTGATAAAACATTTGATATTTTAGCAGTTCCAAATTTCTTTTATGAAACAAAACCGTGCCATACTCTTTGCTGTATCACTAGCTGTTGCAGTTTTGTCTGTTGTGTTGTATTCTGCTTGTAATAAGAACAAGTGCCATAATGTTCTTTGCCTTAATAAGGGAGTGTGTGACGGCGGTAATTGCGTGTGCCCTGTAGGGTTCGAAGGTCCACGGTGCGAATCTCTCTCCAGAGATAAGTTTATTTTTACCTATCGTGGTGGCGATACTTGTGGTGCAGATCCATCAAGCATGCACTATACTCCTTACCAGATACATTTACTTGCAGTTTTACACGACTCGTTGGAAATGACTATGAAAAACTTCATAAATAATATGGAAGACAGTGCTATCTGCACAATCCAGTCTACCGATTCATTTACTTTTCAAGGGGCTAATAATAGTACAACTTATTATGGCTGGGGCAAACTTAGCAACGATAGTCTCTGGCTTCGTTACCACGTAGTTCACGACACCACTTCTTACGATTGCAGCTATTTTGGGCAAAGTCTTAGGTAGTTTTTATTTTATAATCGTGTTGCTCTGTTGCACCAGACCTCAACAATTATTTTCTCCGAGATATTTAAATTATTTAACTGATAATTAATCAACTTCACTTGTTGATTTTACTATCGGAATGCCTGCGCATTTAATTTTATTAAATTTGATTTCCGGCCTAAGGAAATCATAAAAATTATTACTACCTTTAGAACTGATTGCAGAAAAAAGACAACGCCTTGTTCAAAAAACAAGATGTTTCTTTCTTTTTGCTATTGTATGCTGTTCAACTATTTGAATCGATTTATAAAATTAGTTTGATAGAAATAATATTTGGTTGCCCCTTTTTTAAAAAAGATAAAATGAGAAAAATGTACAATTCCCTAAAAGTGCTGTTGATCCTATTACTGGGCGTTCACTTTAGCTCAGTTGCTCAAACTGTTTCATTTTCGTACACCGGTGGCCCGCAAACTTACACTGTGCCGGCGGGCGTATCGGCAATCTCAGTTTTGGTGCAGGGTGCTGAAGGCGGTCTTAATTCTGATGAGCCCGATTTTCCAGACGTAGCTGGTAGAGGTGGTTGCGTTCGTGCAATCATAGCAGTTACGCCGGGCCAAGTGCTTCAGATAAATGTTGGTGGTCGTGGTCAAAATGGTACGGCTACAGCAGGAGGTGCTGGTGGCTACAACGGTGGCGGTGACGGTAGTTACGGCGTTGCCACTTATTCAGGTGGTGGTGGTGGTGGTGCTTCCGATGTGAGGTTGTTCCCTTTCGCACCAGGCGACAGATTAGTTGTTGCTGGCGGCGGTGGCGGCGCTGGTTTGCAGTGTGGCGGTGATTTGGATCGTGGTGGAAATGGTGGTGCGAACATTGGTGGCACTACAGGTGAAGATGGTGTGGGTTGTGGTGCTACTACCGGCGGTGGCGGCGGTACTTCAGGGGCTTTTGGTGGTTTTGGCGGTATTTGTCCTTCTTGTGTTGGTTCACCGGGCAGTGATGGTACAATTACTGATGGTGGTGCAGGTGGTATTACTTCTGCCGGCGGCGGCGGTGGCGGTGGTTTTTATGGCGGCGGCGGTGGTCAGTTCAGCGGTGGTGGCGGTGGTGCCGATTACTTCGGTGCCCCCGGAGTTTCGTTGGTGAGTGAAACTCGCGGTTGCAGAACAGGCAATGGTTTAGTTACTGTTTCAGTATACTGTGTAGCTGGCACTATTAGTGGTGCAGATAATTTGTGTGTTGGTAGCTCTACTACTTTATCAGATGCAGCTCCAGGTGGCAGGTGGTTTAGTGGAGATCTTTCAAAAGCTACTATTGACACTTTTACTGGCTTGGTTACTGGTGTTGGCGCAGGCGTTGTTACAATAAGTTACGAAGTAATTGCTGGTATCCCTGGCTGCCGTGCAACAACACAGTTAACAGTCAATCCTGTTCCTGCTCCTATTTCTGGACCTTTCTTTGTATGTGAAGGATCTTCTATAGCATTTATTGACACTGATCCCGGAGGCACATGGTCTAGTGCCAACACTGCGATTGCTACAATTGGTTCGTCTACGGGCGTCATTGTTGGTGTTTCGGCCGGATCGGTTGACATTTCTTATACGTTTACAATTACCGGATGTGCTACTGTAAGAAGTCTGGTTGTAAACCCAAGACCTTCAGCTATTGTAGGTACACCAGCCGTTTGCGAAGGATCGTGTGTTACACTCACCGATCCAGACCCGGGCGGCACATGGTCAAGTACGTCTACTGGTACTGCTACCATTACAACGGGTGGTCTTGTATGTGGTGTTTCTGCTGGCATTAGTACGATTAGCTACATGATTGGTGTTTGTGCGGCTACCGTATCTTTTTCGGTCAACCCAAATCCTACTGTGCCTTCAGGTTCCGGTACGGTATGTATGGGTTCAAACATTACACTTACATCAACACCAGGCGGTGGTACATGGACGAGCGGTACACCCGGTGTGGCTACCATCGGCTCATCTGATGGTGTTGTAACTCCTGTCACTTGTCCGGGCAGTACTATCATTACTTACACATTGCCAACAACTTGCTCTCGTACAAGAACAATATCTACCAATTGTCTGCCTGCCGCAATTGGCGGTCCGTCAGTTGTTTGTGAGGGGTCAACTATAACCCTCACTGATGGTGTTTCAGGGTCTTGGTCTGTTGCGCCTACTACCGTTGCCACTGTTACTCCTGGTCCGGGTACAAGTACTACTTTAAGAGGCATGGGTATTATTGGAACCGGTGGTGTTGCTACTGTTACTTTTACCGCAACAAGTACGAGTTGTAGTGTAACGAGAACTGTTACAGTAAATCCACGTCCTGATACGATCAAGATGACCAATCCGGTATGTACTGGTAATTGCGTTGCTGTTTTGACCGGCCCAGCGGGTGGTACCTGGACTAGTGGTACACCTTCTGTAGGTGCAGTTGGCTCTGCCACCGATTTCTGCGCAGTTGCTGCAGGTACTACCAATATCGTTTATACATTACCTGGCACAGGTTGCGCCAGATCGCTTATTGTTACAGTAAATACAACTCCACCCCCAATAACCGGTCCAACTCAGGTTTGTGTCGGACAAACTGTTACAAACGTTTGTGCTGTTGGTGGCGGTACTTGGACTGCTGTACCTGGTACGGGTTCTGTAACTATTGTTCCCGCTGGTACTTCTGTGGCAGTTACTGGGGCAACTGTTGGTACAGATACTTTGTTTTACAGGATGCCTACAGGTTGTTTCCAGAGTTTTGTAGACACAGTTATGCCTTTGCCGGATACAATTGTTGGTACACTTACCGCAATGTGTGAAGGTGATACTACTTACTTGACTGATGCCGTTACTGGCGGTGTTTGGTCCAGTAGCCTTACAGCTGTTGCTACAATCGGCTCTACTACCGGTATGGTTGTTGGTGTAGGTGGTGGTGTAGTTACCTTCACATATACAATTGGTTCCGGTTGTTATCAGACATATAACATGACAATTGTTGGTAAGCCGTCTGTAATTACAGGCCCGTTAAATGTTTGTACGGGTGCAGCCACATTCACACTTACATCGGGCGGTGGTGCCGGTACATGGTCATGTACGCCATCTACGGTAGCTACAATAACTGCGGGAACAGGGGATGTTACGGCCGTTGGGCCAGGTACGGCAACTGTATGCTATACTTTTGTCGCTGCGCCTGGTTGTTTCAGATGCACGACTTTAAATGTAAATCCAAACCCAACAAGTATTTCAGGTCCTAACACTGTTTGTGTCGGCAGTCAGGTAGCAGAAACATCTTCTCCTGGTGGTGGTAACTGGACGTTTACTAATCCTAATGCAACAGTCGTTATAGGTACTGGTATTGTAACTGGCGTTACTCCCGGCAATGATACACTCATTTATACATTGCCTACAGGTTGTGCCGTAAGAAAACCAATGGTGGTAGTCGCGTCACCAAATCCTATTACTTTCACTACACTTAATATTTGTCAGGGACAAACGCTAACGTTAACCGAAACAACTCCAGGTGGAACATGGTCTTCCGCCAACACTGCTGTGGGTACTATTTCACCTACCACTGGAACTACTACTGTCGTTGCCGGTGTTGGCCCAGGTACTGATACTATCAGATATACAAATGGTAGTGGATGTTCACGATTTGTAGTCGTGACCGTTACTGCATTCTCAACTGCAATAACTGGTCCATCAAGCGCTTGTATGGGTTCAACAATTACACTTTCGGAAGCTCCTGCAGTTGGAACTTGGTCTAGCTCACCCACAACTGTTGCTACCGTTGGTGCAGGTCCATCTACTACTACAATTGTAACTCCTGTGAGTACAGGTACGGTTACAGTTACATTTAATAATGGAGGTTGTGCAATTTCAAAAGTGATCACCGTTAACCCAACACCAATTGCAGCTATTACACCACTTGGCCCTACGGACCTTTGTCCGGGCAATGTAGTGGCACTTACTGCCACTACAGGTGTCGGTTATACTTACGTTTGGCGTAACCCGGGTGTAATTGCAGGTGCAACTTCATCTAGTTATGTAACTGGTGTTGCAGGTAACTATTTTGTAGTAGTTACGCTGGGGCCTTGCTCGGCTACTTCGTCTAATCAGCCAGTTACTGTTAATCCGGTTATTGCAGGTATTTCACCTACAACTCTGGTTACATGTGCAAGTTCAATGCCTACTTTGAACGCTACACCTACAGGAGCCGGTATCACTTACCAGTGGCTGTTTGGTGGGGTGCCGATAGTAGGTGCGGTTGGCGCAACTTATACACCTACTCTTTCGGGTACTTATACAGTTAAGGTGACTAACGTATTTGGTTGCTGGAGTATTTCTCCAACATCTACAGTCACACTTCTTTCTTCTCCTCCATCTACAATTACCGTTACCGGGTCATTATCATTCTGTGCTGGTGGCAGCGTTACACTTACGGGTAACCCTGGAACAGGGCTAACTTACCAATGGAAATTGGGAGGTCTTCCTATCGCAGGTGCAACTAATATTACTCACGTTGCCACGTTGGCAGGAACGTATACTTTGTTGGTCTCTAACTCTGGTTGCGGCACTACATCGGCACCGGTTACAGTTACTGTCAATCCGGCGCCACCTGCTACTATCGTAGCTGCCGGAGATACCGTGTTCTGTACAGGTGGAAACGTGATACTAGCTGCTCCAGCGGGTGCTTATACCTACCAGTGGTACAAGGCAGGTGTTGTAATTCCTGGGGCAACAAATGTTACTTACACTGCTACTACAACCGGTAGTTACAAGGTCAAGGTAACCTCTATTGTAGGTGGTTGTACAGCAATGTCTATTGCTAAGAATGTAACTGCTGTTTCGGCACCACTTGTTTCACCCCTTTCAGCTACTTCCTTCTGCTGGGGTGGCAGTGTTTCACTTTCAGCCATTGTTGTTGCTGGTGCCGGTCCGATAGCCTACCAGTGGTTTAAGAACGGTGTGGCAATAGTGGGTGCTACTACAGCTACCTATGTGGCTCGACATACCGGATTGTACTCAGTGATGATCACAGTTGGTACACTGTCTACATGTAGTATATTCAGTGCCAGCACATCCGTTACCGAGTGGCCTTTACCAAATCCTCTGGTTTCTTTCGATGGTGTTTACTTGAGTACCAGCACTTTCGTTTCTTACCAATGGTACAAGAACTCTGTTGTGATACCTGGTGCTACTTCATTCAGATGTCGTAATACAGGCCTAGGTAGCTATACTGTTATCGTTACAGATATTCATGGTTGTCAGTCAGTGTCTCCGGCATATGTGGTCACACACATCACTCCCGGACCACCAGAGCCTACAGCTACCAATGGATTGGTGGACATCACAATTAGTGGTGATATCAGAATATTCCCGAACCCAGCTCAGAACATGATTCACATCGAATCAGAGAACGTTGTTCGTGCTGTTATTACAAGCCTGGACGGAAGAATAGTGATAGATATGCCAGAGGCGAAAGATGTAAGCATTAGCGGTATTGCTGATGGCATTTACCTCGTTAAATTGTACAATACTGTTGGAACTCTTGTGAAGACTGAGAAATTAGTGAAGGCCTCTAACTAGCCTCATTTACAGGTTCGTTCCATACAAAATATAAAACCGGCTGTTCAGTTGCTGAACAGCCGGTTTTATTTTAGGCTTACTCAAAAAAAAAGAGAGAAGCTTTTGAACTTCTCTGTTTTTTATCTTTTAGGCGGTAACATTTTCGTCTTTAACCTCCCTTTCTTTTTCTACTCGTCCTCGTCTCAGTGGATTTGCTGTGTTAGCTGCGTATCCATTTCGTTGATTGTACAGGTCGATACAACGGAATATCGCTTCGCGAAAAGAATCTGGTTCTGCCAGATTTTTCCCCGCAATATCAAATGCTGTGCCATGATCCGGTGATGTCCTGATCACACTTAATCCGGCTGAATAGTTCACTCCTTCGCCCATTGCCAATGCCTTAAAAGCTACCAGCCCCTGATCATGATACATTGCCAGCACCGCATCAAACTCAGCATAATGTCCTCTCGCAAAAAATGAGTCAGCGCTATATGGTCCGAATACCAGTGTGTTATTTTGTTTTGCCTGCTCTATCGCAGGCTTTATTATTGTCTGTTCTTCCGTGCCGATCTGCCCTTCATCTCCGGCATGTGGGTTTAGTCCCAGCACTGCTATCTTCGGCTTGTCTATACCAAAATCCCTTATCAGTGAATCCTTAAGCACAGCCAGTTTAGATACGATCAGGTCTTTCGTTATAGCAGATGCAACTTTTGATATTGGAATGTGTTCCGTTGCCAGAGCTACTCTAAGATTGTCACTGAAAAGGATCATCACTACTTCTTTTGCACCAAACTTCTCTTTAAAAAATGGGGTATGGCCGGTAAAAGGAAAATCTGGAAGATTGGTATTGCTTTTATGTATCGGTGCTGTTACTATACCGTCCAGCTCACCGTCTTTAAGGCATTGTGTTGCTACCATCAGTGATCGTACAGCATATTTGCCTGCGGCATCAGTCAAAACCCCGGGTTGTATTGGCACTTCTTCCTCCCAGCAATTAAATATGTTCACCTGCTTGGGGTTGAGCTTAGTCATGTCTTTCGTACTCGAAAAATTGATAGCATGCTCAGTTACTATCTTGCGGTAATAGTTGATCACCTTATTAGATGCAAATATTACTGGGGTGCAAATATCCAGCATCCTGCTGTCAGCAAATGTTTTTATGATTACCTCTAGTCCTATTCCGTTCAGGTCTCCGGTGGTAATACCTATAACAGGCTTTTGATTATTTACTTGCATGTTCGTTATTTATTTAAGCTTTACCATAATGCAGCAGAAAATCCAGCAGCATTCTAATCCCGTATCCAGTGCCGCCTACAGGCAGATATCCTTTTTTCGATGTAGCAAACGATACTCCGGCAATGTCAAAGTGCATCCACGGATAGTCCACAAAATGCTCCAGGAATTTTCCGGCAGTAATTGCGCCTCCGTTTGCACCACCTACGTTCTTTATGTCAGCCACATCCGATTTTATCTGGTCGCCATATTCATCCCACAGAGGGTATTCTACCAGTCGCTCATATTGTGCGAAACCACTTTCTCTGAATGTCTGTTTCGTTTTTTCATCAGCTGTACCCATACATACTATTCCATGCTCACCCACAGCTGCCGATGCTGCTCCGGTTAGCGTAGCAAAATCAACTACCAGTTCGGGTTTGTATCGCTTCGCCCAATGTAGCGCATCTGCCAGAAGCATCCTTCCCTCAGCATCGGTGTTCAGAACTTCTACTGTCTTACCGCTGTACATTTTGATGATATCACCGGGCACATACGCATTTTCTCCAGGACGATTGTCCGTTGCTGGCACCAGAGCTATTACGTGCAATGGTAGTTTCAGTTTAGCTATTGCATACATGGTGCAACTCACCAGCGCAGCACCGCTCATGTCGCTTTTCATGCGGTCCATTGAGTTAAGTGTCGGTTTCAACGATACTCCACCGGTATCATATACAACCCCCTTGCCGACAAGAACTATTGGTTTTTTATTCAATGCTTTTCCAGGCTTGTATTCCATCACAGTAAATGTGGGAGGTTGTTGGCTTCCCAGATTTACAGCCAGTAGGCCACCCATTTTCTCCTTCTCTATTTGTGCCTTGCCTAGTGTAGTTACTTTAAAGCCTGCTTCTTTGCCTAGTGCTGCTATTTCTTTCGCCAATTGCTGTGCCGATAGGAAGTTGAGTGGCTCGTTAACTAGTGTACGTGCTTTATATACAGCAGAGATGGTAGCACCGAGTTGACTCAACTCTTTTACGGTTATTGAATCTTTTGTAAAAGAAATTGTTTGAAGCGCATGGGTTATTTTAGCAGCGTCTGTGCGGTATTTCAGAAACTGGTAGTTAGCCAGTGCTATACCTTCTGCCAGTTGTATGCCTGCAAATCCCATTCCGCTTAGGTTCGAGATGGTCACCTCTTTGGCCTTGTTTTTATTGCAAATGGCCTGAAATTCAGCCCCCGATTTCCTGCAGGCTTCTCTTGTCAGCCATTCCGTTTTTTTACTCTTCAGCAGGTATATGTAAATGAAGCGGCCATATTGGTTGATAGTGGCAGTAGTTTGCTCTTCTGCGAATATACCTTTTACAAATGCGGCTTCTGCATCAGTGATGCCGGACACTTTGGTGAGTTTAGCAGCGTCGTCTACTATATATATGTGGTGTTTGGCTTCTCCTTTTTGCAGTATTTTAAATTCCATGCGATAACTTTAAATGAATGTGCGAAGGTAATGTAAATCAATTTTAAAAAGCCCGCTCTTGCAAAAACTAATCAGCTAACTTTGTCCGTCTTACAGCGGGCTTTTTATACCGCAGTACAATTTGTAATTCTTGCAATTAAAATATCTATATGGCCGGCAACAGCAATCAGGGTAACTCTTATGGAAGGCTTAAAAAAAGCCTTGGCCAGCATTTTTTGCACGACGAAAATGTTTGCCGCAAAATTGCCGGGGAGCTCACTCTTTCGCCACAGTTGAATTTGCTGGAAGTTGGGCCGGGCGGAGGCGCACTGACCAAGTATTTGTTGCCACTTGAAGATGTGAACTACAAAGCAATTGAAATAGACAAGGAAAAGGTGGATTTTCTTGAAAAGACATATCCTGCAATAAAGGGGAGGATCATTTTGCAGGACATACTAAAAGCAGAGATGCCCTTTACTGATAAATTCTCTGTGATTGGCAATTTCCCCTACAACATTTCATCACCTATTATGTTCGTAATGCTCGACTGGGAGCCACATGTAACCGAGGTTATTGGCATGTTTCAGAAAGAAGTGGCAATGCGGATAGCATCTGGCCCGGGTTCTAAAGATTACGGTATTTTAAGCGTGCTCATGCAGGCTTTTTTTAAAGTCGAATATTTGATGGACGTACATGAAAACTGCTTTACTCCACCACCCAAAGTGAAGAGTGGTGTACTGCGTTTCACAAACACAAATAATCCATTTGGTATCACTGACAAAAGAAGGTTTAAGATTTTGGTGAAGGCAGCTTTTAATCAGCGTAGAAAAACACTACGCAATGCTTTAAAAAGCACCCTCTCTCCCGAGGCACTGTCTGGACCACTTATGGATAAGCGAGCCGAACAGCTTTCTGTAGAGGATTTTGTATCACTCGACAAAGCAATGACCTCGCTCAACGCATGAACAGGCTTGGATTTATAAACCCAAAGCATTGATTTATTAAATTTGCCCTTATTCAAAATTCTCATTTAAGATCATGCAGCACAGCCGGGATATTCTTACGGGTCCATGCATAGGTAAGGTGCTCATTGCTGCACCAGTTCATCCTATACTCCTGCAAGGTCTTGCAGATCGGGGTTGCAGCTTTGTTGTACGCGAAAATATAACACAGTCCGAAGCCTTTACCTTAATAGCAGATTGCGTTGGCGTCATAACTTCTACTCGTATTCAGTTGAACAAAGAATTGATGGATGCAGCTCCCTGCTTGAAATGGATCGGAAGAATGGGATCTGGTATGGAGGTCGTCGACACTAATTATGCTGCGCAAAAAAACATCACAGTTGTTGCTAGTCCAGAAGGGAATTGTAATGCTGTTGCAGAGCATGCTTTGGGTATGTTGTTGACACTATTGCACAAAATAGCCTGGAGTCATACCGAAATGATAAATGGAATTTGGCATCGGGACGAAAACAGGGGTAGTGAGCTCGAAAAGCAAACTGTTGGTATTATTGGTTACGGTCACACCGGAGCTGCTTTTGCAAAGAAATTGTCCGGAATGGATGTTGGTATCATGGCATATGATAAGTATGCTCCCGAAAAAATACCTTCGTATATAAAAAAATGCACCCATATCGATGAGATTTTTGATGAAACAAATATTATTAGTTTTCATGTTCCGTTGCAAGAAGATACATTGCAATATTTTAACGATGATTTTCTAAAAAACATGAAGAACGAATTTATATTAATAAATACGTCTCGCGGAAAAGTTGTAAACATTGCTACCGTTTTGGGCGGTTTGGCATCAGGGAAAATTAAAGGAGCATGTTTAGATGTATTCGAAGTTGAGCCTATCAGCGGCTTGGATCCCTTTACTGGCAAGCTTTTAGAAGCACAGTTGCTCCAACCAAATCTGATTGTCACCCCCCATATTGCGGGATATACTTTCGAAGCATTATACAAAATGAGCAAGGTTATTTTTGATAAGCTTACGGGTAAATACCAATAGTGAAACAGGGTTATGTTAATCTCTTCAAAAAAAATTTTCAAAAATACCCAAGATTTTCACCCCATTCTTCGTCTATATTATTGTAAGCGTTTTGGGTGAATTTAGATTTCGGTCACATTTGTTTGAAAATTATGTCAGCCAAGGTTCGAAAATTAAAAATGTTAAGTGTGGAATTTTAACAGATTTTTTTACCTTTACCCCTCATTGCTAATATTTTATTAACACAGTTTATGACAAGTATTATACGTTATCTGGTTTTATTGGTTTTTCTGGGTGTATCTGGCACCGCTTTCGCTCAGGAAATTGCGGGCAGGGTTTTAGATGAAAAGAAGGAACCTATGATCAATGCCACGATTCAGGTATTTTCCGGTGGTATCCAAAAAGGGGGAGTAGTTACCGACTACGACGGTAATTACCTTGTAAAACCCCTTGATCCGGGTTACTACGACGTGCTCGTGTTATACGCTGGTTACGATTCTATCATGGTTACTAAGTTGGTAGTTTCTCCTGGTGCTCGTACCACGCAGAATTTCAGTATGCAGCGTCATTCAAAGGAGATGAAAACCTTTACGATCATTGCCTACAAAAAACCTTTGGTCGATCCGGATAAGCCGTCGGCGCAAATTCTCACAAAAGAAGAGATCGCTGTAATTCCTACTACACAGATTACCGATCTGGTGAGTACCAATTCTAACGTTTACCAGTCTAAAAGAGGTGGCGATTTGAATATTGGCGGATCACGTAGTGGTACCACACAATATATTGTAGATGGTGTCGTAGTGCGTGGTACTACTAATATCGATATGGCTCAGGGTTCTGTTGATCAGATCGAAGTTATCACTTCTGGTGTACCAGCAAAATATGGTGATATCTCAGGTGGCGTCGTAAATATAACTTCGCGCGGTGTTTCACAAAAAATGACAGGTAGCGTTCGTTTACAGCATTCTATCGATGGTTATAACAATAATCTGGCTACCTTCTCTGTGGCAGGGCCGCTCCTTAAGAAAACTGTAATGAACAAAGACGGGGTTAAAACAAAAAAACCTGTTCTTGGTTTTGCATTAAGCGGTGACTACTATTATGATAACGACAGGTATCCCGATTACTACAGACCATATGTTACTAATGATGCAAAACTTGCTGAGTTACAGAAGAACCCATTGACACTTGTGGCTAATAGCTCTGGTAATCCTGTGTTCAACTACTCTTCAGATTATGTGACAAGAAGTGACTTCAAACAAGTGAAGGTTAAACCTCATGCTCTATTAGTGGAAGAGCGTTTGAACGGAAAATTGGATTATCAATTCTCAGACAATATACATATAGTAGGTGGTGGTTCATTCGATTACACCCAACAGGATGCTTACAACAGAGCACGTAACCTGTTTGCTCCGGAAGCTACGCCGGTACTCAATACTTTCTCAGGTCGTGCCTATCTGAGGTTTACTCAGAAATTCGGTCATTCAGGCGATACTTCTGGAAAGCAAAGTATTATCTCAAATGCTTACTATTCTCTGCAAGCAGATTACCAGAGAACTTCACAAAGCCAGCATGATCCTAAATTCAAGGAGAGCTTTTTCGAATATGCTTATGTAGGTAAGTTCGAAGAAAAAAGAACAGATCTGTACCAAACACTCACTCCCGATTCACTTTCTGGGAAAAAAGCAACGGTTTTATCTTTAAGTGTACCTACTCAGATCACTTTCGAGAGGTCAGAAAGAAATCCAAATCTGGCTAACTACACATCACAATATTATCGCGTTCTGAATGGTTTCTACCCTAGCTTCATGAGCACTATTCAGGCAAACAATGCACTTATAAATGGAGACGAACCTGGTTCTACTTACGGCATGTTCACAAGCCCGGGTACTACTCAGACTTTCTTCTATAATTTCGTTTCTAACCAGTACGCGCTTCAGGTAGATGCATCTTTCGATCTTTTAGCAGGTAAAACCAAGCATGCTATCGAATTCGGTCTGTATTATCAGCAGCGTATTGAAAAGCAGTTTGTTGGTGAGCCCAATCGTGGCGGCACAAATTCTATTTGGTCTTTGATGAGGCAATTGGTAAGCAGTGTGAGTAATGGTAATTTGAAATTTGATAAGGCGCACCCAATATTTAAAGTGAATGGTAACAGCTATAATTATGTATACGTTCCTAATAACAACCCAATAAACCCTCAAGGCGCTTCATATTATACTGATATGAATGGCAATAGGGTTAATATCGCACCTACCAATACAGATACAATATATTATAACAACGTCAATATCCGCTCTACAAATTTTGATAACAATCTGAGGAAGAAGTTGTTTGGTAACGCTGCTGATTGGCAGACAAGGGATATTAATATTGATGCCTATGATCCTTCAACATATTCATTGGATATGTTCTCTGCTGACGAGTTGTTAAATAGTGGACGCTCATATGTTTCTTATTATGGATATACCTACACTGGTAAATCTCAGGGAAATGTAAACTTTAATGATTATTGGACAGCAAAAGATGCAAACGGCAATTATACCCGTCCGATTGGCGCATTCAGTCCTAACTATATCGCTGGTTACATACAGGATAGGTTTACATATAAAGACGTTCATTTCAATGTAGGTGTACGCGTTGATAGGTTCTCTACAAACGAAAAAGTACTGAAAGATCCTTATTCATTGTATGCTGAGAAAACAGTGAATGAATCGGGTGCGGCACGAACAACCTATAATCCGGGTGGTCACCCTGCCAATATGGGTGGAAATTATGTAGTGTATGTTGATGATAATTCATCCGCAACCCCCACTGTTATTGGTTATAGAAACGGTAGTACCTGGTACGACCCTACTGGTAAATATGTAAGTGATCCTTCGGTTTTAAAGCAGTACACCGGTGGTCGCGATCCTCAGCCGTACCTGGTAGAGGGTAGCCGTACACCAAAGATTACTGATTCTAGCTTTAATCCTAATACTTCGTTTACTGATTACACGCCTCAGGTTACTCTTCAACCTCGTATTGCTTTCTCTTTCCCAATATCTGATGTGGCTGATTTCTATGCACACTACGATATTTATACACAGAGACCAACAAGTAACAGTCGTGCTGATCCGTCGGTTTATTATTTTCTGCAGCAGAATGCTAACCAGATCGTAAACAATCCGAATCTGAAGTCTCAGAAGACTTTCGATTACGAAGTAGGTTTCCAGCAGAAACTTAATGACCACTCCGCATTAACAATTACTGCGTTTTACAAAGAGCGCAAAGACATGATCACTGTTGTGCCTTACCTTTATGCTTATCCAAGTACATATTATACATACGGAAATCGTGACTTCTCAACAACTAAGGGAACTTCAATAAAATATGATCTAAGGGCTACCAATCATTTGCGTATGATGGTATCGTATACCTTGCAGTTTGCTGAAGGTACAGGTTCTACTCCTGGCTCTACTAACCGCAACGGTGGCGGACAGATCAGCCCCAATGGCCTATTGCAAAGTTTCGTTTCAGCCGGTCTCCCGAATTTGCGTTATGTAACAGCGCTTGATTACGATTCTCGTCACACTATTGCTGCAAACATTGATTATCGGTATGGTGGTGGCGAAGGTCCAATGATCGCTGGCAGAAGGGTTTTCGAAAGAGCTGGGGTGGATTTTATAGCAAAAGCAAGGAGCGGTGAGCCGTATACAAGGTACACTGATGCTCAGGGAAATACCGTGATCGGTGGTGTGGCTGGCTCACGCAAAGCATGGCATTACGGTGTTGATATGCGTATTGATAAAGACTTCGCATTAAGGAACATGAGGAAACTAGGCGATGCACCTGCCGGAGTAAAACCAAAACGTCCATTGTTCCTCAAAGCAATATTGCAGGTCAACAACCTTTTAAACACTCGTGATGTGTTGGACGTATATGGTTACACCGGCCGACCAGACGACAACGGTTATTTGACTTCATCTTATGGTCAGCAGTTTGTTCCACAGCAGGTAAATCCTCAATCTTATTCCGACATGTATAGAATTAGTAATAATAGCCCAGGCAATTACAACTATGCCCGTACTATGAGTATTGCCCTAGAATTTAATTTTTAATTATATTACACAATATAACTCCAAAAGTTATGATACTTAGAAAAAAAATACAATTTGTTGCTGCTTTCACTCTGCTTGGTTTGGGTATCGCAGGACAGTTGAGCGCGAAAGAGAATGTGGCCAGTACCCATCACAGAGAAGGTTTAAAGACTACTGCAGCCAGTGGCTGTCAGCCTGCAACAGCAGCTATCGATCTGGATATTAACAACGTTCGGGCTAGGTTGATGACAGGTGGCGATATGTGGTGGAATATCGGCACACAGAATGCAGCATATGAAATACCGAAAAACTCGGGTAAAAGTTCTCAGTTTGCTGCATCTTGCTGGATAGGTGGCTATGATAAACAAGGGCAATTAAAAGTTGCTGCCCAAACATATCGTCAGGACGGTAACGACTACTGGCCTGGTGCTTTGAATAGTCTTGGAAAGATCGATCCCGATACTTGCGCCCTTTGGGACAGGTTCTGGAAAATAGACAGGTCTACAATTAATCAGTTTATTCAGTTGTATAAAACTGGTGGTGCGGCTGCAGTTTCAGGCGAAGATTTTAAAGTGATCAACGAATGGCCTGCAACCGGTAACCGTAAGGCTAAAGGACAGGATGGTAATTCTTATTTGAGCCTGAATCCTAACAATACTTATGCACCTTTTAAAGATCTCAACTTAGATGGTATTTATCAGCCAGATCAGGGCGAATATCCATTTATTACTGGTGACCAGTACATATGGTGGGTATTTAACGATGCCGGCAACGTTAAACAGCAGTCTCTAACCGCTTCAATGGGTATAGAAGTTCAGGCTAGTGCCTTTGCATATGCAACTCAGGACTTCTTGAATAACTCGTCTTTTTGTAATTATCGTGTTATCAATCGCGGTGCACTTACTATAGACAGTACTTATCTGGCTGTGTGGGATGATTGTGACCTGGGTTATTACCTTGATGATTATATTGGTTGTGATACTACCAGGGGCTTGGGTATTCAGTACAACGCTACCAATGATGACGGAGGAAATGCTGGTCATCCGGTGAATAGCTATGGGCTTAATCCGCCTCAGGTTGGCCTCGATTTCTTCCAGGGACCTTTGAAACCAGTAGTTATTAATGGTAAAGATACTGTTCAGCGTCTGGGTATGACGAACTTTACTTACTACAATAATGACTTCAGTATTATCGGTAACCCTTCCAATGGTATACAGATTTACTTCTACATGACTGGTTCTATCCGTTCAGGACAGAGGTTTAGTTATGACTTTGTGGGTGCAGGTACTACATCAAAAGGATATGGTGCTGGTCCTGAATCACATTTCGTTTTCTGGGGCGACCCAGGGGACAACTCACAGTGGTCTGAGTGTGCATGTAACAATAATCCGGGCGATAGGAGGTTTATCTTCTCTTCTGGTCCGTTTGAATTGTTGCCGGGTGCGCAAAATGATATCGTTTTCGGTTGCGTTTGGGCTAAGGGTGCAGGTGGCTGCGGTGCTACTAACTTTAAAACGATTAGGAGTATAGATGATCAGGCTCAGGCATTGTTTGATAACCATTTTAAAACCGTAGAAGGCCCTGAGGCTCCTAGATTGGTTGTCAGAGAATTAGACAGAAAACTGGTGTTTTACATGGTTAATGATTATGGCAGCAACAACTTTGGTGAAGCCTATGGACGTTCTGACGGGAAATATAATGACTCTCTTCAGTATCACCAGCCGGTAATTAAGGCTGCAGGTAAGCCAGATTCTCTCTATCGTTTCCAGGGTTACAGGGTATTCCAGCTGGCAAACAGTCAGGTAACTTCTGCCGAAATATTCAATCCAGCTACCGGTGAGGTGGACAATACAAAAGCCTATGAAGTTTTCCAGTGCGATATCCGTGATGGGGTAACGCAGATTGTGAATTATGTAAAGAATATCAACATAAGTGATACTACAAGTATACCACAAATTAAAGTTTCAGGTAAGGATAGTGGAATTGTGCACAGTTTTGCATTAACTAATGATCAGTTTGCAACTACTAATGATAAGAGGTTTATAAACTATCATAATTACTATTTCGTTGCTATCGCTTACTCCTTCAATAATTTCGAAAGATTTGATCCGCTGAATTTTGTGTCAACTCAGGATGTTGCATATTTGGGTAGTGCACATGGTGTCGGTGGTACTGAAATTAAGGTGGTTGCTGCAATGCCTAATCCTACAAACACAAACATGGGTACTATACTTGGTTCTGACTATGAAACTGGAGTTAGCATTACAAGAATCGAAGGTATAGGCAATGGAGGAAACGACATAGAACTGGATGACGCTACTGAGGCTTCAATATTGGCGCATGATACTGTTGCAAAGGCTGTTTACAAAGTGAACCAAGGACCGGTAATGGTAAAAGTTGTTGATCCTATAAAAGTTCAACCTATGGACTGGGTTTTACAAATATTAGGCAAGACTACTAATGCTTCACTGGGTGTTGATAGCTCGGCTAAATGGAGACTTTCTGGTATAAGAAACGGCAATAAAGAAGTTACAATTTACAGTGAGCAGAATGTAACAACCGTTAATGAGCAGATACTGGAAGATTATGGTATTTCTGTGAAGTTAAATCAGGTACAGCCTCCGGGCAAGAATCAGAAAGCTGGAAACGGGTATATAACTTCTGAAGTTATTTTTACCGATAAGTCTAAACCATGGTTAGGTGGTGTTCAGGATCAGGCAGATAGTAGTTTTGCAAACTGGATCAGGTCTGGGCAGAATACACACTTTAAATCACCTGTGATTTCTACAAACCCATGTTTCTTTAACGATAACCTGCTCGATTCATTCGGTAACTATGGTACATTGTTAGGTAACTTCTCACCAACAAAGAGTACATGGGCACCATATAATCTGGTAGCGCCGTTTGCTGGTGGTCACGCTGGTACTGGTACCCAATGTGGTTTTGAGTTCGCATACAGTCCCAGCACTCAGACTGTAGCCAACTTTGCTTTGCTCAATGATGTTGACGTTGTGTTCACTGCAGATAAATCTAAATGGACAAGATGTGCGGTAATTGAAATGCAGGAAGATCCGGCGCTCGCTGAGGGTTATATTGGAAAGCCGTACTCTAAATTCTTATTGAGAAATCATGCTAGCTGGGGATTAGACAAGTCTATAGCTCCGAATGGCAAAACACCGTTGTATTCAGAAGTTGATACAGATCGTGGTATGTCTTGGTTCCCTGGTTATGCGATCGATCAGAATACTGGAAAGCGTCTGAACATTGTGTTTGGTGAGGACTCCTACCTTTCCGGTGAAAATGGTAGTGACATGATTTGGAACCCAGGAAATGGATACTTCAACTTCTATGATGGTACGATTCTCTTTGGTGGTAAACACGCTGTATACGTTACAAATACACGTTACGATAGTTGTCGTCAGTTCGTAAACACGATGAAGTATGTGGCAGCAAATCCTTCTACAACCATTAATACATGGAAGCAGGCTTATGCAAATATGCAGTGGGTTGGTGTGCCACTTGTTAATCCAATTGTGCACCTGACAACACTACAGGAAGGTTTGATCCCAACAACCACACGTTTGAGGTTCAGAGTTAACCGTCCATATGCTCCGTACTACGCTGTAACTGATACTACCAATCTGATTGCAGGAGACACAGGAAGATCAATTAATCCTTATTATACATTCTCTACTAATGGTCTTGAGCCAATTTTGCTCAGCGATACTTCTGACAGAAAGCGTGTATTGGACAGGATTTTTGTAACACCTAACCCATACTATGGTTACTCTGGTTATGAGGCTAACAGGTTTGATACTAAGGTGAAGATAATCAATCTGCCTCCGCAAGCTACAGTATACATTTACTCGCTTGATGGTACGTTGATACGTACACTTACTAAGAGCGATCCTAATTCACCATACTTGGATTGGGATATTAAGAACAGCGCAGGTCTGCCAATAGCAAGCGGTATGTACCTGATGGATGTGAAAGCACAAGGTCTTGGAGAAGTGGTGCTGAAATGGTTTGGTGCTATGAGGCCTATTGACGTAACAACATATTAATAGTATTAATTAATACGGGCCGGTGTTGAGCCGGCCCGATTATGATAAAAAGTTCATTTTGTATATTATGAAAAGATTTACCACAAAAACATTAGTTGCCATTTGCGCTATTGGAATGTCTTTCAGTGCATTAGCCGGTAATAAAGATCGTTCAGGACAGGCAGGTGCACCAGAAATGCTGATCAATCCTTGGGCTCGATCAACAGGCATTTTTGGTATTAATACTGCATCCGTAGGTGGCCTGGAAGCAATGAAAAATAACATTGCCGGTCTTGCACAGGACTCTACAACCGAAATTGGTTTGTCGCATGGCGTTTACCTGAGCGGTACGGGTATCAATATCAACGATATTGGTATTACACAAAAACTGGGCGACGTAGGCGTAATAGGGTTGAACATCTTCTCTATGAGTTTCGGTGATATCCCAACTACCGATTATTTTAACCCTGAAGGATATGGTACCTACCATCCTCAGTTCCTCAACATCACACTGGGTTTTGCCAAGCAGTTCTCTACTCACATCAATGGTGGTTTATCTGCTACCTATGTGTCTGAGCAGATCAACAACATCAGCGCCCTGGGTCTTGCGTTTGACGGAGGTATTCAGTATGCAACCGGTAAGAGAGACAATTTCCATTTTGGTATTTCGCTGCGTAACATTGGTACAAACATGCGCTATACCGGTTCTGGTTTTGCGATCAGTGCCGATCAGCCACAGAGTTCACCAACCTTTGCGGTAACCGTAAACTATCCGTCTGATAAGTTTGAGATGCCAACCAACCTCAATATCGGAGCATCTTACGATTGGTACCTGGATGAAAATCACCTGAGCTCAAAAGAAAGCTTGCCTATGCACAGGCTGTCAATTCTTGCAAACTTTACTTCAAACTCTTTCAATAACGACTACATTGGTGGCGGACTTGAATATGGTTTCAGAAGTTTGTTTATGCTTCGTGCAGCTTATCGTTACGAAAGTGGTATTGGCAATCCTTCTACAACAACAAGTTTGTTTAAAGGTTATTCATTTGGTGCAACAGTTCAAACCAGGATCAACGGAGCTAAATCTCCGATGCTTGCACTTGACTATTCATACAGGCCTACAGATCGTCCGGCTAACGGAGTTCACATGATCTCCCTCCGCGTGAATCGCTAATAAATTATTTTTTCGTATTTTTGCATTACAACGCTTCTGAGACTCAGAGGCGTTGTATTTTTTTTCTGAGGTTTATAAACAATGCTATAATGTCTGATCTAAACTACCTGACGAAAGAAACGCTTGAGCAAATGAGGGAGGAACTGAATAAGTTAAAAACCTCCGGACGTGCTGAGATTGCGCGGCAGATAGCCGAAGCGAGAGAAAAAGGTGATCTTAAAGAAAATGCCGAATACGACGCAGCAAAGGAAGCACAAGGCCATCACGAAGCTAAAATTGCACAGCTACAGGCAGCAGTAATGTCGGCGAGAGTGATTGATGCCAAGAACATAGATATAAGTAAAGTATCCGTATTGAGTAAGGTTACCGTTACTAATCTGGGTACTAAAAAACAGGTATCCTGGCAACTGGTATCTGAAAAAGAGGCTGATCTTAAACTGGGAAAGATATCCGTTACATCGCCGATAGGCAAAGGGCTGCTGGGTAAAGTAATTGGTGAGATAGCTGAAGTGCAGGCACCGAGCGGCGCACTCAAATTTCGTATAGACAACATAGCCATCAACTAATGCCTACTATATTCTCTAAAATTATAGCCGGGGAGATACCCTGTTACAAAATAGCAGAGAATGAACATTTCTTCGCATTTCTGGACATCTTTCCAATGAGGGAAGGGCATGTGCTGGTGGTGCCTAAAACAGAGACCGACAAGTTTTTTGATGTAGAAGACACGCTGCTTGCTGAGTGGCTGGTGTTTGCAAAACCTATAGCTAAGGCTATTGAAAAAGCGTATCCCTGCGACCGATGCGGTATGAGTGTGATTGGTCTTGAAGTACCTCATGCTCACATGCATCTTCTACCCATCGACTCGGCTGATGACCTCAACTTTACTCGCCCCAAACTAAAGCTAACTCCAGATCAACTTAAGAATTGCCAGCAGAAGATCGTTGAACAGTTGGCTGGTTGATTTGTTGCTCTGTTGATTAGTTGCATTGTTAAAAAGTAAATGCACATGCTTTTTGCATGTCCACGCAGCCTTAAAACTATACGACCAATAAAATGCTCAACCAATAAACTACTCAACCAATAACCTACTCAACTAATCACCGAATCAGCAACTCACCCCACCGACCTCACGCCTACGCTCCACGCCTGTGGCTTATCAGCAAACAGCGCCTTGGTGATTCCCCATGTATCTTTGAAGAATTCTGAGAAACGGTAATGGTCCAGATCGGCTTCTGAGGCCCAGTGGCTGTACGTAAAAAACACATTGGGCTGTTTGCTATCCTGCCACAACTCTAAATGGGTACAGCCCCTGAAACCTCTGATCGTTTGTTTACGCTCCTCAAACATGGTGGTGAATGTGTCTACGCAATCTTCTCTAAAAGTCATTTGTACAATACGTACTATCATTCAAATACAATTTTGATGTCGTTATGCCGGCTACCCAGTCGTAGTCCGAAAAGGCTGGCCGCTCTACCGCGATTAATACATATCTCCAGATAGCCATGGCTGTTGAACCTGCAAAGCTTCAGTCCCTCGCGTACATCTTGATAGTTCTGGCTCAGCTCATTGATCTCCTCACCCATCATGAACTTCAGTACAAACTGACGCCCCATACCTGTGTTCATAAACATATCGCGGGTAAGATTGAGTACTACATTTTCATAGTAGTCGATGTGCAGCACATCGCAAGCTATGGTGCTGCCATCAATTACCGGCGCGGGCAGTGTTTTTGCCTTTTTCAGCGTTGTAGGTGCCAGTCCCATTTCCGCTGGTGAGGCGTTCTGCAAGCCTGCAATGGTGCGACCTGCAGCGTGCAGCCAGTCGGCAAAAGTATGTTGCCTTTCCGGCTCCAGTACCACCCAGGCTTCGGGGTTGATGCCTAGTGCCATTGTGATGAGGCCATTATCGGGTGCCATAAAATACTGCCCGTCATGAGCGCAGACCACCAGTCTGGGGCTGGTGCCAGCAAACAGATCGAACAGAGCCAGGTGCACAGTGTTTTGCTCAAAGCTGGTATATGCAGTGCCCAGCAAATAAGCTGCCTGTGGCATGTAGTAAGGCTTTACCTCATGACTGATGTCTATCACCGGCAGCGCAGTGTACTGCATGAGCACACCTCTTGCCATTGCCACAGAGGCATCTTGCAACCCAAAGTCTGAAAGCAGCGTGATACATGACATGATGTACAAAAGTACAATTGATATTCTGCATATTTCTGCCGGGAACGTGTATTATTGTTTTACAACGTTACCACTGTGTATCATTTCGCCCCGTTCGTTAAAAACTTTGATGAAGTACATGGCGACGGGCAAGTCTGCAAGGGAGATTTCGTTGTTGTTTTGTGCTTCTTTAACCAACTGACCGAAAGTGTTGTACACCCGTATGGTTGCGTTTTCTGCGCCTGGTACGTTGATCATACCTGTGGTTGGGTTAGGGCTGACGTTGATTTCGCCGCTGTGTGAAAGCTGCGGTACTGCCACTGTGCTTTTCAGTTTCACAATCCAGAAGTCATCACTACCATGATTGAGTGTCACATCGCCATTAAGAGACCTAGTGTAGCCAGCAATTATATAGCCGCCATCACTAGTTGTGGTGAAGTAATTAGCCACGTCATATTCGCTTCCACCCAGTGATTTCTGCCAAACTATATAACCAGATGCATTCAATTTTACGAGCCAATAATCTGATGAGCCTTTGTTTTCCGTAAGATCACCATTGTTAGAAACGCTGTACCCGGCGACCACAAAGCCGCCATCGGTGCTTTGAACTACTGAAGTTGCATAATCTAATTCTGAACCGCCTAAGGTTTTCTGCCAAACAACGGCACCGAGAGAGGAAATTCGCACCACCCAATAATCACCTTTGCCTTTGGAATCTGTAACATCGCCATCATTAGAAGTAGTTAAGCCTATTACCACGTAACCCTCGTCCGATGTTTGAATAATATCCTGTCCGTTATCTACTAATGTACCCCCAAAAGACTTCTCCCATTGGATAATCCCAAGGTTAGATAACTTTACCACCCAGAAATCACTGCTTCCATAATTATTTGTTACGTCGCCGTCTGAGGAACTGCTGGTTACAGTTGCAATGTAGCCGCCATCGGCTGTTTGCCGTATCTTTTTACCAAAGTCATTTGCTGAGCCGCCCAGTGATTTTTGCCATTGCAATGCGCCGCTGGTATCTATTTTTACAATCCAGCAATCTCTACCACCATGGTTCCCGGTTACATCCCCATCATTTGACCAGCTTTCTCCGCCAACAACATAGCCGCCATCAGTTGTTTGCTGTATTGAGTAAGCTATTTCGTAACTGGCGCCTCCGTAGCATTTTTGCCATTGCACGGTGCCGGCTGAAGATAATTTTACCACCCAATAGTCAGTTTGCCCATGATTGCCTGTAACCGCACCATCGTTTGATATGGTGGAGCCGGCAATAATGTAGCCACTATCGGCAGTTTGCACTATGGCATTTGCCTGGTCTGTTAATGAGCCGCCAATTGATTTTTGCCACTCCAAACTGCCGGATGATGACATCTTGACAATCCAAGCGTCGAACGCTCCGATATTACCTGTTACGTCGCCACTGGTTGATTTGCTGCGGCCGGCGACAATGTACCCGCCATCAAAAGTCTGGCAGATTGCCAATGCATCATCTTCGTTGCGGCCACCCAATGACTTCTGCCATTCGATGGCGGGTGCCTGTGAGAGTGCGGAGTATGAGAAAACTGTGCTAAGAACAGTGATGAATGAGATTAGAATTTGTTTTTTCATAAGGGGTGATTTTTAGAGTGAATAATAGTATATACAGGTATAGACGTAAGACCAAACAAGAATCTTGGGTTGCGGCTAAAACTATATTCTGTAAACGGGCATTGAGATTTATATCCCAACCAAAATCAGGATTGGCAACAGCGGGAAATTCCCCACTTTTCACAAATAGTGTGCGAAAAATATAAACTACTGAAAGCCAGGTTCTTGCAGCCGTTTTGTGGATAAGAATTACTCAAAAACTACCCATTTTTTTCCCATGGCAGGTATTTTGGGTGGGTTGTCTGAACCATTGATTAAATTGATTTCTCGGATTTCACAGATTTTTTCATTTATAAAAAAAGTCTTTAAGCATAACACAAACCGGAAGCAAATTGCGGGTTTCCTTCCGGTTGCTTCCGGTACCAGAAAAACTGGAAGTGGTTTAATTATTTGATAATCAATTATTTGTGGTGGAATTGCCGGTTTTGTCTGAAAATTGGGAAGCCGCAATTTTTATATTTAAAATTCGGTAATGCGCTCGTGTAAATATCGGATATACAATGGAAATGGCAAAATTAAAGATCCATGACAGGCCGTATGTGGCCTGTGACGGGACGGATGCGGCCTGTCATGGAAAATAGTTAGAGGGTGGAGAGGTAGTGAATAGTGATTGTCACCCGTGGTAGCGGTCACAAAATCGTGATTTACAAAGGTAGTGCCAGGTGATCTTCGAAACATTCGAGGACCAGATGAGTGTTTTTTTTTGTACTTTGATAAAGATTTGCATTGATAACCCAGCAAGATCGGGAATGATTGGAAAATTTGGTTTAAGCCTACATACTTTGATACTTTTGTTTCTGTGCGTGAGTAGCAATGCACAGCAACTAAACCGGATTCCTTATAGGAATGATCCGGCAATCTCCAATGAGCAAGGTGTGCCAAGGGACTCAACTACATTCTATTTCCCAATCGAGTTATTCAAAGACAGTATTCACTATTTGAGATTCTTTGATCCCAAACGAAAGAAAATCGAATGGTCAACAACGGGGCCTGGCCTTGCACTTAAGGATGAGCAGGAAAAAATATGCCGGGGATATAAGATCGAACGCTTTGAAATATCGGATTCCTTGCGTTGCTATACGGACACATTTTCCTTGAAATGTTTTTCTTTTGATTTGTACAAAATGCAGGAACCTGTATTGTCGAATTATTATTCAGGAAAGGAAACTTACAGGTTTACCTGGCTACGTTCGTTTGACAGGCCTGTTGTCATCCGGTTTGATAAGTCGGACACAACAATTGTGATAACTACAAAAGAATTAAAATCACAAGTACCTCTGCCCTTTTTGGGAATTATGGGAACGCACCTTGATGAAGAAGGGGTAACAATAATAGAAAAGCGTGAATTCAATATACCTTATTACATCAACAAAACAAGACGCCTGCCAACTGTGGAGTACACCGAAGTAACAAAAATGATTGACTCTTTGAAACTTTTGGAATTGCCACCCAGACTTGTAACAATGGGATGTGACGGCGCAGAGTGGATATTGGAAATAAGCAACAGTAAAGGCTACTTTTATATTCAGAGATGGGCACCGCAAGTTGGAGACCCTGTGCGGGAAATCGGTGAGTACATGATAGAATCAAGCGATCTAAAAAAGGAAAGGATCTACTAAAAAGCTCGAGTCGGCAAACTATGCGGGCTAAAAGTCTACAAATAAGCGGAACTTATAATAAAGCAGTAATTGAATAGGCCCATAAGTTTGAAGGAATATTCCGCCCAAATGCAATTAAATTATAATTCTCCCGTTATCAGTTCACTTCATTATTTTTGGGCTATGGCAGTAAGGCGGATAATTATATGGGCTTTGGTGGTGCTGGTGATGGCGGCAGCCGGGGCTTGCCGGAAAAACCAGCAGGTGCTGACCGCGGGTGGTATTATTAACTTCAGCGACGATACGCTGAAGTTTGATACGGTGTTTACAGCGGCGGGGAGTTTTACTACGGGGGTAATGATCTTTAATCCGCAAAACGATGCGGTGGTGCTGAGCTCGGTGCGGATGGAGAATGGCACAGCATCGTTCTTTCATTTGAACGTAGATGGCTTTCAGGGTAATGTGGCAACCAATATTAAAATTGCAGGTCACGACAGCATCTATGTGTTTGCTACAGTGAAGATAGACCCAACGGATACGCTGACACCGTTTCTGATAACCGACAGGCTGATAGCCACCATGAACGGTAAGGAGTTCAGTATCCCGTTTACAGCATACGGCCAGAATGCACACTACATTATTAACGACAGTATTACACAATATACCCGTTGGCTCACTGATAAGCCTTATGTGGTGATCAACAAACTGGCTGTGGGACCTTATGCTGAGCTGAATATTCCGGGAGGCTGCAGGGTGTATATGCACCAGAATGCAAGGATATTCAACTATGGTTTACTGATCGTAGACAGTGCGGGTATACCGGGTAAGGACAGTGTGGTTTTTCAAGGCGACAGGCTGGACAGGGCTTACTTTGGTTACATTGGTTATCCGGGTGAGTGGGGCGGACTGTACTTTGTGGGTGGCAGCGGTGGCGTGCTGAAAAATACGGTGCTTAAGAACTGTGGTGGCAGCACTGCTTACTATTACTACGGTATTAATTCGGCAGCGATACAACTGGGCGATTCGGCGGTGCTGTTCATGGACCACAGCAAGATAGAGAATGCTATTGGCTACGGTATATACAGCGAGCATGGATTGCTATACATGAACAACTGCCTGCTGCACACCACAGGAGCACAGGCGCTTGCCATTGTGAAGGGTGGCTATGACTCGATCACCAACTGTACGTTTGCTAACTATGGCACGCAGGCGGTAACTCACAACAACAATGGAACGGTAAATGTGCAGAACTATATACCAGATGCGGCACACCCGGGAAAATACTTCTTCGGTAGTCTGGATGGTGTGATGCAGAACTGTCTGGTATATGGCTCGCTGGATAGTGAGATAATTTGTGACTCAGTACCCGATATTACAGCACGGTTCAGGATGCAGAACTGCCTGCTGAAGATGGGTGATGTACGTGAGAGCTGGGTGAATTTTACCAACTGTATCTTCAATCAGGATCCGAAGTTTAAAAACACTGGCAATGGTGATTTTCACCTAAGTGCAGGATCGCCCTGCATAGGCAGCGGCGGTACATTTGGTGCTACGGGTATCTACGATCTGGATGGCACGCCGTGGGGTAGCGGTAATGATATTGGGTGTTATAGGCGGCCGTGATGCGAGGCAGAGGTTGGAATTAGGAATTGGGGGTTTGGAATTGGGGATTTGGAATTAGGGGTTTGGGGTTTGGAATTTGGAATTGGGCGTGATGAAAATTGACCATCTGACCAAGAGCACTTGGTTTAAAATGTTTTTAGGAGGGCATATCATTTAATGTCCACCTTCTATGGAGTCGTCGTAGTCGATGCCCTGGCGGCGGAGGATACCTTTTACACTTACTGCAAATAGTGCCAGATAGCCGAAGCAAAGGACTGTGAGCCAATAAGAGTTGTGAATACCCACGCTTTTGAGATCGGCGAGCTTGCCCTGGATTGGGGGTATTATTGCGCCGCCGAGAATCATCATAATAAGAAATGCTGAACCCTGTGAGGTGAACTTGCCAAGCCCGGCTATTGCTAGCACGAATATTGCAGGCCACATAATAGAGCAGAAAAGTCCGCCGCTGAGGAATGCGTAGATGGCTACCTTGCCTGTGGTGAAAATACCTGCCAGCATGAAAGCCATGCCCAGCAAGGAGAACAGGAGCAATGTCTTGGCTGGTTTGTCCTGTCCGGCATAGAAGGCAATGGACTGAATAACGATACAGGTAACATAGGCATAGAGCGGAGATACATCGTTTTGCGCAACTGCATTGACACCCAGCACCACACCGAACGCCACAACAGGCACTACAAAAATAAGGATGGTGCGCAAGGTATTCGACGGATTGAATATTTTGATGGAACCAGTCCAACGGCCGACCATGAGGCTGCCCCAGTACATGGAGATGAATGGTGCTACCTGCGAAGAGGTGTATCCGCCGAAGTCGTGCTCCGCTAGAAGTGCGCCGAGGTTGCTCTGAATGGTAACCTCAACGCCCACATAGGTGAAGATAGCCAGCATACCCAGTACCAGCTGGGGGTACTTCATAGCGCCCCAGCCGTCGCTTTTGCGCTTGGCCAGGAATAGTGAGGTGAGCAATGTGCCTACTATAATGATCAACCCTATGAGCAGGAACCTGATACGTGTGTTTTCGAGTTCTTCTTTTGAGGCGACATTCTCCATGAGGTAGGTATTGAATACAGAGTAGAATGTTATGCCCAGCAGGACAGTCATGATGAGGAGTGCTACAAGTGCCTTGGGCGATTTCTCGGTATCCGTTTCGTACTGGCCCTTTGGCAATTTTTTGGAGAAGAAGAACAGTGCTGCTGCAAGTACAAACAGCGCACCCACGCCGGCATAGAGTATGCTCACCTTGCCGAGACCGAGTGAGTTAATAAGGTCGTCATTGGCTTTAGTGGTGCCAAACAGCGCCAGCGCTACAATGATAGGGCCAATTGCTGTGCCGAAAGAGTTGATACCTCCACCGAGCGTGATGCGGTGTGCACCGGTCTCTGGTGGTCCGAGGAGTGCAGCAAAGGGGTTGGCGGCAGTTTGTTGTAACGAGAAACCGAGGGCCACTGTAAACAGGCCGATGAGCATACCGGGAAATGTGTTGGCGTTTACAGCGAGTATCATAATAACTGCGCCTATGGCTGAGAACAGCAATCCGTAAACGATGCTGTTGCGATATCCCCACCGTGCAATAACGTCTTTACCGAATACGGATGCAATGAAGTAAAGTGCCAGGGCACCGAGGTAATAAGCGAGGTAGAATGCAAAATCTATAAGCTGCGATTGGAACTGATCTAAGTGGAAGTAGTGCTTGCAAAACGGAATGAATACACCATTGCCGGCGGCTATAAAACCCCAGAAGAAAAATACGGTAACCAGGGTTGAGAGTGCGCCCGAGCTATTTGATTTTGCAGTTGTATTCAGTTCCATGTAAGAAATGTTTGAATAAAGATAGTGTTTTGGTTGAATAGTCAAATAGGTTAGATTACAGGATGCAGCGCATCTGTGGGCGGAGTGTAAAATACCTATGGTGTTACGTCTTTCTGATAGGCGGCTTAAATACCTTTTATCATACGACCAAACCTTTTGTGGTAGGCTATGGCGAGAGACTCGCGGTGGTCGGGGTGGGCGATGCCTGCCAGCAACTGGGCGCGCTGATCCATATTTTTACCATACAGGTTTACCACGCCATATTCTGTGGCAACATAGTGTATGTGACCGCGCGTAGTGACCACTCCTGCACCTTCGTTGAGGTGTGGTACAATGCGGGAAACGCCTTTACTTGTAGTTGAAGGCAAAGCGATGATGGGCTTACCACCTTCAGACAGTGATGCACCGCGCATGAAATCCATTTGACCACCAATGCCCGAAAACTGGTAGGTGCCGATGGAGTCGGAGCAAACCTGACCGGTAATGTCTACTTCAATAGCACTGTTGATAGCTACTACTTTAGGATTGCGGCGGATAACGTCTGAATTGTTGACGTAAGCAACGTTTAACAGATCAATGATGGGGTTGTTGTGAGCAAAGTCATACACCTTATGTGTGCCGATAATGAACGAGCTCACAATTTTGCCGGTGTTTACTTTCTTCATGGAATTATTGACAGCGCCATTGCGCACAAGCGGAACAATGCCGTCTGAGAACATCTCGGTATGTACGCCCAGGTTTTTATGATTGCGGAGGTTAGATAGTACAGAATCGGGGATGGCACCAATGCCCATCTGCAGGGTAGAGCCATCTTCGATAAGGGCGGCAACCTTTTCACCAATCATTTTTGAAACGTCGTCGATCTTAGAAGCATAGTCTACTTCGAACAAGTCTGACTCCTCCCATACCATGGCATTGAAACGGGAGAAATGGATGATCCCTTCGCCCAGAACGCGCGGCATCCGCGGGTTGACCTGAGCGATAACTATGGGGGAGTTCTTAACGGCACTTATGGCGATATCGGCAGAGGTGCCAAGCGTACAGAACCCGTGATGATCGGGAGGAGATACCTGTACTATAGCAACATCTAACGGCAGGTAGCCTCTTTCGAACAGCTGAGGAATCTCACTTAGGAAAACAGGGATGTATTCGCCACGATCAGAATTAACCCAACCCCGTACATTCTCGGAAACAAACAGTGAATTCAGATAGAAACTTTTCAGCACCTCGGGGTGGTTCCAGTCTATTTGTCCATAGGTACTGATCGCCACCAACTCAACATCACTTATTTCTCCAGCGCGCTTTAAAAGCGTGTTCAGCATTTTCAAAGGTGTAGCAGCACCACCGTGTACGAACACCCTGTTGCCACTTTGTACCAGTTTGGCTGCTTCTTCTGCGGCTACATACTCTATTGTCATTTTTCTTGATTGGACTCAAAGTTACCCTTAAATACCGAACTGCTCTTGGTTAGATGAGTGCTTGATGGTTATAAAATTGCTACCACCTTTATCTTGTAACTGCTACATGAAACATTTTGCTTTCGGAGCCGGAACGCAGCGTGAGCAAATAGATACCATTCGCTATCGACACATCCAGATGAATCTGCTCGTTCAGTTTTCCATTCTGAAGCTTTGCAATGCTGCTGTAAACTGTTCGTCCCAGCATATTGGTCAGTTCAATGGAGATGCCATTTCCTATAGTATTATTGACACTGCCTGCAATGGTAAAGTCACCCGAGTTGGGGTTAGGTGTTATCCGCACGTCGCCTGCACTATTCAACTGGCTGACACCCTCAGTGTTGACCGTAATGAATATCCAGCTATGGGCTGAAGTCACACAAATGTCATGGCTAGTTACCTCGCAGCTAACTGAGTCTGCAGTTGGGTAGCTGAAACTGCTGCTGATGTACGTACTGTTGGTAGCGCCCGGTACGAGCACGCCGTTGATGTACCACTGGTAGGTAGGTGCAACTGCGCCTGTAACATTTGCAGTGAGTGTATCCTCCTGGCCGTGCCCAATAGTTGACCCGGGCAAAGCACCAATAGTTACGACAGGTGCAACGGGGGTATCAACCGCCATTGTGGTCACATCGCTGGTGTCGCGGTTTGTAAGGCGACATGGGTAGCTGCTGTACATGACACAGTAAATCTGATCACCGTCACTAGGTATGAATGAGTAAGAAGGGGTAGAAGCTACATTGGTTCCGTTCAGCAACCAGAAGTAAACAGGAGCAGAACCCCCGTATACCGGTACCGAATGCACTGTTACAGAGCTGCCAAGGCATACGGTGTCGCCGGGGGTGCTGTAAGTAGTAACAACAGGGGTGCCATATGATAATACAGTCATGGGGAGGGAATCAGCAGCGGTAGCTGGCAATGCACACGTAGCATTGCTGGTCATAATTACTTTAACAATATCGCCGTTTGCAGGGATATAGCTGTAAGTGCTGTAAACTCCGATAAGGACGCCGTTGACAAACCATTGATATACCGGAGTCGATCCGCCGTTTACTGGGGTAGGTGTAAATACAACTGCGGCACCCGTACAAACAGTATCGTTAGGGCTTGGGCTAACCAATACCGATGGTGTTACGTTTGGAATGATAGTTACAAATGCACTGCCGGTCATCGTGTTTTGGCAGGTGGTGGTTGTATTAGTACCCTTGATCGAGTAGGTGCCGGGGGAAGTGAGCAGACCGTAATCGAGGGCGGCACCGGTACCTGGCAAAGTGCCTATGGCGGTGGCACCGTGATACAGGGTGTAGTTGACACCAACATCTGAATTGCTAAGCCCAATATGTACACCTGTATCGCTTGCGCAATAGCTGCCTCCACCTGTAACTGTATAAGCAGTGGGGAGTGGTATCACATTAACAGTGGTAGATTCAGAGCAGCCCCCGGGTAATATCTGGTATGTAATTGTGGCATAACCGGCAGTAACACCGGAAACAATACCTGTAAGGGAGCCGATCGTTGCAATTGCGGTATTAGAGCTTGTCCAGATGCCGCCGGATACTGAGTTGAATAGGGTTGTTGATCCGCCGAGGCACATATTTGCAGAACCGGTAATAGCGGTAGGTGTAGGTAGTACTGTCACGGAGTAAGAAGCTGAACAGCCAACGCCGTTGGAATAGTTGATAACAGCAACTCCGGAACCGATACCCGTTACTATGCCTGTAAGAGAGCCAACCGTGGCTACAGAAGGTGTACTGCTGCTCCATGTGCCGCCAAAAGTAGCATCAGAAAGCGTTATGGTTTGTGCAACGCATAATGTTGTAGGGCCGGTAATAGGTGATGGCAACAGCTGGACTGTAACACTCAGGAACGCGTCGCAACCTGAGCCCATTGTGTAGGTGATGGTGGCACTGCCTGCGGCAACTCCAACCAGCGCACCTGTAACAGGGTTGATCGTAGCAACGGAAATGTCGCTGCTTGTCCAGGTGCCGCCGGGTACGGGGTCGGTTAAAAATGTAGTAGTGCCGATACAAATATTGGAACTGCCAACTATTGGTAATGGGGCAGGGTTGACTGTAACAGATAGTACCGCTGGGCAAGGTGATCCATCGGAATAGGAAATGATTGCCGTGCCTAAAGCAACACCAGTCAAGACGCCTGTTGGTGATACCGAAGCGATGGCGGGCGAAGAAGAAGTCCAGGTGCCGCCGGGAGAGGCATCAGCCAGAGTTGAAGTGGTTCCAACGCAAACAGCAGGTGTACCAGTGATTGGAGCAAGGCCTGAGCCAACGTGCACTAACACTGTTGCTGCGCAACCTGTAGGTATGGTATAAGTTATTACCGCAGTGCCCGCAGCTATACCTGTAACAGTACCAGAGGTAACACCCACAGTAGCTACAGAAACATCGCTACTTGTCCAGAAGCCGCCGGGAGCAGCATCAGTGAGGTGGGTGGTGAGCCCTATGCAAACATTGGTAATGCCTGCAATGGCAGATGGTAGCGGGTTTACGGTGAGGACCTTGACAGCAGAACAACCAGAGCTGACCGTGTAAGAAATATTTACAATGCCGTTGCTGTTGCCTGTAACGAATCCGGTTGTTGGCCCGACAGAAGCAATAGATGTGTTACTGCTGGACCATGTGCCACCCGGAGCCGGATCGCTAAAGAATACAGAAGAACCAACGCATAAAGAAGGTGGACCTGTAATAGCAGAAGGCAATGGCAACACGGTTATGGACTGAATTGCAACGCAGCCGGTGACCGGAGCATGGTAAGTGATGATCGCAGTTCCTACGGCAACCCCACATGCAACGCCGCTGGAAGAACCAACGCTGATAGTCGATATTGAGCTGCTGGTCCAGGTGCCGCCGGTAAGGGCATCTGATAAGTTGTCGCAGGTGCCCATACAAATCGTTGATGGACCTACTATGCCGGGAGGTGCAGGGTTGACTGTGAAGGTAACCACTGAGGAGCAGCCGGTGCTCACGGTATAACTTATTATAGCGGTGCCTGCAAAAACACCAGTTACATCGCCGGTGCCTGATACTGTAGCAACAGACGGATCGCTGCTGGTCCAGGTGCCTCCGGCTGTGGCATCATGCAGTGTAGTAAACTGACCCATACAAACAAATGGAGTGCCTGTAATAGCAGCAGGCACAGCATTTACGGTAACGGCTATGGTAGATGAACAGCCGGTAGGTAAAGTATAAGTAATAGTAGTAACGCCTGGGGCAATGCCTGTTACTACTCCTGCGGTATTGATGGAACCAACCGATGGGTTGCTGCTTGACCACGAGCCACCTAGCACAGTATCGTCGAGGTTGGTGGTCTGACCAACGCATACCGATGGTGTACCAATGATTGGGGCGATGGGATTGACGATCAAAGCGGTGATGGCGGAGCATCCCGACGTGCCAATTGTATAAAAAATAAGTACAGTGCCTGATGCGATGCCGGTAGCTATACCAGAAGACGATCCGATGGTTGCTACTGCGCTGTTGCTGCTACTCCATACTCCACCGGGAACACTGTTTGTGAGCGTAGCTGTTAAGCCCATACACGCACTCGATGGACCGCTGATGGCTGCCGGTGCAGGAGTTACTGTAACAGGGTAGGTTGAAAAACATCCACCTACGTCGTAAGTAATGGTTGAAGTACCTGGGCCGGTGGTTGTTATAATACCGGTAGATGAGCCAATGATGAGCACAGATGTTGTGCCGGAAGTCCATGTGCCGCCTGGTGTGGCATTGGTGAGTGTGATGGAAGTACCATCGCAGAGACTTGATGGGCCGGAGATGGGTCCGGGAGCGGCGTTGATCGTAACTGTTGCAATTGCTGTGCAGCCACTTGGTAAGCTGTAAGTAATTACAGAAGTGCCGGGGGCCACTGCAGTAAGCAAGCCTGAGCCTGCAACAATGCTTGCTACAGATGTATTTGTGCTTGACCATGTGCCACCGGTTGCGGCGTCTGTTAATACTGTAGTGCCGCCAACACAGACTGCAAATGTACCCGCAATAGGAGCAGAAGGGTTGACAGTAATTACAGTGGTTGCAACGCAGGTTGCAATACTATAAGTGATGAAAGCAGCACCGGCACTTAAACCTGTTACTGCACCTGTTGCTGATCCAATCGAAATGGTGGATGAGGTTGTACTCCAAACGCCACCAGAAACAGAATTGGTCATGGTGATGTTTGAGCCTACGCATACAGATGATGGACCGCTGATCGGAGACGGAGAAGCGTTGACCGAGACATTTAGTGTGGCCGAACAGCCTGAAATAGTATAAGAGATAGTAGTGACACCAATTGCCGCTCCTGTAACAACACCTGTACCTGATACAGTTGCAACTGTGGTATTTGAGCTTGTCCATGTGCCACCGGGCATAGCATCACTCAATGATACAGTAGAGCCAATACATGCGTTGGAAGGTCCGGTAATTGGGGACAATCCTGATGTGACATTTACAGTGGATGTAGTTGTGCATGTGCTACCCAAGGAATAAGTAATAACCGATGTGCCCACAGACATGCCTGTTACAATACCGGTCAATGAACCAATACCTGCAATGGAAGGTGCGCTGCTGGTCCATACGCCACCCGGTGTGGTATTAGATAAAGAGATTGTGGCACCTATGCAAACTGAAGCTGGTCCTGAAGTAGTACCCACTGAGGGATTGACTGTTACTTGTGTGCTGATGAAGCAGCCCGTTGAAGCTGTATAGGTAATGTTGCCCGTTCCTGTGGAGAGTGCAGTCACTAAGCCTGAAGAGCTGCCAATTGTTACTACGGCTCCGCCGCCTGACCAAGAGCCGCCAGCAGGGGTAGAAGACAATGTACCCGTGCCGCCAATACAATAACCTGTCGGACCCACAATAGGCGACGGTAAGGGGTTAATTGTTATAGTGGCAGAGCCGATCATTGTTCTTGTGCAACCTGTAGTGGCATTTGTAGCAACAACGGTATACGTACCCGATGGGCTGAGCAAACCGAAATCGATTGAGCCACCTGTACCAGCCAGCGGAGATCCGACGGCAGATGCGCCCAGCATGAGCTGGTAGTTTACTCCCAAAGAAGAGCCCGAAAGCCCGATATGCAGACCTCCACCTCCGGCACAATAGCTGCCGCCGCCGGTTACAGTAAATGAAGCAGGAAGAGAATTGACAGTTGCACGAAGCACAGCATAGCAACCGTTGCTCATTGTATATGAAATGGATGTATTGCCCAGAGCTACACCGCATACAATGCCGGTGGCAGAACCCGCAGTTGCTATTGAAGGGCTGCTGCTGCTCCAGCTTCCTCCGGGCACGGCATCTGTGTAAGTAACACAGTTGCCTAAACAAAGCGATGCAGTTCCGGAAATAGCAGATGGGGTAGGGTTGACGGTTATGGTCGTCATAGCTGAGCCGCTACCGGTTGTATAGGAAATGTTAGCAATGCCTGCAGCCACGCCTGTTACAACACCTGTGGATGAGCCAACAGTTGCGATAGAAGTGTTAGAACTGCTCCAGATGCCACCGGAAGAGGCGTCTGTTAGGGTTATCGTACTACCTATACATAATGTTGAGGCCACTGTCACTTTTCTTATTACTGACGGTACATCGTCGCAGATATAAAAATTTCCATGGGAATCCACTGACACTCCATAAGGCTGATTTAAACTTGCTAAAGTCGCAGGTCCGCCATCGCCTGAATAGCCATTTATTCCATTGCCAGCAACTGTTGATATGATTCCAAATTGATTAACTTTTCGTACAACTTTGTCGCCAGTAGCTATATAAACATTCCCGACTGCATCTACTGCGACTCCATTGCAGGTCAGGTTAGCGATGGTAGCCGGCCCCCCGTCTCCTGAAGTAAATGGAGACCCTGTGCCAGCAATTGTTGAAGCAATTCCATTTGTATCCAATTTTCTTATCCGATAATTGAAGGCATCAGCAATAAATATATTTCCGTGACGATCTACAGCAACTCCTACAGGTAGGTTAAGTTTGGCGGCTGTTCCTGGCCCTCCATCCCCCGTAAAACCAGCAATACCGTTACCCATAATGGTTGTGATGATACCTGCTGTATTTATTTTTCTTAGTCGATATCCGCTGGCATCAATAATAAAGATATTGCCGTTCGCATCGATTTCAATGTCACTTATGTGGACAAAACCAGCAGCGGTAGCCGGGCCGCCATCGCCACTAAATGTTGTTGTACCGTTACCTGCTATCGTAGTAATGATACCAGAGGTGTTGATTTTCCTGACGAATTGGTAGGCATTTCCTTCGCTAATGTAAATATTCCCGATGCTGTCAACTACTACACTCGTTGGTCCCGCCAATTGGGAAGCACTTGCTGGGCCACCGTCTCCCGTATGAAGGTTGCTACCATTACCTGCGATTGTAGTGATAATTCCGTTAGTGTCAACTTTCCTAACTCTGTTATTATTATAGTCTGCTATGTAGAGATTTCCGACTCTGTCCAGTCTTGCCCTTGTTGGGTCGTTCAATTTGCCAGATGTCGCAGGCCCCCCATCTCCGCTGAAACCTGTAATCCCATTTCCTGCAAATGTGGAAATGTTCTGAGCTTTTAACAGGTGAGGAAATCCAAGTGCAATAAAAGCCAGTAATATGAAGAGTTTTTTCATTGAGTATGTATTTGAGGGTACAGTTATCAGGCGGTCATTAAGCCTGAAATGTTAGTAAAACGCCATGAAATCGTCTGATTGTCAGCAAATCAATGGCATATTTTCTGTTTTTTGATATCAGTTTTATGAAGGGTTGTTTTTCACCCCAAATGTAAGATTAATTTAATAAACTACCCGTGAGTGCATTAAAAAAGGGGGGTGTTTAGAAACACCCCCCTTTTCAGTAATATTCAAACACCCATTAAAGGATAGTCCAGGTCTTATTGCCTGAAAGTATTTTATCCAAGGATGGTTTTCCTTTACGCTCGATCAGTTCGTCGATCTGGTACTGCATACCTTCTTCGTAAGTAGGGCGCAGTTCAGAATAGATAACACCGAACGGCCTTGGGAAACTCATACCATTGTATGAAGAATCGAAGAAGCTGGCGATGATATGTGCCTTGATCTTATCATGCTCATCATGTATCCAGAGGTCGTTTACAGAATGCGAGCCATCAGTTAAGTCTACTATAACCGGATTAGTGCCATCGAGTTTGATACCCTTGTTGCCGCCTGTACCAAATACCAGTGGTTTGCCGTGTTCCAGCAACAAAGATTGTTCCTGCTTGGTTTCTTTCTCAGAATAAGCGAAGAATGTTCCATCGTTGAATACAGGGCAGTTCTGATAGATCTCAACGAATGACGTGCCTTTATGCTCGTTGGCGCGTTTAAGCACCATCTGCATGTGTTTAGGATCACGGTCAAGTGAGCGGGCTACAAAGCTAGCTTTAGCTCCTAAAGCTAGTTCACTTGGGTTAAATGGTTCTTCAACCGAGCCAAACGGAGTTGATTTTGCCACTTTCCCTTTCTCTGAAGTAGGCGAGTACTGGCCTTTTGTAAGGCCATAGATCTGGTTGTTGAACACAAGGTAATTCACATCGAAGTTCTTGCGCATCAGGTGGATGAAGTGATTGCCTCCGATAGAGAAAGCATCGCCATCGCCCGAAACCAGCCACACGCTCAGATGTGGATTCAAGGCTTTAACACCCGAAGCAATTGCCGCAGCCCTGCCGTGGATACTGTGCATACCATAAGTATCCATGTAGTATGTGAAGCGAGCGGCACAGCCAATACCCGATATGAAAACTATATCTTCCTTAGGTACGCCGAAGTCGGGGAAAACGGTTTGTACCTGCTTTAAAATAGAATAATCGCCGCAACCCGGACACCATTTTACTTCCTGGTTAGATGCAAAATCTTTGGCCGTGAGTTTTGGAGTTGCTTCCTGTTCTGCTATTGTGGACATTATGAAGGTTATTTTAAAATTTCAAGAATTTTGTTTTTCAATTCGCCGGTTGTAAATGGCAACCCTTGTACTTTCGAAAATCCAACAGCCGGCAGCAAATACTTAGCTCTGATGAGGTTCAGTAACTGTCCGCAGTTCATTTCCGGAATAAGTATCTGATCATATGCGCTTAGCAACTCTCCCAGATTTTTCGGGAATGGGTTGATGTGGCGCAGATGTATGTGGGCAACATCATGACCTTCAGCAATAAGTTCACGAACGGCAGTCTTAATAGACCCTGAAGTAGAACCCCATCCGAGAACAGCCAGTTTGCCTGAAGACTTACCACTATCTGGTGCGATCGATGGAATGTAGTCAGCGATTTTTTCGATCTTTTCAGCGCGCAGTCTTGTCATCACCTCGTGGTTCTTAGCATCATAAGACACGTTACCGGTCTCATTCTGTTTTTCGAGACCGCCAATACGGTGCATCAGTCCGGGAGTGCCTGGTTTTACCCATGGGCGGGATAATTTCTCATCTCTCTTATAAGGGAGGAAGTTTCCACCGGCGTTATTATTTTCTGTTACAAAATTCACCTTCATAGGCTTCAGGTCTGCAGCCGCAGGGAATTTCCATGGCTCAGATCCGTTAGCGATATAGCCGTCGGTGAGTATGATAACCGGTGTCATGTGTTCTACTGCGATACGCGCACCCTCTAGTACAGTATCGAAACAATCAGAAGGAGAACACGCTGCAACTACAGGTAATGGACCCTCGCCATGACGACCATACATAGCCTGCATCAGATCGCTCTGTTCAGTTTTTGTAGGCAGACCAGTTGATGGGCCACCACGCTGAATATTGATTATCAGCAAAGGAATTTCGAGAATTGTAGAAAGCCCGATAGCTTCTGTCTTCAAAGCCATACCTGGTCCGGATGTTGTAGTAACACCCAGTCCGCCAGCATATGAAGCACCGATAGCTGCGCAGATAGCAGCTATCTCATCTTCAGCCTGGAATGTTTTTACGTTGCTTGTTTTGTACTTAGACAATTCGTGCAACACATCTGAGGCAGGCGTAATAGGATATGAACCCAGGAATAGTGGCAGGCCGGTAAGCTCAGCTGCCGCAACAAGTCCGATTGCCGTGGCGTGGTTGCCAGAAATGCTCCTGTATACACCTTTTGGAAGAGTAGCCGCAGAAACTTTGTAGCGGGTAGTGAAAATCTCGGTGTGGTCACCATAGTTCCAGCCAGCCTTCAGTGTTTTGACGTTGGCATCAGCAATCTCTGGTTTTTTTGCAAATTTCTCGTTGATGAATGTAATGGTATAGTCCATTGGTTCATCAAACATCCAGAAAAGGAGACCCAGCACAAACATGTTTTTGGAGCGCTCTATTTCTTTCATGCCAAGGGTAGTGCCTGAGAGGCATTCCTTGGTGAGTTTGGTAACATCTATTTTATGAACAGTATAATTATCAACGGTGCCATCTTCAAGCGGATTAGAGCCGTCGGCATAACCGGCTAGGCTCAGATTTTTCTTATCGAAGCCTGCAATATTTGTGATAATTACACCGCCTTTTTTCAAACGGGCGAGATCCACCTTCAATGCTGCGGCGTTCATTGCCACCAGTACATCATATTCGTCGCCGGGTGTGAATATTTCTTTGCTACCGAAGTGAACCTGAAAGCCTGAAACGCCAGCGGTAGTACCGATGGGGGCCCTGATCTCGGCAGGAAATTCGGGGAATGTGCTGATATCGTTACCTAAAAATGCAGCGGTATCAGTAAACTGGCTACCTGTAAGCTGCATACCATCGCCGGAGTCGCCGGAAAACCTGATCACTATACTCTCTGCGTCCACCAGGTTGGTTTCATGTCCTGGTTTTTGTTCTAGAATTGTGTCCATTATTAAGAAAAGATTAAGAAATTTTTTGCAAAGTTAAAACATTTACTCAAGCGAACTTGAGTATTATAGATGACGATAATCATAAAACTAACAGAAAACCCCGCCAAGCGGGGTTCAGAAAATACTAAGGATGCAAAGTTTGTTTTTTAGCTTCCAGTTCTTCTGGAGTCTCAACGTTTGTTTCATCAGGCAAGCAGCAATCTACCGGACAAACAGAAGCACATTGTGGTTCCTCGTGAAAACCTACGCACTCAGTACATTTATCAGTAACGATATAGTAGAAGTCAGTCGAAACAGCGTCATGCGCGTCATCAGCATCACTCGTCAATCCACTCTTCGAAGTAAAACTACCGCTGAGGGACGTTTTATAAGAGAATCGCCATTCATCTCCGTTTGCAAAAATCGCCCCATTAGGACATTCGGGTTCACATGCACCACAATTGATACAATCATCGGTTATCTTAATTGCCATATTTGATTATTTTTTTTAAAAGTATTACAATTGGGCGTAAAAGTAAATTTATTTATAAATTTACAAGGGGCGAATTCAACGGTTATTAACATTTAAACATACTTAATGTTTATAGAAATTGTTCTTTAATCCAACCCGATTTTTTTTTTGGTGGAAAAGAGTAGTTTTGTTTCAATCTAAAGATAATATTTAGTGGTTATGGCTAAACGAAATTATTTGGCCGAGGTTGGAAGTTTTGATTTGAAGTCAATACTTTTTGGTTAAAGTAGGGATGAGGGCGGATAGCGTGGGTTTTAGATAATAAGTGAATATAAAACAGTAGTAACAACATGGGTTCAGCAGCATTAATTCTATTAATAATTGTTGGGGTTGCATTTGCAGGTGGGGGCATCCTTATCTCTAAGGCAATAGCCAAAACATCTAAAAATAAATATAAGGGTGAGCCATATGAGTGTGGTATACCTACTACCGGCACATCGTGGATACAGTTTAATGTAGGTTATTATCTTTTCGCGCTGATATTTCTGGTTTTTGATGTAGAGATGGTATTTATGTATCCGTGGGCGGTAGCGGTGAAAGGCATAGGGATGCCCGGTCTGGTGGAGATAGTAGTGTTTATGTTTATTTTGTTCATGGGGTTATTGTATGCGTGGAAAAAAGGGGCATTGAAGTGGATGTAACCCCAAACCCCTGCCTGCGCCGAGGCTTCGACAGGCAGGCCTAAAGGGGCTTACTTGTAGGGTGTTGAGATAATTTTTTTTATTTAAAACAAACGGAACCCCCTTTAAGGGTTTGAGATATGGCAGAAACAGAAAAAATGATATTCCCGGCGCAGTTGCACCAAACGGCAGATGGAGGGATTGTGGTTTCGAAACTGGATGATATGATCAACTGGGCGAGGTCGAACTCGTTGTGGCCACTGGTATTTGGTACCAGTTGTTGTGCAATTGAAATGATGAGTGCGGCAGATGCCAAGTATGACTGGTCGAGGTTTGGATTTGAGGTGGCAAGAGCTACGCCGAGGCAGGCAGACCTGATCATAGTTGCCGGTACCATTGTAATGAAAATGGCACCGGTACTGAAAAGGCTCTATGACCAGATGCCCGACCCTAAGTACGTGATAGCCATGGGAGCGTGTACCATATCAGGTGGGCCGTTCTTTTATAATACCTATTCGGTTGTAAAGGGTGTGGACCATGTGATACCTGTGGATGTTTATATACCGGGATGCCCACCCAGACCAGAAGCTTTACTGCATGCTATGATAACGCTGCAGGAAAAGATAAAGCACGAAACCTATTTTGGAAAAACAAAAGAAAACGGAAAATGACCCCAGAAGAAATAAAACTGTCCGTTAGTGAGCTTTTTCCTAATGCGACTTATGATGAGACCGGTGAATTCCTGAATGTGCTTACTGACAGCAAAGACCTGAAGCCTATGATGATTGCGTTAAGAAGCAAAAAAGAATTTGATTTTGACTATCTGTTTTGCCTCACTTGCATCGATTGGAAAACGCATCTGACAATGGTGTATCATATGTTGTCGAAAAGCAATAATCATACAATTGTTATTAAAGCAAAAATTGCTGACATAAATAAACCGGAGATTGAAACCGTATGCGATATATGGGAAACAGCCAATTTCCATGAGCGCGAAGTATTTGACTTGTTTGGCGTGAAATTCCTAAATCACCCCGACCTGCGCAGGATATTTCTGGATGACGAATGGGACGGGTTCCCACTCAGGAAAAATTATGTGGATGAAAATATGATAGAGATATGAGTTTGCTAGGCGAAGATATCGTTACAGAAGACGGAGAGTTTGTCATAAATATTGGACCGCAGCATCCCTCTACTCATGGTGTGCTCCATCTGAAAGTATGGCTGGATGGAGAAACTATCAAGCGTATACAACCTCATTTGGGTTATATTCATCGTTCTATTGAAAAAATGTCAGAAAGCCTGTCGTACAGAAATTTTATTTATGCTACGAGCAGGATGGATTATCTGAGTGCGCATATCAACAATCAGGCGTGTGCACTGTGTGTAGAAAAAGGATTGCAGGTTGAAGTGCCAGATCGCGCCAAGGCTATACGAATATTGATGGCTGAGTTGACGAGGCTTTCATCGCATCAGCTTTGGTGGGGATGTACAGGTCTTGATCTGGGAGCAGTAACGCCTTTCTTCTATGCGTTCAGAGAGCGGGAATCTATAATGGCTATCATGGAGGAAACCTGTGGCGCAAGGCTGACTCAGAACTACTGCGTGCCCGGAGGTGTGATGTATGATATTCATCCGAATTTCAGGAGCAGAGTAAAGGATACGCTGAAGCAAATAAGATCGAAGTTTACGGAGTATGAAGAAATACTTACCGGCAATGTAATATTTGAACAGAGGACGAAGGGGGTAGGATATATATCGGCTGAGGATGCTATTTCCTTTGGTTGTACGGGGCCAACTGCCAGAGGGTCGGGGGTGAGTTGCGACATCAGGAAACTGTACCCGTACGATGGTTACGAAAAACTGCAGTTTAAAGAAATATTGGAACAGGGAGGGGATTGCTATGCACGCTATATGGTGCGTATGGCAGAGATGAAACAATCTGTTTTTATTATTGAACAACTTATTGATAATATACCGGAAGGTGAGTTTCAGGCTAAGACAAAGATGGTGTTGAAGTTGCCTAAGGGTGAATTTTATCAGCGTGTAGAAACTGCGCGCGGAGAGCTTGGTGTGTATATAGTGAGTGATGGTGCGGCTTCTCCATACAGGATCAAATACCGCTCGCCTAATTTCTCAAATCTATCGGCTTTGGAAAAAATGGCTACAGGTACAAAAATAGGAGATCTGGTGGCGATTATGTCGACTATAGATTTGGTGATACCGGATGTGGATAGGTAAAATTAGTTGTGAGTCGTAAGTCGTAAGTCGTGAGTTGTTGTTGATTGGTTGAAAATAGTGAAGTGGTGGAGGGATTAAACGAATAGAAAATCGAAAAATAAAATATAAAATTTTGAAACTCATTTTAGACATAAGTTTTTCATCATTCGCAACAGGTATCCATGAGTGGCTGGTGGGTGCTATACACAGCGAAGGGCTGGTTAAGGTGATCGAAATGGTGATTGCCGGCCTGGCACTGCTGGTGTTTCTGGTGCCGCTGTGTTTTTTTCTCGGTTACATGGAGCGCAAAGTTGCGGCTTTTATGCAGGTACGTTTAGGACCCAATAGGGTTGGACCGAAAGGCAGTTTGCAAATTGTAGCAGACACTGTCAAGTTACTTTTTAAAGAAGGGCTGACACCTAACGCTTCAGACAAGTTTCTTTTTAACCTAGCTCCGGTGATTGTGGTGGTAACATCTATGCTGGTAATGGCACCTATAGCTTTTGCAAAGAACTTTCAGATTTGGGACATTAGTATTGGGGTGTTGTATGTGTCTTCTATTTCTTCGATAGCGGTGATTGGAATACTTATGGCAGGCTGGAGCAGTAACAATAAATATTCACTGCTTGGTGCCATGCGCAGTGGTGCGCAGATTGTGAGTTATGAGCTTTCTGTAGGACTGTCGTTGATATCAATTGTTATACTTGCAGGTAGTCTGCGCATGTCTGATATAGTTATGAGCCAGGAGAATGGCTGGTGGATCTTTAAGGGGCATATACCTGTGCTGATCTCTTTTGTGATTTTCCTGATCGCTTCTACTGCCGAGATCAATCGTGCACCTTTCGACCTTGCTGAAGCGGAGCAGGAGCTTACAGCGGGCTTTCATACAGAATATTCTGGGATGAAATTTGCCATGTTCCTGCTGGCTGAATATATCAACCTGTTTGTAGTGTCGGCAATTGCGGCAACATTGTTTTTGGGTGGCTGGATGCCGTTTCACATAGGACACTGGCACACCTTTAATTTCGTGATGGACTATATACCATCGTCAATATGGTTTCTGGGTAAAACGTTTGCCATCATATTTATCATCATGCAGTTCCGCTGGACGTTCCCACGCCTGCGTGTAGATCAGTTGTTGACGCTTGAATGGAAGTACCTGTTGCCAATAAGCATGGTGAACGTGATATTGGTAACTGTAATGGCAATAATGGGGTGGCATTTTTAACCGCCGGGATTTAGTTGTTTGATACGATAAATGGGAATTGCAGACGAGTTGGAAAGTTGAATTGTTTATAAAAAAGAAATAAATGAAAGAGTATTTCGGGACCATATTCAGATCGGTGAGATCACTGCTTAAGGGGATGAAGCTGACCGGTTATTATTTTACCCATCCGAAAGAAATACAGACTGAGGAGTATCCTGATAACCGGGCAACGCTTACTATGTTTGACCGGTTTAAGGGCGAGGTAACCATGCCTCATGATGAGAACAATGAACACAGGTGTACGGGTTGCCAGGCATGTGAGATTGCCTGCCCTAACGGAACGATCAAGATCATCACCAAGCAGGAACTGCAGCCGGATGGCAAAAAGAAGAAGGCGATAGATACGTTTGTGTATCATCTTGAGCTCTGCACGATGTGCAATCTTTGCGTTGTGGCTTGTCCATCAGATGCGATCGTGATGGGGCAGTCGTTTGAGCACAGTGTTTATGACAAGAAGCAATTGAAGAAGGTATTGAATTTGCCCGGATCGAAAATAATGGAGGGCGTGGAATAAAACCCTACCCCGGCAAAGGGTCTATAAGAAGTAAAAGAAGACGTAAATGAACGCATCAACAATAATATTTTACATACTAGCTGCTACGATCGTAGGGGGCGGACTGATGTCTGTTACCTGCCGTAAGATATTCCGGTCGGCAGTGTACCTGTTGTTTACGCTGATAGGTATAGCGGGACTCTATTTTTATATTGACTATGAATTTATTGCAGCAGTGCAGGTGATAGTATATGTGGGCGGGATAGTGGTGCTGATCATTTTTTCTATTTTTCTTACACAAGGATCGGGTGAGGATATGAAGCGACCGGCGATGGGCCAGGCTGTTTTTTCGGCACTGGCAGCCATTTTTGGGTGTATGCTTACCATGTACATTATCAGTCAGCACGTATTTACGGGATCGGGGAAACCTGCGTTAGAGCCAAGTGCTGCTAATATTGGCGGACAAATGTTAAGCACAACCGAGCATGGATATATGTTGCCTTTTGAAGTGGTGAGTATGTTATTATTAGCAGCAATGATCGGTTGTATAGTTATTGCAATAAAGATCAAAGTGCCGCCACATAAAATATTGCCGGAAAGCAACGGTGAAAATGAAGAAGAGATTGCGGAGAAGGTTGAAACAGTGTAGTGAGCGAGCAGTAATCTTTAGGGGAATGCGGAGTTAGTTATATGTCCCGAAAGGGTTAATGGATTGAAGATTTTTAATTTTGAATTGATGAACGATATAGGACTTTTTCATTTTTTATTTGTTAGCTGTGCACTGTTTTTCATAGGCGTATACGGCTTCCTTACCCGCAGGAATCTGATTACGATGCTCATGTCGGTAGAACTGATCCTGAATAGTGTAAACATAAATCTCATTGCTTTCAACAAGTTCTTATTTCCGGATAAGCTGGACGGATTGTTCTTTACGCTTTTTATTATCACCATTGCGGCAGCAGAGGCAGCAGTGGCTATTGCAATTATTATCAATCTCTACCGCAACTACAAGACCATAGATGTGGAGGAAACCGATACAATGAAATATTAAAATATGCTCAGCACTTCTTTAATTATATTGATCCCTCTTTTGCCGATAATCAGTTTCCTGCTGATTTCGCTGGTGGGTCGTAAGAATTTTCCGTCGTTTTGTGGTGTCTTAGGTACACTATCAATATTAGGTTCGTTTATTCTTTCAGCCATTGTTGCTTATGATTATTTCTTTCTGGTCGGAAAGGTGGGAGATACGTATCAGCAACTGGTGCCACTAAAAATCAACTGGCTACAGTTTAGTCCGAATGTATCAATAGATCTGGGCATATTGCTGGATCCTATTTCGGTGATGATGCTGGTGGTAGTGACGCTGGTATCGCTGATGGTGCATTTTTATAGTCTTGGTTATATGAAGGGCGAGGAACGGTATGCGACTTTTTATTCCTACCTGGGTCTCTTTACTTTTTCAATGCTCGGACTGGTATTGTCCTCCAATATCTTCCAGATATACATGTTCTGGGAGTTGGTGGGTGTTTCTTCTTACTTGCTTATTGGATACTATTTCGATAAGCCATCGGCTGTGTCGGCAGCGAAGAAGGCATTTATTGTTACTCGTTTTGCCGATCTGGGTTTTCTGATCGGTATACTGATCCTTTCTTTTTATTCCGGTACGCTCGATTTTCAGACAATGATTCAGCGGCTTACAACGCAAACCGATCAACTGCATAATATAGTTGCAGCCTCGTTTATGGGTGTATCGGCACTTACATGGGGACTTGTGCTGGTGTTCATAGGCGGTGCAGGTAAATCGGCTATGTTTCCGCTGCACATCTGGCTGCCCGATGCGATGGAAGGGCCTACACCGGTATCGGCACTGATACATGCGGCAACGATGGTGGTAGCAGGCGTTTTCCTAGTGGCAAGATTGTTCCCGGTATTCTCAGGTTGCCCGGCTGCACTGGATATTGTAATGTGGGTGGGTGTTTCTTCTTCCCTTATTGCGGCCATCATTGCATGTACGCAAACAGACATTAAGAGGGTGCTGGCGTATTCCACTATGTCGCAGATCGGGTATATGATGTTTTCGCTGGGTACTGCTAGGTATGGCGGCGAAAACGGACTAGGGTACATGGCATCGATGTTTCACCTGTTTACCCATGCCATGTTCAAGGCGCTGCTGTTCCTGGGTGCGGGCTCGGTGATACACTATGTACACAGCAATGAAATGAAGGATATGGGTGGGCTCAGAAAGCTGATGCCCGTAACGCATCTCACATTTCTGGTAGCTTGTCTGGCCATTGCCGGTATTCCGCCGTTCGCAGGATTTTTCAGTAAGGAAGAAATACTGCAGTCGGCGTTTCATGCCAACAAACTGATATTTGGGCTGGCAATACTAACCGCTGCAATTACCGCATTTTATATGTTCCGTTTGTATTTTAATATCTTCTGGAACAAGCCGTTGCCTCATAAGGAAGCAGCGCATGATGCCCATGCTGCACATGATTCGCATGCTGCACACCATGGAGAGGGACCGGCTACAATGCTTATTCCGTTGGTGATCCTAGGATTACTTTCAGTTGTAGCAGGGTTTATTCCGTTCAACAAATTGGTTACTTCTGATGGTAAGGCATTGGTTACCGAGTTTCACCTGACTTTTTCTATAGCACCAGTTTTACTGGCGACCCTGGGTATAGTTATAGCCTGGGCGTTTTATAAAAAGGAAAGTGCAATGCCACAAAAGATGGCTGACGGTATGAGTGCTTTATACAAGGGTTCGTACAATAAGTTTTATATCGACGAGATTTACTTGTTTGTAACCAAGAAGATATTGTTCCCGCTTGTAGGCAGGCCTGCGGCATGGTTTGACAGGAATGTTGTGGATGGGTTTATGAATATGCTGGCAACGATTACCGGGCATATCTCGGCTATGATAAAAGGATTGCAATCGGGTAAAGTGCAGCAATATGCAGCATACTTTTTTGCAGGTGCGTTTGGTTTCGTACTGATATTTATTTATTGGTGGGTGTAAAGAAGGAAGTAAATTAAAATCATTAAAGGATATTTGGAATGATCAACTTATCGATACTATTATTAATTCCCCTGGTAACAGCTCTGCTGGTACTGATTTGTAGCACTGCCGCGCAGATAAGAATGGTAGCTTTGCTCGGGTCTGTGGCGCAACTTGGGTACTCATCACTGATCATGTTTGACTACATGAGCCAGCGCACGGCAGGCAATAAAGCTCAGATGCTGTATGAGACACGTCATTCGTGGTTCAGCAGTTTGAATATTGAGTATTATGTGGGCGTAGACGGAATTTCAGTAGCAATGATTATGCTGACGGCTGTGGTGGTGATGACCGGTATACTTATATCGTGGAATGTTACTAAGATGGCTAGATCGGAAGAGCACCACGTCTGAACTCCAGTCACTCTCGCGCATC
>CAIKOJ010000027.1 GCA_903829015.1 uncultured Bacteroidota bacterium
ACGCGGAAATATAATATACAAAAAATATGAATTTAAAACATGTACTTTTTGCGGTAACTTCAGTAGTTGTTATTGCATCCTGTAAAGACGCAGGTGCGGGTGGCCAGGCATCTCAGGGTCAGGAACGAAAATTGCTGGATCCGGCTAATCTGGATACCACAGTACACCCCGGAGATAACTTTTTTCAGTATGCCAACGGCAGCTGGCTTAAGAAAAACCCTATTCCTGAAACTGAATCAAGATGGGGTAGTTTCAACGAACTGCAGGAGAATAACTATAAGGCACTTCATGCGCTTTTGGATTCTGCGGCGGGAATTGCAAGTCCTAAGGCGGGCAGTATTGTGCAGAAAGTCGGTGATTTCTACCGGACTGGAATGGACAGTGCAACTATCGACAAAGTAGGCATAACGCCACTTAACGACCTAATAGCACGAATCAATAATATTAAGGACGCGAACGGCCTTATAGAAGAGATTGCACTGGAGCATACCCAGGGTATAGGCCCTTTGTTCAGTTTTGGTATTTCGCCGGATGATAAGAATGTGAGTAAAGAGATCTGCCAGTTTGGGCAGGGAGGATTAGGTATGCCGGGTCGTGAGTATTATTTTGACAAAGATGAGCGTACTACAAAGATCAGAGACGCTTATAAAATGTATATCCCCAAAATGCTGATGCTGATGGGTGATGACAGCATAACTGCCAATAAAGAGGCTTCAGACATTTACAAGCTGGAGCTTGCACTTGCAGGTTCATCTATGACACGGGTAGAAATGCGCGACCCTTATAAGTTGTACAATAAGTTCACAACTGACGCAATGACCAAACAGACTCCAGGTCTTGACTGGAAAGCGCTTCTTACCAGCCTGAAAGTGAAAGGAGAGGATACCATGATCATTGGTGTGCCTAAATTCTTCAAGGAAGTTGCCAGCCAGTTCAAAGCAACACCTGTTGATATCTGGAAGAAATACCTGAAGTTCCATCTGGTAAACAGTATGGCTCCATATCTGGCAAGTTCGTTTGATACAACGCGTTTCAATTTTTATGGCAAGATCATGCGCGGACAGAAAGCGCAGAGACCAAGATGGAAGAGAATGATGCAGGCGGTTGATGGTTCGATAGGCGATCTGCTGGGTCAATTGTACGTAGACAAGTACTTTAAACCTGAAGCTAAGAAGCGTATGCTTGATCTGGTGAATAATCTGCAGCAGACATACGCAGACAGGATCCAGAAGCTCGACTGGATGACCGACAGCACCAAGAAGAAGGCGCTTACAAAGCTGAACGGCTTTATGAAGAAAATAGGATACACTGATAAGTGGAGGGATTATTCAGCGTTAACGGTTGTTGGCAATGATTTTGTGAAGAATATTATCGCTTCATCGGAGTGGGAATATAATTTCGTACTGAATAAACTGGGCAAACCGGTTGACAGAACAGAGTGGGGTATGACACCTCCTACAGTAAATGCCTACTACAATCCTGCATTTAATGAGATCGTGTTCCCGGCTGGTATTTTGCAATATCCATTCTTCGATGAGAAAGCTGACGATGCGGTGAATTACGGCGGTATTGGTGCTGTAATAGGCCACGAGATGACCCATGGTTTTGACGATCAGGGAAGGTTGTACAATGTTGATGGCAACTTAAGCAATTGGTGGAGTTCTGCCGATTCTGCGAACTTTACAAACAAAGCAGGTGCATTGGTAGGCCAGTTCAACAAAGTGATAGTAATTGATACAAGCCATGCAAATGGAGCGCTTACTTTAGGCGAAAACCTGGCAGATCTGGGCGGATTGAACATAGCCTATGAAGCGTTCAAAAAGACCAAACAAGGTCAGGGTAGTGAGAAGATAGATGGTTTTACTGCTGATCAGCGCTTCTTCCTTAGCTGGGCACAGGTATGGCGTGCTAATACCCGTCCTGAGGAAATGGCTTCACGTTTGAAAACAGATCCGCACTCACCTGCTGAACTTCGTTGTAACATGGCACCAAGCAATATGGAAGCATGGTACAAAGCATTTAACATCAAACCAACCGACAAATCTTTCAGGCCTGAAAATGAGAGGCTGAGGGTTTGGTAATTTGTGTTTGTATTTTATTTAAGGTTACAGGGCTGTTTTGCATATGCAAAACAGCCCTGTGAATTTTATAGGCATTCTACTTAAAATGGTTGGTGAAATGTAGTGTCTAGTGTGTGTCTATTATCCTGAAATGCTCTGATGGAGGGGCTTGAGGCTATGAATATCCGTTAGATCCATTTGTTCTATTCAAATAGCGTGGACTATGATATTAGATTGGCTCGTTTCTTGTCTAATATTACCGATCATTTTTCTGTATGGTGCCTAACTTGTTAGTTATTAAAAAATAGAGAGGCTGCCTCGGTAAAAGGCAGCCTCTCTAGATTGATTTACAATTAGGTGTTTTGTTTACCTGCTTAGGGTAAATTTCACTACCTGATTTATTTCTTCATTCTTAATTCTGACCAGATACATACCATTAGGAATATCTCCGCCAAGGCTTATGTTAGCGTTTATTGCCCCATTTTCAATCGAAACGGTTTCCTGGTGAATTACTTTGCCCAGCATATCGACTATTTCTACAGAAACATTTTTGAGTTTGCTGTCAGGAGCAACACCACCTTGGATACTGAAAGTACCTGTATTCGGATTAGGTATGATTTCAATTGGACCAAAACTACCAGCTACACTCGGCGAAGATTTAGGGCTGATTATATTCACATGAGCGCAAGCATCAAGTGCATTGTAACAGCAATTGCATTCCATGCCTACCAGACAAATAGTATACGCTGTAGCAGTAGACGGATATCCAGTTGTCACTGGTAACGTAGTCAAGTATGCAGTATAGTCAAGGAATGTCATTGATGTTGAATATGGAATTGGAGATCCAAGCAAATTTCCAAGAAAATCATACACCCTAAAGTAGTAGATCGTAGGACACGATGGTGAAGTGCTGACACATGTTGATGTAATATCAAATCCGTACGCCGGAATAGTAGTGCCATTAAGTATTGCAGTTGCCGATGCTGTAATCGTTATTGTGGTAGTAGTTGTGATTGTACCTACAGTGTAGGTGAATGTAAATACACCTCCTGTTGTACCTGTTGGCACATAAATATCACCAGTTGTAGGATTCAAAACACAACCTGCCGGCAGTGCTGGCGAAACTGACCATGTGCCGCCTAATGGCAAGCCGACAAGTGTCCTGCTGCTGCCAGGGCACATAGAGCCACCGCCGGTGCAATCAAATACATTTGTGTGGAATGTAGTTGCACATCCCCATGGTGTGGTAGTATAAGTAACTAATGTTGTGCCTACGCTCATTCCGGTCATTAATCCGCTAGTGGATACCGCTGGAGAGAGAATTGTTGGAGTCGACGAAGTCCAGGTTCCGGGCGCAGGGTAACCCAGGGTATGCATGTCAAGGGTTTCACCAACGCACATATTCTGAGTGGCAATAGGATATGGATTTTCATGTACTGTAACCAGGTAATCTGCCGCACAGTGTGTAGAAGGGTCTGTATAGGTAACTACTGTTGTGCCAGCAAAAGTACTACTGCCGACGTAGCTAATTGACGTGCAAGAAGGGGAGCCAACAATTGTTAAATAGGGGTCACCCGCCAATGGTGCCCAAGCTCCGCCTAAGATACATGGATGGTTCAATACAATAGTTTGTCCCTGACATATATCATGTGTAGTTCCGGTTATAGGAGATGGTGCTGCTATCACAGTTATCGCCTTTGTGGTTGTGCATCCGGCAAGAGAGGTATAAGTGATTGTAGCAACTCCATGGGCTACACCATGAACTATACCGCTGGGATCAACTGTAGCTACGGTAATATTACTACTTGCCCATGAGCCGCCGGCTGGGGTGCCGGTTAAAGGTAATGTAGCGTTTTCGCAAAGGGTAGTTGATTGTCCGGTGATCATAGGTTCTTCAACGGTCACTGTAAAGCTGGCTGTTGATTTGCAATAGCGGCGAAAAGTGATATCGTCGAGTGCGAAATCGTTGTTATTGTGCTCCAGCGATACGTCTATGATCCTGATATTGGCAAGCGACAAAGCAGAAGTTGGAGCCGTCCAATATACAGTCCCGGAATTCCAAACGCCGGGTAGGCCTGGTGTAAATGTGGGCCCAACAGGTAAGCCATTTATGTAAACTTGTAATAGTGCAAGGTTACCAACACTGATATCAATATTTGCATACCAAAATGTAAATTCATACATCTGGTCATGGCAAACTGGGATTTGGGTCTCTGTCCAAACGATAGTACTAATAAAAGGCGTTGGCGACATACTGCCTTTTCCTATGAACATATGTCCGGCTGCAGTTCCATATGTATTATCAAACATTGATACAAATGTGCCTGGTCCGTATGGTTGAGGGTCGTTACCTACTGCATAATAACCAGTCACGCTAGGCAATGAGCTGCCTCCGGACGGGTAAAAAGTATATCCACTTGCAAAACATGAGGTCGATGGAGAAGATTCGAAATTCCCATTGTTGATCATATTTGGTCCGTACGCAGTGAGGTTCAAAGTGTACGTCGTTGTTGTCGGTGGCGTGAACGTGGTAGGTCCGGGAGGACCTGATGGTGGCGTAACAGTGCCGGGCGGGGTCCATCCGTAACTACCCAAAGTCATTCCCGTCGGGATGACGACCGCAGGTGCGAAATTGTAGGTGAAAGATCCACCGGGGCAAATAGTTGCATCGACCGGCATGGTAACGGTTGGGCATCCGCTACAGGCATCAACAGGATAGGTGCACATTTGTGCTTCTGCCTGAAGGCTAGCTGAGAATAGCAGCAAAGCCCAAATACTAAATTTTGTTTTTTTCATGGTGCTTAGGTTTTAGACGTCAAAAAATAGGTAAATCGGTTTTCATAAAATCGAAAATAAGTCCTGAAGGCGAAACTACCGTACCTGGTTGTTTTTCATGGTGATGGTAGGTAATTAGTTTCGTGGTGTTCAAGAGTGGGTTTAAACATTGATGCAATTTATTGCCGTTAATCACCCATAAATTAGCTATCCGTCAAAATGCAGGTTTTACAGCCTGAATTGATTGAATTGTCTGCCGAACGGGAAATTGGATTATTGTACCTAAAACAAGAAGGAGTCTTAAAAAGATCATCCTCTTTTGTTATTCACAGTTGAGTGGACATCAAAATACAGGAATACGATTTGCCGTTATAGGCCATGGCAAACCCAGTATTTAAAAATATGAGCAACAGCAGAGTTTTCAATTGCAGCTAAGCTTAGGTGATCAGATCGAAACCAATCATCCTGTTCAGATAGTCAATTAGTTAATCAATGCCATAGATTTACTTTAGTTGCGTGGTCCATATTAAGGAGGCTGAGCCTCGTCCTACCACACTACGATTCTGCTTAAAATAGTTGTATCTTGGTACAAGGCATTTAACCCACAAACAGGGCTTAAAGACCAGGTATAAAAGGCTTAGGTTTGGTAA
>CAIKOJ010000028.1 GCA_903829015.1 uncultured Bacteroidota bacterium
AAGAAAACGCAAAAAACACCTAAAAAGGAGATTGAAAAGGCTTTGAAACTTCAAAATCAATATTATGACTACAAAGAAAAATAAACTCATATCTTTTGAAGAGCACCTTGAAAAAGAATACGGTAAGCGCGGCACCACAAAAAGAGAGAAATATGAAACGGGGTTTGATTCTTTTAAGTTAGGGGTTCAACTTCAGGAACTACGTAAAGAGAAGGGGTTGACTCAGGAACAATTAGCAGAAAAATGCGGTACAACAAAAACTTACATTTCAAGGATTGAAAATGACGCATCTGATATCAGGCTGTCTACACTTAAGAGAATTATACAACAAGGATTAGGTAAGAAGGTTAGTTTACTCATAGGATAGTTTATTTTGATTTTGCTATATGCGCTCAATAATAATTGTTCTTTGCATTTTCGTTTTTGCGGAAAATAGTTTTGCACAAAACAGCAAACCCATTTCCAGTAAAGAATTAATTGGTGTGTGGCAAATAAATACACCTCAAGAAGCTGATGCCTGGGGTAAATGTTTTGTTTTTTATAAGAATGGAAAATATATTTTACACTATAGCCAATATGACGACATTGCCAGAATTAAAAGTGTTCAAGGACGATATACACTAAGAGATAGTTCTTTTTCGTTAACAATAGAATCAAGAACAGAAATATCTGGTGGCACGCTTGTACCTGGTAGTATGGGATTCCAACGTGAAGAATTTGTACTAGACGGAGGTAACCCTATAGTGATTAAACAGGCAAAGGAAGAACCAATTAGTTTTTATTTCAAAAATTGCAAAGGTAAAAACGGTGCAAGATGCATTGAGATTAATAATAACAAATACTATAAGATATCCTCTGACCCAAATAAGTATACTGACTAATTTACAATTAAGATATTGACTTTCGACCTCATAACAACAGACCCCAACTCCTCCGCACGCGCAGGAGTCATCACTACAGACCACGGAGTGATAGAGACACCTATCTTCATGCCGGTGGGCACTGTGGGCAGCGTAAAGGCAGTAACGCAGCAGCAACTAAAGGAGCAGATCGATGTAAAGATTATTCTGGGGAATACGTATCACTTATACCTGCGCCCCGGCACTCAGATATTGGAGCAGGCTGGCGGACTGCATAAATTTATTGGCTGGGACCGCCCCATCCTCACCGACAGTGGGGGCTATCAGGTTTTCTCGCTGGCAGCCAACAGAAAGATCAAGGAAGAAGGCGTTGTTTTCCAGTCGCACATTGATGGCTCACGGCATCTGTTCACGCCGGAAAGTGTGATCGATACCCAGCGCTCTATTGGTGCCGATATCATTATGGCTTTCGATGAGTGCCCTCCCTACCCTTGCGAATACGGTTACGCTCAGAAATCAATGGAGCTTACCCATAGATGGCTGGCACGGTGTGTACAGCATATGTCTGAGACCGAGCCAAAATATGGTTACGAACAGTCGTTGTTTCCCATAGTACAGGGCAGTGTTTTCAAAGACCTGCGCGAGGCGTCCTCGCAATTCGTTGCTTCAATGGAATGCGACGGAAATGCCATTGGCGGTCTGTCTGTAGGCGAGCCCGAAGAGATGATGTACGAAATGTGTGCCCTCTGTTGCGAAAACCTTCCCGAAGACAAACCCCGCTATCTAATGGGCGTGGGCACACCATGGAACATACTTGAGAACATAGCCCTTGGTATCGACATGTTCGACTGTGTTATGCCTACCAGAAACGGCAGGAATGGCATGTTGTTTACCACCAAGGGCGTTATCAATATTAAGAATAAGAAGTGGGAGAACGACTTTTCGGTAATTGATGACGGACTTGATTGCGAAACCAGTCAGTTTTACACCAAGGCATACCTCAGGCACCTGTTTGTTGCCGGCGAGTTCTTAGGTTTAACAATTGCAAGCATTCATAACCTCGCTTTTTACCTACATTTGGTGAAGCAAGCCAGGATCCATATCATTCAGGGCGACTACCATAGCTGGAAAAATGAAATGATTACCGTGCTGAAACAGCGCCTGTAATGCCCGTTTCAACATTACCTGAGCAAATTTGAATAACAAAGTGAGTACTGATAAAACAAATATACCGGCCGGATCACAACCTACTTCAACAGGGGCTGTAGCGGATTCAAAGCCAACATTCCGCTTTTGGAGGATGTTTGGTTTGAAGCAGCTGGACGTATATCTGATCAAGAAATTCCTCAGCACTTTCCTGTTTTCAATATTGCTGATGGCGTTGATCTCCTGTGTCATAGACTATTCAGAAAAGGTGGACAGTATCGTTCAAAAAAAGACGCCATTTCTTGAAGTCGCCAACTACTATAAAAACTTCGTACCGCACATTGTCGCCTTGCTCTTTCCTTTATTCATATTTATTGCCACAATTTTCTTTACCTCCAAACTGGCTTACAAATCTGAGATCATTGCTATTCTGGCAGGTGGGGTTTCTTATACCAGATTCTTACGGCCATACGTTATAGGTGGTGGTTTTTTATGTGTAGTATCACTTGTATTCAATCACTGGATCATCCCGCTTGCCAATAAGCAGCGTATAGCATTTGAGGATAAATACATTAACGAGAACAACTTTAAGTACGCTTCAGATAATATGCATCTGGGTATCTCTAAGGATACTTATGTATACCTGCAGAACTATAGCTATAGTTCCAATACCGGCAACCATTTTACCGAAGAAAAAATTGATGGCATTTTGCTGAAAGAAAAACTGATGGCTAACTATGTTACCTACGATACCATCAAGAAAATATGGCACCTGCACAATGTCACTATCCGTAAGAACGATTCTGCCAAGGAGAGTGTTGTCAAAGTGCTTGAAATGGAGAAAAAATATCCCTTCACACCATACGATCTGAACAGAACCGACGCCATTAAAGAAGCACTGACCACATCACAACTTAACGACTATGTAGAAAGGGAACGTTTACACGGACGTGAAAACCTGAACTTCTATTATGTAGAAAAGCAACGACGTACAGCTCAGCCATTTGCCGGGTTTATTCTTACCATGATCGGTGTTTGTATTGCCAGCCGTAAAATAAGAGGTGGTAGCGGACTCCATCTCGCACTTGGTATTGTAATTAGTGCCGTTTACATAATGTTCCTCCAGGTATCAACAACCTTCTCTACCAAGGCAAATCTCAATCCATTTCTTGCAGTGTGGATCCCTAATTTCGTATTTGCTATAATTGCCTGGTTCCTGTACAGAAAACAGGTAAAATGATGAGGTGTACTCAATCGGAGTTAACAATTATCTACACCCCTGCTGCGCTTATCTCTTTCACAAGGCCATGTTCTATGCGCACAACTCTGGCCGGATATTTCTGTATAATTCCGTAATCGTGTGTGGCCATAATAAACGCGGTCTGATAGTCGCGGCAGATATTGAACAGTAACTGCATGATCTCGTCGGTCGTATCCGGGTCCAGATTTCCGGTCGGCTCATCAGCAAGTATCAGCTTCGGGTTATTCAGCAATGCTCTGGCTATATCTACTCTCTGTTGCTCACCTCCCGACATTTCATAGGGCATCTTGTTACCTTTATTTTTCAGTCCCACTTTCGATAGTACATTCTCTATCTTTTCCTTCATCAGGTTCTTATCTTTCCAGCCGGTGGCCTTCAGCACAAACTCCAGGTTATGGTACACATCCCTGTCGGTAAGCAACCTGAAGTCCTGAAACACAATGCCCAGATTACGCCTCAGCAATGGTATCTTTTGCCAGGTCAATTCTTTTAAGTCAAATCCTGCCACATTTCCCTCACCCTCCTTTAGGTACAGTTCGCCATACAGTGTTTTCAGTAAACTTGATTTACCAGTACCCGTTTTACCGATCATGTAAATGAATTCGCCCTTATCCACCTCCAGATTCACATTATTCAATATCAGGGTATTGCCCTGAAATATATTGGCCTGTTTCAGCGAAACTATACTCGTCGTTTCCATATTCAGCATTTAAAACAAAGATAAGTGATGCTGACTAAATAAAATTACAAACAATAAATACTATAAACCTCGCTACAATTTCACCAATCAGTTTTAACAAAAAAAAGAGGCCGAAAAATTCGGCCTCTTTATCAATAAATATGAATTCAATTATTCTACAACCAGTTTCTGAGTACGCACCTGATTGCCGGTAATTACTCTTACAAGATACATACCGCTAACAGACAAAGCCGTTTTTGGTATTTCTATAGTTGTTTCAGCACCAGTTACTGCGCTTGCAGTGTGGTAAACTTCTTTACCAGTAATATCAACTACAGATACAGTAGCAGTTGTATTCAACTCGTCCTTAAGAATTACGAAAGCATTGCCAGTAGTTGGGTTTGGCATAACTGCCATGTTCTTGTTTGCAAGCATAGTTTCGTTTACACCAGCTGGATATGGGCTGAACGTGATCCTGTCCATAAAGAAGTTGTTGCCTGTGCTCAGGTAGCCCGGAACAAAAATGGTAGAACCTGAAGTAGGATCTCTGTCTTCCATCAGCGCAGTACCAGGTCTGTAACGGAAACGGAAAGTAGTATAATTGGTTCTTGCATCAGCTGGAAGATTCATGCTAAACCACTGCCAATCGGCCTGAGATGTTGGTTCATATGCAGTAGATACCGAACCCTGTGTACACAAAGTACCTTTAGAAAGAATGGTCAAATTTTTCCAGTTGATCTTATCAGTAGTGTACTGAATCATCAGGGTATCGTTAATGTTGTATCCGTTACTAGTGCGAGAAGCACCTGTGTAGTAGAAATTCATGCTACAAGCACCTGGGTACAAAGAAGAAGAAAGATCAAAAGGAACGCTGTACAGATCGTCAAAGTCTCCCCTTGGGTTGCCTGTGTAAAACGAACTTCTGTCGTCAAATCCTACGAATTGTATTGAATTATTATCATAATAACCTTTTGTAGAATGCTGCCAATGAAGATTATTGCCATAGTAGTTAAACATAGGCCATTTTGCAGTATCTGCTTTATCAAATTCCTGATAATAACCAAGACCAGGAGTAGCAGTATTATCGGCAACATACAATGCCCTGTTCCAGGTAGATGTAGTATCTCCGCTGTTGTTACCTGTAACTTTCATCGACATTGTTACCCAACCTGGTTCAGTGAACTTGTTGGTCACAGAACCGGTTGCAGTAGTTGTACCGGTAAACACCACGCTAGGCGTAGCTGCTGTTGAAGGGAAAGTCCATGTTGTACCAGTAATAGTATCGTTCCAAGATGCGTTAAGGAACTTAACAACAACATCAGGGAAAGTAAAGAAATTGTGACGATCCATGTAGTTAGCCTTGGTAATTGCCCCGGCAGCACCATTTGGTACGATCATAAATTCAGGCGTTGGCTTCAAATCGCGGTGAGCATATGGAACAAATGTTCTGTAGGTTAATGAAACGGTATCAATGGTCAATATGCCTCCAGGACGAGTTGTATCATATCTTGTTCCTGTATTCATTACATAAGTACCACAACCTGTATTTGCCAGATTAGTGCTATCCCAAAGGTTTGAACGGAACGCTACAGTGCTATTCAAAACGCCATGTATACGATCTACCTGTCCTTTTGTAAACATATTTGTACAGTTTGAATAGTCCATTACATTCTGTACGTTGGTAGTGTCAGGATAATTAATAACGTGGAAGCTTCCCATAGCATCAATTTCCGTCTTGAAATAGTTTGAAGCACAAGCAGAGTCATTCAACGGGCAAGTGCTATAGTGGCCTTTTGTTGGAGGGGTGTCATCTACACCGTCATCGCCACATGCTTCACCACATCCTTTTCCACTGCTGTTCCAGGTATGGGCAAGACCTAAATAGTGACCAGTCTCGTGATCCAGTGTACTACCTCCGTCCGTTCCACCATCATCAATATACTGGTAACCACAAATAACACCATCATACAAAGGATTGCTTGCTGATGCTGAAGGGAAAGTGGCGTAAGCTAATACAGTACCACCTGCTACACCTAAACCAATAACGTTTTCAAACCAAATATTGTAATAGTTAGATTGTGACCATTGATCCTGTTTGCACTGATCATCATATCCATATGTCAGATAGGTATGTCTGTGAGTAATACCGTTAGTTGCGTTGCCATTGGGGTCAATAGTAGCCAGATGGAAACGGATTCTTGCATTACCGATATAAGGCTGAAACGCACTAACAACCGAAGATGTGTTGTTTTTATGCGAATAGAACGCATTCATTTCCTTAATCAGATTGTATATCTTATTATCTGACAATAACTCGGAACCATAGTTATGCATAACATGCACTACCACAGGGATCTCGTAAAAACCAGTATCTTCTGAAGATGTTGAGGTTGTTCTCGCACCAGGAATTGAACGACCTTTATGCGCCTGAAGGTACTTCTGAACATAGTCTTCACCTATTTTTTCAAACAATGCGATATTGGCATTATTCTGCTTGTATTTCGCATGCATTTCATCCGCGCCACATGGTTGTATCGTTTGAGAAACGCCCCTGTTTAAGAAGCAACCAAGCGCCAACATTAATAGTAAGTACTGTTTTTTCATTTGCTTTTGAGTTATAAAGATTCAAAGATAAATAAAAGAATAAATTTCTGCTAAATTTTTTATCAGCTATTATACATTCTATGTTAATAACCTCCTTTAATCTTATTAGACGTATTTTTCAACCAAAACCTTGGGTTTTCGCAAAAAAAAAATCGAAAAACTAATTTAAGATCAAATTCTCAACCCGACTACCCAACCCATCGCCAATAAATCTAACATAATAAATGCCTTTAGCCCACCCAATAGTGTTAAATTCATACTTACCTAAGATCTCAGTTTTAAGTACTTCGCGACCAATCGAATTGTATATTTCTATCTGCGTCGAATAAATAGACGATGTTGCAATATGAACAATGTCGGTTGCCGGATTCGGGATGATCTCAATTCTCGCAGTACTGGCCACCGAAACAACTCCCGATTCATACATAAGCGGATAAATATACGTGCAGGGAATAGATGTGTCTGGTTTATACAAAACGGCGTCATAACTGAAACAATAAAAATTTATCAAGCCGCTACCATCATTGAGGCCCGGAATGAGCCCTCTGTTGCTTCCCACTCCTTCTATAACCTGATAGCCAGCATCTGCCGTAAGGTACCTTTTATGAAAAACTCCGCTCACCAATACCGAATCTATTCCGGTCACTCTCTTTCTCCCTCCATATGACGGCACCGAGTCTCCGATCTGCGCATTAAAATCGAAAAGCAGATTTTCGTTAATGATACCCAGTTGATACACTTTTTTACCCACCTCCCTGATAGCACCAAAATAAACATCTGTGTTAGTGGCTGTATCTGGCTCAATAGGTACGAATGTCCCAATAGGATAAGTCATCACTTTGTTACGCGCCTTTATAACACGATAAGTGTTGCCAAGCGACACAGTATCAGTTCCATCTATAAAAAGCATAAAATCAGTGATGGTCATCGACGACTCAATCTCTATAGTCCGGTAACGCCACACAGCACCGGGTGCAAGTGGCATAGGTATGTAAGCCTGACCAAAACCGGAACAGCAGACCGCCACCAAAACCACACAAAAAAGTATTTTCCTAACTAAACCACGCATGTTGCAGTGACCGAAGCCTATAGCAACTCCGGAACAATAAAATTATACAAAATTAAGCTCACTATTCCTACCGCATAAGAATTCGGTTACTGCCCCACGCTTAGGAACCTATTGGTACAGACACTTTCAAACCAATGTTCCTGCCCATGTTATAAATTCCAGATCGCCCACGCGGATCATTTGGATAAGATTCAAAGTACTTCGGTCGGCTCAAATGGTCCTGGTAAGCAGCATCAAACAGATTGTTGCCAAACACCGAAATATTGAACATCACCTTTCCCTTCTTCCCACATACGTCAGTTCCGGCACCGGCATTAAAAAGTGTATAGCCAGATGTGTTAGACTCTGTGTTATCTGCCAGATAAACCCTATCCTGCGTAGCGTAATAAAGCACTTGTACTTTGAAAAAACTATTCCTCAACGTCTTTGACACCTGCTTAAAACTAGCCCGTAGCTCTGATGTAAAATGAAGTGGCGGTATTAGCGGCAGGTACTTCTCGCTATCCGTCAAACTAACTCCATTACCCCCTTTGTTTTCGGCATATACAACTGATATTCCGTTCTCAAAATGTAACCAATCGAGCGGATGAGGGTGAATATCAATATCGAGTTCGCCGCCATACAATCTCGCAGCCGTCTGCGTAAACTGATAGACCGGATTATCCTGAATGAACGAATCCAGCCCGTTGCTACCTGTAAGTTTCTTGTTGAAAATATAATTAGAAATATCGTTGTTAAAAACCGAAACGTTTACCGACAAATGCTGTGATGTAAATTCAAGTCCTATGTCTTCCTGCAAACTGAACTCAGGTTTAAAATGCTCATTGCCCAACTGATATAAATAGGTACCCGGATGCACACCATTTGCAGATATCTCAACAATGTTGGGTGCCCTGTACCCTCGTGCCAGATTTACTTTTAAAGCTAGTCTTTTTGAAAAAACATAAGCAGCCCCTATGCTATAAGTTGTTCCCGAAAATGCACGATTGATCTTGCTAAACACCATTGTGTCCTGATTGGAGGTACTGCTGGTACCGGCAAATCGGTCGTACCCGGTGACCATATCTTTTGTGCGGTAAAGCGCATCGCCTGCAAAGTTGCGGACATCATACCTGAGGCCACCAGCAATACTCAACTTTTCAAACTTCTTCTCAAATACTACAAATGGACCAATATCAAATTGACGGTACGAAGGGATAATAAAATCAGTTCCCCTGGATACATCATTTACCTGATACATTCCATTTGCACCTGCCGAAACATCCCATCCTTCCAAGCTCTGCAAATGATACCTCAAGTCATAAGTATAAGTATTCAACAGCAAGTACAATCCGGCAGTTTCCGGAGCTTGCGGATAGCTGTATTCCCTGCGCACACTGCGCTCAAACCCCGCATTCACGATAAACTGCCCTCCCAACACATTGAAACTATTGGATGAAAGCACCCTGTATTGCTGCACATGCTGATGTACAACCGGTATAGCATAGCTGTTAAGGTCTCCGTTGGAAACGATTGGCCGGTAAGTATCAGAATCAGATATCTGTTTTGTAAATTCTCTGGTGGCTGAGTCCCTGCTCCCATCAGGTATTGCCTGCAGATCATCAAACAACGTAAACTCTAAATGTGAAAACCCCCATTTTTTATTCACTCCCACTGCTCCGCTTGCATCTGTCTCGCGGAAGTTAGTACCATATACTTTTCCGTCTACCGGATTTTCATAGTCCCGCGCCATTTTACCAGATACTCTCGCGAGCCAGAATAGCCCCTTTTTGTTCCCCGACAACATACCGCTGAGCCCGGCCATACCATTGTTACTCTGCCCCTCTAGTGCCACCTCTCCCGCTATCTTACCATCTGGTGCCGGTCTGGTGGGTATCAGATTCACTACCCCTGCCAATGCATCACTCCCGTATATCAGACTTGAGGGTCCTTTAATCACTTCAATTTTTTCAACATTGTATTCATCTACTTCTATTCCATGCTCATCTCCCCATTGCTGCCCTTCCAGCCTCATGCCGTTGTATAGTGTGAGCACCCTGTTGAAACCCAGCCCCCTGATCACCGGTTTTGATACATTTGGTCCGGTTGATACCGCTGATACGCCCGGCACTTTTGCTATCGCATCAATGATGTTTGAACTGATGTTCGTGCGCAGATACTCGTTATTGATCACCGCCACAGGCACCGGACTACGCTTGATCTCCGTAGCTCTCGATTGTCCGGTGATCACCACTTCATGGCTCTCAATAGCACTTTCCAACAATATAAAATTCTGAGTCACACTGCCTGAGATACTCAGAAAAACTGTTACTTTGGAATAACTGATAAGGCTGGCTACCACCGCAAATTTACCCTTTGGTAAATCGTTGAGGGAATAATAGCCTGCACTGTCCGACACAGTACCCAATTTGATATCTGGTATCTCAATTACCGCACCCATAAGCGGTTTGCCATCATTATCCTTTACCAGCCCCGTGATTGTATTGCCCGGTGCGGCACCCGCCAGGCTCACCCCAGTAAGAAAAAACGTAATTATATATACTATGAAAAAACGCTGCACAATAGTAGTTTTTAAATTGATTAAAATAATTCATAGGCAGACATGATGGCGTGCACAAACGACATCATATTCACCTCTCAAAAAAAAAATCAGAAAACTATTTATACAGCGGGCGGGCCTCTGAGCGAGACCTCAATTATGCGGTCTTGTACAAAATGAGCAAATATTGCCTGATGCCTGATAAAGAAAGTCTCAGGCGCAAAGGTGATTACAGGCAAATGATAATCGTTGATAAAAGTAGCTATGGTCAGCGACAGGAACGCACAATGGTGGTGCTTTTTCTCTATCGTAAGCCCATTATGCTCTTTATGCACCGTGTCTTTGTGGTCGGCAAATGAGTGAATGAAATCCATTGGTGTATTGCCCAGCAGCAGCAACGCTGTGAACCATATTACCAATAAATATTTCGCTATTCTATTGCTCATTTGCTTTGCAAAGGTAAGTGAATTCAAAATACTGCGCACCCAAATTAACTTTTACCAATCTGGCTGCACACCGCTAAATTCAATTTTGCGAATACAAATTTCAAACCGATATTGCAGCAGCATGGCGTAAGCGTTTGCATTCGTTGAACCTCGCTAACTGCATAAATAATATTAATTTCGCTCAACACTAAAATTTCTACATTGGCGCGTTCAGGTTTCATAAAGTTTGCCTTTGCAGCAACCATCGCTATGCTGGTTGCTGCATGCAGCAACAAACCCGACGACCTGCCCGCCGTAGTAACGTTTACCGAGCACATTGCTCCGATACTGTATAACAATTGCACCATATGCCACCGCCCCGGCGGCAGCGCCCATTTTTCACTCGTTACATACGTTGATGCTGCAAGAAGTGCAGGTGTAAATGCCTTTGTGGTGCGCGAAAAAATGATGCCACCCTGGCCCGCCGACCCTCAGTACACGCATTTCATAGGCGAGCGGGTGCTTACAGACCGCGAATCAAAACTTTTTGAAAAATGGGCCAAAGATGGCGTTATTGAAGGCCCTAAGGACAAATTACCACCATTACCTGCCTACCCTACAGGTTCCCTGCTAGGCACGCCGGATATCAGAATTCCGGTTCAGCCCATTTTCCTGCAAAAGAATAGCTCAGATAAATTTCTGCTGGTTAAAATTCCCTATGAATTGCATTCCGACACCTTTGCTTCTCTAATAGAATTCGTTCCCGGCCACCGGAACGTGGTACACCACGTAAACGGCGACATGGTGAGCTTTGAAGACGCAAAAAAGAAAAACGTTTTCGAAGGTTTGCAGGTGGTCAACATGGCCGAGGATACCTCTGCCCTCCTGCTGGCTTACATTAAGCTCGGCCTGCAAAACGACGACGGTTCTTTTCCTTTGCTACAGAAATCTGTTGTTAATTACTTGCCCGGTGTAACTGGTCAGAAATACCCAAACGGCCTGGGAGGCTACAAGCTGAGCCGCAAAGGGGCTTTCCTGCTCAACGACCTTCATTACGGCTTTACCAAAAACGATGACATTTGGGATAGTTCCTATATCAACATATTCCTCACAAAGGGCCCTTTAGATCGGCCGGTTCAAGAGTTTCAGCTGGGCACTATCGGCTTGTCGCCCGTAGAGCCCGATATGCTGATACTACCAAACACTGTCAAACCTGTCTGGAGCAAGTTCACGGTACCTTACGATATTTCTATACTAACCATCAATCCACACATGCACCTGCTGGGCAAGAGTTTTAAAGCGTATGCGCTGCAGCCCAACGGAGATACAATAAGGCTCATATCCATACCCCGCTGGGATTTTAACTGGCAGTACTTCTACACCTTCAAGAAAATGCTCAAAATACCCAAGGGCAGTACCATTGTGGCAGAGGGTATCTACGACAATACCACCAAAAATTTAAACAACCCTTTCAGCCCACCTCAGTTGGTCAAAGATCAGAACGGAAGCATGCGCGCCACCGACGAAATGTTCCAGTTCATTGTAACTTACCTGCCCTACCGGCCCGGCGATGAAAACATAAGCCTGGAGACTAAGTAACGCATGCTATTATTTTAATACACTTCTAGCCCATTAACATTTAATTAAAAATAAATTGATATTGGTATAGCCTGTTCAATTTTAATATGTCGTATCTTACATACCCGTTTTTCAAACTGTATGGTGATTTCCATGGCATCCAAACCGATAACAATGGTTGAGTGGAAAACGGCATCGGTATTTTTTTGAAATTAAATTTCTCAGGGTATGGGTATTAAATGCACGATCAGATATTCGCTGTTGTCTTTGTTCACAATAGTTTGCTGTAACGTTTACGGCCAGAAAGCACCGGCTGCAGCGCCACCACCGCCTGCGCCCCGCCCCGCAGTTGCCTCCGAAGGGCCGGCGCTGGTATGGAAAAAACAAATAGCCAGAGTAATAGACATGGGTGCTAAAAACGATATTGGCAGCCAGCGCATCAGCGACGTTAGCTCTGAGAACTCACTCATGGATATGTTCGTGAACCTCATCAGGGGAAACAAGATCATTGCGTATACTAACTCCGACCACAACTTTACTACTAAACTCACAGTAGCAGAATTAAACAGAATTCTTGCCGGCAAAAAAGATACGGTGCTATTGGTCGATCCGGTAACCAATAAGACTACTACCAAAGTCACACAGAAAGATGTGAACCTGGATGCGATACACAAATTCAAGATACTGGAAGAGTGGTCGTGCTACCCTGCAACCGGTAAAACAGAGATACAGATCATCGGCCTGGCGCCACTGAAAGACGTGGTGAACGACGATGGCACAGTACATGGTGTGCAACCCCTGTTCTGGCTGCGCTTCAATGATATCAGTGCTATTCTGGTACGCTACCAGCAGTACCACCCCAACAATACGCTTGCCGGTCATGTATGGGATGATTACTTCAGCGCAGACGGCAAGGGTAAGTAATTTCACCGCTCCAAAATTTAATTTATGCAGCACAAACTAAGTAACACACCAGTATTGTTTGTGCTCGCATTATTTGCCTGTGCAGGTACATTCGCACAGAACACTGCATTGCCTCCGGGTGTGGCTTGGCGGAAACAGGTTGCGCGCGAACTGGACTTTGGCCTCATCAATAACAAGAAAGATTCTTCACTTGCCAAAATATTAGTTGCGGCTATCAGAGCAGGCAAGGTTCACCCGTATTCAAACTATAACCACAATTTCACTTATAAGCTCACAGGCGATGAAATAACGGACATTGTCGGCACCAAAACAATTACTGTAACATCCATCGATCCCAAAACCGGTAAGGAAGAAGTCATGAAACGGAAAGTGGAACCCGAGTATCTTTCAGTACACAAATACAGAATACTCGAAGAGTGGACATTCAACCGGCAAACAGGAACAACTGAAATTACAACTAAGGGAATCGCGCCCCTCCTCGAAATCTTTGGCGATGATGGCGACTTCCGGGGCATCAAACCATTGTTCTGGGTGAAGTACCAGGAACTCGCCGACGTTATTGCCGATGACGAAAAAATAAACAAAGGCAGGGCGCTCACCACACATATCTGGACAGACTACTTTGCGCAGTCGGGAAATTTGCCGGCCTCTAAATTTGCATGGTCTGCAACCACTTGCCGGATATTCGACATTGATCCGGAGGACAGTAAAACGAGCCGCCTAAAAGAAATGAGTTCAGATACATCGCTCTATGATCAGATTTATTACGAGTTTGAAAAGATGAAGATCAGTGCCTACGATAGCGCAGGCAACAGTATCGCATTGCGTCAGTTACTTCAAGAGCCGGATACCGTTACATTTGTAGACCCTGTCACTAATAACAAGGTGATTAAGGTAATCAAACGCTCCTTCACCTACGGATTTGAGCCAAAATATAAACTCATAGAAAACTGGTCGTTCGACAGGGTTGCAGGTATTACCCGAATTAAAATTGATCAGATCGCCCCTGTTCTGCCGGATAAAGACGACCTTGATAACTCCCCTTCTTATCACGAGATCTTCCGGCTGAAGTTTGCAGACATTTCAGGTTTGCTCGAAAAATATGAGCAAAGCCATTACAATCATTCACTCGCAAATCTGCTGTGGAATGAATATTTCCAGACACCTGCTAAATTGAGAAAGGAAAAGTAGGGAAGCCATTCTAACATTGTGTCGTGACCGCTGAAAAAGCGCTACAACGCATTACTAAAGGACTAAGGCAAGGAAATTGCAGCATCCCATAACTAATAATAATATTAGTTAAAACTCCTCACTTATGACTTACAACTCACGACTTACGACTAATCCGTATCTTGCACCCGTATGGTAAAAGTAGGCGAATACAACAAACTCAGAGTGGTGAAGGAAGTAGACTTCGGTGTGTATCTTGATGGCGAACCCGATGAGATATTGCTGCCCAAAAGGTATGTGCCGGATGGGTTGCAAGCCGATGATGAGATCACCGTATTTGTGTACCACGATAACGAAGGCCGCCTCATTGCCACTACCGACAAGCCCGTTGCCGCCGTAGGCGAGATAGCCATGATGGAAGTAGTTACTACCAACCCCAGCGGTGCTTTTGTAAAATGGGGCATTATGAAAGATGTGTTTGTACCCATCTCTAACCAGGAAAAGAGAATGCGCCCCGGCGACAAACGACTGGTGAGACTGTACATAGACGAAAGAACAGGCAGGGTTACCGGTACAGAAAAAATAGATAAGTTCCTCAGCAACTACGAACTGACCGTTAAAGAACTTGATCCTGTTGATCTGCTGGTTTACCAGAAAACCGAGCTGGGCTATAAAGTGATCATCAACAACACACACCTGGGTTTAATGCACTTTGGAGATGTGTTTGCTGAACTGGAAACAGGCGATAAACTCAAAGGATTCATTAAAACCATAAGAGAGCACAACAAGATGGACGTTGCCGCCGGTGTGAAAGGATACGCAAAGGTATCTGCCGATGAAGAGACCATTTTAACAATGCTCCGGGACAAAGGTGGCTATATACCGTTCAACGATAAGTCGGCCCCCGAGGAGATTTACGCCGCCTTTGGTATGAGCAAAAAAACCTTTAAGATGATACTGGGCGCCCTGTATAAAAAGAGAATGATCTCATTTACCCAAACTGGCACTAAACTAGAGGAAGCTTAATTTAACTCCCTGCAAAATAATCATACCCACGCTCAACCCGGTAGTCAGGCTGTTTCTGATCGCTGAAGTAAATGATATGAAATAAGTTTTAGAGAAAAATCCCACAGTCTTTATTCCTGAAAAATCTACTAAATTCGCTTCATGGCTAAGGGGAAGAAGAAGAGTTCTGGCGTTTTCAGAATTGCAATGTTGCTCGTTGTTGCACTGTTCTTTTATGCGCTCTACAGAACTTTCGGACCCAACACCGGCGAGATGGTGAAAGGCGAATACCTGTACATACGCACCGGCTCCGATTACGAATCACTAAAGAAGGAACTGGAATCAGGCGGCTATGTGAGCGATATGTTCAGTTTCGATCAGTTGGCAATGCTCAGAAAACTACCTGAACATGTGCATGCAGGTAAATACCGCATCAACAAGGGCATGAGCAACTTCAACATAGTGCGCATGCTCCGCAATGGACGGCAGACATCTGTGAAACTGACCATCAATAAACTACGGACCAAAAGCGACCTGATTAAGCTGCTCTCCTCAAATCTCGAACCCGATTCGGCAACATTTACAGCCCTCATCAACAACGAAGAATACACTGACAAATTCGGACTGGATTCCAACACCATTATGTGCGCAGTGCTGCCCGATACCTATGAGTTCTTTTGGAACACTTCCGCCGACAACGCTTTCAGAAACATTGAGAAGAACTACAAGAAATTCTGGAATGACGCCCGAAAAAATCTCGCTCAAAATCAGGACTTAACGCCTGTCGAGGCAACCATTATCGCATCGCTGGTTGATGAAGAAACCAATGTACTAGAGGATAAACCCAAAATTGCAAGTGTTTACTTAAACAGGGTGCGCAAAGGAATGAAGCTTCAGGCCGACCCGACAGTAAAGTTCGCTATCGGCGACTTCACTATTCGCCGGGTCACCGGCAAAATGCTGCAAACCGAATCGCCTTATAACACCTATATGTATGCGGGGTTGCCACCGGGCCCTATCTGCACACCGTCATTAAGTTCGCTACAGGCCGTAATGGAAGCACCAAAGACCACCTACCTGTATTTCTGCGCCAATGCCGACTTCAGCGGTCATTCCAGTTTCGCAACTACCTTCGACGAACAAATTAAAAACGCCAGAGCGTACCAAAAAGCACTCGATGCCAGAGGTATTCATTAGATCGTCCTGATTTGATGATT
>CAIKOJ010000029.1 GCA_903829015.1 uncultured Bacteroidota bacterium
CAAGCAAAGATAAATTAGTTGTTTTCCTTTCACTTTTTTTGCTTTTCGGATTTTTGTTAGGTCCTGCATTGGTTCAGATTCGAGTAGAACTGAGATGGCTGCAGGCCTCACTTGCAGCATTGGTTATTATAATTGCTATAGCTACGGCAGAGTTGAAATTTGTAAATAATCTCGTCAAAAATACTGCCCTCGCTTGTTTTAGTCTTGTGTTTACCTGGACGAACTACATTTATTTAACCAAAGGAGCAATGAACCTTTACTTCAGCACTTCGGCCAGAGTAGGCGCTGCATTTGATCAGGCAATCAAGAACGGCATTATTCATAAAAACGCTACAAGGCTTTACTTATGGGAAAGCCACAGAATACCTGACCGTGAGAGTGAGATTAACTGGGCGCTGATGGGCGGATACTTTTTCAACATTTACGAGTTCAAAAATCCACAAATTGTTTATTTAGACTCCATCTATCAAAAAACAGATTCCGGATTTGTTTACTCGATGCCTAATTTCAAAAAAGATAGCGAACAGGTCATTCATTTAAAAATCGAAAATGACAATCAAACATTTAAATACTATCTCAAAGACATCACTAATGATTACCTCAAAGATTCATTGAAGAGTTTTAAGGAGTAGAACTACACAAAGAGAAAATCAATTCAAGAGGCAAATAAGTACGATCATCGCTCCAATACCAAATGAAACAACATCATCCCGGCATCGGTGCGGAGGCTAAGCAGGTACATACCATTAGCCAGTTGGCTATTCAGTGTTACTTCATCCTGCAATTTACCGTAGTGAGCGAGTAAGATTTCGTTGTGTACAACTCTGCCCAGCATATCTGTAATGCTTAAGTACACTTTCGAGTCTGCTTCATCTTTGAATACTGCATCGCCAAATGTGCCATTAAGCAATATGCGTCCACTAGTAGGATTGGGTGTGATCAAGAAATCACTCTTGTCTGAAATAGTACTGGCAGTGCGTGTAGCGGGCAGAGCCACAACAGTTAAGGCTCTGAATGCAGAACAACCTGTGCCAATGGTATAGCTGATCGTTACATATCCGGCAGCAAGGCCTGTTACTGTTCCGCTGCTCATTCCTATGGAAGCAACGGCAGGGTTGCTACTGGTCCATATGCCACCGGGTGTAGCATCGGCATATGTGGTTGATGTACCTACCATAACCGTACTACCCCAGCCTGTTATACCGGCTGGTATATTATTAACCAGCACCATTGTATCCAGCTGGCAGCCGGTTGGCAAGGTATAGGTTACAAATGCAGTACCTGCTGCAACACCCGTAACAACACCGGTAAGAGAACCTGCAGAAATGATACCGGGTGCACTGCTCGTCCATACGCCTCCGGGCGATGCATCGCGCAAGGTAGTGGATGCCCCCACGCAAATGCTATAGCTACCTGTAATTGGTCCGGGCAACGGATTGACTGTTATGGGTGCAGTTGTAGTACAACCAGACGGCACCGTGTACATAATAATACCCGAACCGGGAATACTTGAGGTTACCCTTGCTGCGCCTCCACCCAGATTGAACACAGTTACCAGAGTGCTGCTGAACAAACCACCAGCCGCGGCATCATAAATCGTAAGCGTATCGCCCCAGGCGCAAAGGTTTACAATACCTGTAATAGGAGGCACCGAGTTGACCGAAACCGGATATGTTGCTGTACAACCTTCTGTAACAGTGTAACTGATAGTTACAACGCCACCTACAATACCAGACACCACACCCGTTAAAGATCCCACGGCAGCCACTGCAGTACTACTGCTGGCCCAGATGCCTCCGGGCACAGGATCGGTTAGGGAGATAGTCTGACCGACACAAACGCGAGATGATCCCGATATGCCGGGCGGCGGCAGATTTACTGTAACTATTTTTGTTACGACACAGCCCGCCGGGGTTGTGTATGATATTACTGCAAAGCCTGTGTTCACACCAGTGACCATACCGGTAAGTGAGCCCACGGTGGCTATGATCAGGTTGCTGCTCGCCCAAGTTCCACCAGGCGTAGTATTAGATTCTACAACGCTTGATCCCATGCAAAGTGTGCTGGATCCGGTGATGCCTGCAGGAGGAGCGCTCACTGTCACCTCGCGGGTGGCAACACACCCCGTAGTAGCCGTGTAGGTAATCAACGCTGTACCTGCCGAAACCCCGGTAACAAGACCAGAAGAAGACCCCACCCTGGCTATTGTAGTACCACTTGTGCTCCACAAACCACCTATAGAAACATCGCTCAGTAAACTAAAATTACCTACACACAACAAAGCACTGCCCGTTATTGCCGGTGGAGACGGATTCACCGTAACTGCTTTTGTAATAAAACAGCTGCTTGCCATACGGTAGGTGATGTTTGCCACACCCGCTGCAATGCCTGACACCAGACCGGTTAGCGACCCTATTGTCGCAATGGCCGGGGCACTGCTCGCCCAGGTTCCTCCCGGCGAAATATTGTTCAGTAGTGTAGTTCCGCCAACACAAACCGATGCAGTGCCTGATATAGGCGCGGGCAATGCCACTACGGTTACGGACTTTATTGATGAGCAACCGGACGAAACTGTATAACTTATGTTGGCAACACCCGCTGTTATTCCGTTTACTAAACCAGTGAGTGAGCCTACACTTGCAGTCGATGTTGAACTGCTGCTCCAGGTACCTCCGATCGAGGCATCGGTTAGTGTAATCGCACTACCCACACACACCTGAGATGCCCCTGTAATCAGCGCAGGAGAAGGGTTCACGGTAACAGTTGCCGTTACAATACAGCCTGTGCCCAATGAGTACGTAATAACCGAGTTTCCCGGCACCACACCACTAATACTTCCGGTAAGAGAGCCTGCTGTTGCAACTGCCGGAGTAGCACTTGTCCAAACTCCGCCGGGCATCGAATTACCGAGGATAGTGCTCTGAGCAACGCAAGCTCTGAGCGAGCCCGTTATGGGGCCCGGTGCAGTAGTTACAGAAACAGTTCTTCTGGCCGAACAACCTGTACTAAGCGTATATGAAATCGTAGCTACACCCGTTGCTACTCCTGCTACAATACCACTCAATGAACCGATGGTAGCTACAGACAATAATGAACTTGACCATGTCCCCCCCGGAGTAGGATCAGACAATGTAGTTGACGCGCCCCTACATACCGATAACGGACCGGTAATGGGTGACGGTACCGGACTTACCGTTACTGATTTTGAACTAGAACAGGTTGTGGGCAATGAATAAATAATGGTTGTATTGCCGGTAGCGATACCCGACACCAACCCAGTGATCGAATCTACAGTTGCAACCGGCGTCATAGTACTGATCCAGGTTCCGCCACCGGTGCAGCTCATGGTAATGCTGCTTCCATTACAAACTGTACCCGGACCAGAAATCGCACCCGGCATCGGATTCACTGTAACCGGCTGGGTTGCATAACAACTCGCACCAAATGAATAAGTTATTATTGCCGTTCCCAACGCAATACCATTTACCATACCGGTGCTGCTTACCGGGGCTATACCGGGAGCACTGCTGGTCCAGGTCCCACCGGGAGTAAGATCATACAGCGTGATATTAGACCCCTGACATACACTGTTACCCCCTGCAATAGCCGAAGGCGTTGCATTAACGGTTAGGGTAAATGTTGTTGGTGGCCCTGTGCAACCACCGGGCAGAGTATAGAAGATCAGTGCTACGCCCGCACCTGTAGCTGTTACAAAACCGGTAGACGCATCAATAGTTGCTACGGCAGGATTACTACTTGTCCAGGTGCCGCCAGGCGCGGCATCTGTAAGGGTTGTTGTAAGTCCGGCGCAAAGCAGGTGCGTACCTAATATTGGTGCCGGAACAGGATTGACCGTGACAGGCACAGTAATATAACAACCCGATGAACCGAAGCAGGTAATATTATCAACTCCGACAGCAACTCCTGTAACCACACCCGATGACGAACCGACTGAAACGACCGAGGAACTGCCTGAGCTCCAGATAGTACCTCCTGTGCTGGAAAGCATGGTGGAACTGCCAATAATAACGCAAGGCACTCCTGTGATTGGAGCGGGAGGCGCGTTTACTGTTACAGTTAGCGTTGAATAACAACCCGTACCTATGGTATAATATAATGTAGCCGTACCCGCCGCACGACCAGTGTCTGTTCCAAACAAACTATGCACCGATGCTACTGCAGGGTTGCTGCTGGTCCAGGCGCCGCCGGGAGTGGCATCAGTAAGTGTACCTACAGCACCAATACATAAAACCGGACTGCCTGTTATTGGTGCCGGAGGAGGCAAAACAGTAAAACCATATGTTGCAGAACAACCGGTAGGCAGTGTATATACAATCGTTACGGGACCTGCACTTACACCTGTTACAATACCGGTAGAAGTGCCTATGGTAGCTGTTGCAGGGTTAGTGCTACTCCATGTACCACCACCGGGGCAAAACAACGTAGTGGAACGACCTACACAAACAGATGGGGTACCGGTAATTGTTGACGGCAACGGATCAACAGTTACTGCAGCCAAAGCGAAACAACCGCCGGGTATTGTATAAGAAATGACGACTGGTCCGACACCAACACCTGTCACGGTTCCAGACGGCGCCCCTACAATCGCTCTGCTTATAACGCTGGTCGTCCATGTACCACCGGGCGTTGAATCAGTGTACAGTTCTGACGAAGCCAGACATATTTCAGAGGGCCCTACGATTGCAGCCGGCGAAGCTATTACTGTTTCAGTGCGGTAAACACTACAGCCACCTAGCGTGTAAGTTATTATGGTAGTACCCGTTGATATTCCGGTTACATTTCCAGATACTGAACCAACTGTACCAACAGCAGGGTTGCTGCTGCTCCATGTACCGCCGGACATGGCATCAGATAAAGTAACTGACACTCCGGTACACACTGTCGGTGGGCCAGATATAGTTACTGGTGCCGGAACCACAGTTACGGACTTTGTTGCCGCACAGCCTGTTGGCAATGTATAACGAATTATTGATACACCCGGAGCCCCGCCTGAAACCACCCCTGTAAGCGAACCAACAGTAGCTGCTACCACATTGCTACTGCTCCACACGCCACCGGGTGTCGGATCAGTAAGAGTTACGGGAGCAAACGGACAAAACGAAGATGCACCAGAGATAGGAGCAGGTAGCGGATTACTCACCAACAGAAAAGAAGGTGAAGTTCCGGAAACACCGCCATAAGCACAGGTCATGATACAACGGTAGTAGGTAGATACTGAAATAGTTGCAGCATATGTGGAACCGGTAGCACCGGGTATACTTGTCCATGTCAAACTATCAGGAGAAGTTTGCCAATGATAGGAAAGCCCCGTACCTATAGAAGATGAAGGCAGAGATAAAACAGAAGTAAATGTACCACAGCCCGATGCTGGTAGCGCACTAATGGCGCCAGTTACCGGTGTACCGGCACAATTACTTCCCCAACGGTATACCTGTCCATTTGCGGGGCTGTTGGCCAGCACATCGGTAAAAACAGTAGATGATGGTGTAGGTGATCCCGACACATTGTCAAGTGTTTGCCAATCAGTTACGCTGTTTGCTATACCTATCGATGCAGTTCTGCCGACATAAGTTGAAGGACCATAAATAAAGTCGATCAGGTTTGAAGTCTCATACAGCTTTATCTGGATATTCGCCGGGCAGCTGGTGCAAGTAGAAGTACCGAACCATGTACCGAAATCTTTCCACTCAAAAGTAAAAACTCTGTTAGGTGCAGTACCTGATGTGCGATAGTAAGCAGTACTCGGAATTGTCGGAAAACCTTCAAGATCATCCCAGTAGGCAAATAACATCCCGGGACTTACAATGTTGGCGGCAACATTGATAAAAGTGAACGCTGTTGAATTAGTCAGCGAAAGATATGCATTTGAGGTAGCAGAAAGGCTGGTATAATTCGTACCGCAAAATTTAAAGGTAAACCCGATCGGTATGTTGACTTGTGTGCAGTCATCGCAAATAATGGTGGGTACCAAAGTACTACCGGAACCTGCAATACTTGTGTAAGTTGTAGTAAACGCCGAAAAACCATAGGAAGCCGCCGTTTGCGAACGGGCAGTGACACTTAAAAACGATAGGAATAGAAGTACAAAAAATTTATTCATGCCCGCACTTTCAAAATTACTACACTGCTATTAACCACTCCTTAATTACAGCGCTTAAGCAAACTTAAATATACGAAAAATATCAACGCCCACGCACAGTGTACCAATATTCGTAACAAACCAGGTTTACTCTATTAACACAAAGGTCAACCATATCCATTATCTATAGCAATTAACGGGAAATAATTCACAACCACCCACAAATGAAAAGTGACCCCGAAAGGTCACTTTTCATTTATTTCCGATTAGAAAACTATTATTGTTCGATAACGAAGTGGAACACTGTGTTATCAGAAGCTGAACGGAGGTTCAAAATGTACATTCCGTTTGCTAATGAATTGTTCAGTTTCACGTTTTCGTTGATCATACCATTCTGTAACATCACTTTGCTAGTGTAAACCACCTGACCGAGCATGTTGGTAACTTCGAGAGTAACTTCTTCATCGTTACCTGCAGTTACAATGCCTTTCAGGTTAAATTCACCCTTGTTAGGGTTAGGTACCAGTTTCACATCGCTACCGTTTGCGCTCAGCTGGTTGATACCCAGTCTGCCTACGTTAACTTTAAGAGCGTTGAAACCAACCATTCCACAGATACCGGTTACTTCGCAGCTTACAGAATCTCTGTTAGACAAATTAGAAGTAGTAAATGTAGGATTAGTAGCACCAGTTACAGGAGTTGAATTAACAACCCACTGATAAGTAGGAGCTGGACCTGAATTGGTAGAAGTAACAGTAAATGTTACTGACTGACCAGCGCTCAGGTTAGTACCTGGGTTAGCAGTTACCGCAACTGTAGGCAATACTGGATTCTGAACTGTCATAGTAAGTGGTGCACTGAACACTGTATCAGCAAGACGGCAATTAAAGTCGCTGCCCAGCATCAATGTTACGATATCACCATTTACAGGAGCGTAAGTGTAAGAAGGACCAGTAGTGATTGCAGAACCGTTCTTGATCCAGATCAAAGTAGGAGCTGTTCCGCCATATACAGTACTTGCAGTGTAAGTAGCAGTTGAACCGTTACATACCAGCGTACCTGGATCTACAGAAACTGTAGCAGAAGGCATTTGCATTGCGCTTACTACCATTGTCTGCATTGCAGAACCGGTGTCTGGGTGAGCACACTCAGCATTACTGTGTATTGTTACAGATACAACGTCACCATCAAGAGGAATGTAGCTGAATGTATTGCTTACACTTGCGCTAACACCATTTACTCTCCACTGATAAGTAGGTGCAGTACCACCATTTACAGGTGCAGCAGTAAAGCGTACATTCTGACCAACGCAAACTGTACCTGAAACACTTGGATTAAGTGTAACGTGTGGTATGCGGATAGGAAGAACATTTATAATTGTGCTACCGGTCATACCCTGAGTACAAGCAGTAGTACCATTTGTTGCTACTACAGTGTAAACACCCGGATCAGACTGAAGACCCAAATCTATAGCACCACCAGTACCCGAAACCGGAATACCAACTGGAGAAGGACCATGATACAACAGGTAGTTAACACCTGATTCAGAACCACTCAAACCAACGTGAACACCTAAACCAGTTTCGCAATAGTTACCACCACCGGTTACGCTATATGTTACAGGTAAAGCGTTGATAGAAACAGTAGCAGATCCGTTCTGGTTGCTGTTACAAGTAGTTGAAGTATTAGTTGCAACAACTGTGTATGAACCAGATGCAGCCTGTAAGCCGAAAGATATAGAAGAACCAGTACCATTAACCGGCAATCCTACGCCTGTAGTACCATTGAACAACTGGTATTTAACTCCAGTCTCACTTGCGTCAAGACCAACAGCAACACCTGTGCCACCAATACAATAAGAACCACCACCAGTTACATTATTTGCAGCAGGCAATGGATTATTACCGATCGTTGCACTACCTGTCATATTGTTAGCACATGTAGTAGCTGTATTGTTTGCAACTACAGTGTAGCTACCGAGTGCAGTCTGTAAACCGAAGTCGATGCTTGCACCAGTACCTGCCATTGTAGCAACTGCAGAACCGCCGGTATATAAAGTATAGTCTACACCTGCTTCAGATACATTGAGGAATACGTGAACACCAGTTCCGCCAACACAGTAGTTACCACCACCCAACACATTATATGCGTTTGGCAAAGGATTAATTCCAATGTTAACACTGCCGTTCATGTTGCTTGTACAACCGATTACGCTGTTTGTTGCTTTCACTGTATAAACGCCAGCTGCTGTCTGAAGTCCGAAATCAAGTGCACCACCGGTACCACCGATCGGAGAACCAACTGCTAAACCACCTACATACAACTGATAATCGATGCTAAGGTCAGAACCGCTAAGGCCAACGCTAACACCTGTACCACCGATACAATAATTACCGCCACCTGTAACATCAAATGCTACTGGTAAAGCGTTAGCAGCAACAACAACTGATCCTGCCATATTATTTGTACAATGTGTAGTATTATTTGTAGCAACTACAGAGTAAGTACCCGGAGTAGCCTGCAGACCGAAGTCCAGAGAATAACCAGTACCTGTATAAGGAGTTCCAACATTGCTACCATCACGTACTAATTGATATTTGATACCGCTTGTAGAACCACCAAGTCCAACGTGAACTCCAGTACCGCCAGCGCAGTAAATACCACCACCAGTCATTGTGAATACTGTAGGAATTGGATTAACATTTACAACCACGCCACCAGACATGAACGATGAACAGCCCGAAGTAGCATCAGTTGCTTTCACAACATATGTACCAGCACCAGTCTGTAAACCGAAGTTGATAACTGTTCCGGTTCCTGGCATTAAACTACCAACCGGAGTAAGACCCAGATATAATTGATAATCGATACCTGTATTAGAACCATTCAAAGAAACTGATACACCTGAACCACCTGCGCAGAATGAACCACCACCAGTTACAGTATGAACTGTAGGTAATGGGTTGATATTAATAACTGCGCTGCCGCTCATTGTGTTCACACAACCTGTAGTAACGTTTGTTGCTACAACTGTGTAAGTACCTGCAACCGTCTGTAAACCAAAATTAATTGGAGCACCAGAACCTGAAACAGGTAAACCAATTAGCGCAGAACCTCTCTTCAACTGATAAGTAATACCAGTAGCAGAGAAATCTAAACCAACTGCAAGGCCAGCACCACCGGCACAATAGCTACCTGTACCAGTTACATTGAACTGAGCAGGAAGTGGGTTAGCACCTACTGTAGCTACACCATTCATTATATTTTTACATCCGGTAGCTATGTTAGTTGCTTCAACAACATAAACACCAGTTGTTGTTTGCAAACCGAAGCTCAATGAACCACCAGAGCAAAGCAACGGACTACCAACAGCTGATCCGCCGTTGTACAATTGGTAAGTCATACCAGTAGTACATCCGCTCAAGCCTACAAGAACACCGGCACCACCGATACAGAAATTACCACCACCAGTAACATTATATACCGGAGGCAAAGGCAATACTGAAATAGTTACCGAACCAGCCATTGGAGAACTACATGTTGAAGCGATATCTGTAGCTACAACTGTATAAACTCCTGCAGCAGTCTGGTTTCCGAAAGAAAGACCTAAACCTGTACCAGCAATAGGTGAACCAATTGCAGAACCGCCGAGATATAATTGATAATTGATACCTATATCAGAACCTGAAATAGACACGTCCTGACCAAGACCACCAGCGCAATAATTACCACCACCGGTTACTGAATAAACAGTAGGCAACAGGTTGATATATACAACTGAAGCGCCTGACATACTTGCAGTACATCCTGTGCTGCTATTAGTAGCATCAACTGTGTATGTGCCCGGAGTAGTGAAGAATCCGAAACTTAAAGGAAGACCTGTACCCGCAACCGGTGCACCTAAAGAAATACCATCTTTAAATAACTGGTACATGATACCGGTATTTGAGAAGTCTAATCCAACAGCTACACCAGAACCACCAGCGCAATATCCGCCACCGCCAGTCATATTAAATATGGTAGGAAGTGGATTAATTGTAATGGTTGCAGAACCGGTCATGTTTTGAGTACAATGTGTTGTTGTATTCTCAGCAACCACAGTGTAAATACCTGGTGTAGTAATACCAGGGAAGCAGAATGAACTACCTGTACCTGCAATTGAGGTTACATAAGTTGCACCGTTGTACAATTTATATTCAACGCCTAATTCAGAACCTGTAAGGCAAACTGGTAAACCAGAACCCAGTGCGCAGTAACTACCGCCGCCGCTCACTGTTTGGATCAATGGTTTAGGATCAGTAGCTACAACAACAGAGCTAACCATTGAACGGCCACAACCAGATGCATTGTTAGTTGCAAATATGGTATAAGTACCAGGAGTGGTAACGATACCAAAACTCAATGGACCACCTGTGCCTGCCAACGCAGCACCTACAGGAGAACCGCCGAGTAACGCCTGATAGGTAACACCTACCTGTGAGCTGGAAAGCGTAAGACCGCAAGTACTTGCAGCGCCTACGCAATACCTGTTAGATCCGGTAAATGAAGTAATAAACAAAGTAGGCAACGCATTAACTGTAACTACTGCCGATATTGTACAACCGGTAGGTAATGTATAGTTTACGTTGGCAGTACCACCCGCAACGCCACTAAGTAAGCCAGCCGGAGAGGTTATTGAAGCAACCGTAGGAGGAGTTACATTCCATGTTCCGCCCGTGATCAAATTGCTCAGAGGTGTACTAGTACCAGCGCATAAGGCGAGCGATCCGGTTATTGGACCAGGCAATTGATTTACAGTTAATGTAGCACTTGCAGAGCAACCTGTCGGTAATGTATAAGTTACTGTTGTAACACCCGGAATAACACCAGTTATAGCTCCAGAAATAGAGTTAGCAGTTGCAATTGATGAATTACCTGTACTCCATGTACCACCGCCCGGTGATGATGCCAGTGAAGTGAACAGACCTGTACAAACGCTAGGGTTAGCAGGTGAAATGCCAGCTGGAGGAGCATTCAAAGTGATGGTCTGTACGTTCGTGGTTGATACACCACCACCGTTAGTGCAAGTAACTTGGAACTGATAATACACCGTTCCTGTTACAGTAACTGTTGGGGTATACACGGTATTTGTAGCACCTGAAATAACAGTAAATGATGAACCCGAAGGAGAAGTCTTCCACTGGTAACTGATACCAGGTCCCTGCTGCGCACCAACACTAAATAAATTAGGGTTGAATGCAGCACATGCAGAAGTTGGTGATGCATCAGTAATACCGGCCATAGGAGTGCCAGAACAAATTGGGAAAGTTATGTTAACAAAATAATCCCTTGTATCTGCATACTGAACACCAGTAGTAGGGCAAGGTGGAATGTTTGGATACTGAGGCTGAGCTGCATTATTACCCAGAGCATAACAGGCAACAACTCTCAAACGATACTTACCAGGAGATACATTACCTGGAATTGTGATTGCCGGATGCGGAATGCCTGTAGAATAGTTTGGTACGCCACCAACAGACTCAGAAGTAGCAAAAGATCCGTCATTATTGAAATCTATCCAAAGCTGCACAGAAGTAACGTTTCCGCCGCCGGCAGCTATGTTACAATTGATAGTTGGATAAGCAGTACCAATACTTAAATTACAACCCAAAGTTGCTGTTTTATCATAATAATGTATTGTAGGCGAAAGATTCGGGTCGGTACCATCGGTTATTGAAGACGAGCCATCACCCTGTAAGAAAAACGGAGTGGCAGGTGTGCTGACACAAAAGTTATTCGACAAAACGTTATTCGCACATGTAGGCGTACAAGAAGAAGGAGCCAGATTTGCAAAAGTGGCACTGGTAGATACTGAAGTTACAGTAGAGCCACCAGGACAAGTTACATTACAACGGAAGAATGTATTTGCTGAGATACCATTAAATGTATGGGTAGAAAGTATTGCACCAGGCATATCAACCCAGCTACCTGTTACACCTGTTGGTGAAGACTGCCACTGATAAGTAAGACCACCCGAAGCAGAAGCACCTAGAAGGCTTAATGTAAATGACGTAAGGTTACCACCAGATGTTGGAGAAACCTGTGCAGCACCAGCTGCCGGAGTACCTGTACAAACATTAGCACCTGTACCGGAAACCGCGATATTGGTAGGAGTTAATCCACCACCTGTAACTACAATATTACCACTGTTCAATCCAACAGTACAAGGAGTGAACTTAACATAAATATTAGTATTAGCAAGTGTTGGAGGAGAATAAGAAAGTGTAACTGAACTACCCCAGGTAACACCATCAGTTGAAACGCTAAAACAAGCAGGAGCTGTAACCGTTAACGGGCTTGTTCCCAAAAACGTTCCTGAAACAGTAATAAATTTAGAAGGCACTGAGGTTGTACCCATAGTCTGCGGACCAAAAGCCAAAGAAGTTGGACTTGCTGTTAAAGTAGGTCCATATATAATAACGTAACCATTACCGGCGCTGTTAAAACCCTGAGTATGTACTAAGCTGCTTACGATACCACCGTTAGCTGCAGGAAAGCTGGAACCGCCGCCGCCGCCGCCATAAGCAGCCGAACCGCCGCCGTAGTAGCCACCGCCACCACCACCGCAATATGAAGTATTGGTATTACTACCGCCAACACCTAGTGCACCTGCAGTATATCCATAACATGTTGCACCAAGGCCACCAGCTGTCTGTGATCCACCAAGTCCGCACAGACAAGTGCTTACAGAACCACACTGAGCACCAGTAGCACCAACGGTGCTACCGCCATCGCCACCCCACTCAGCATTGCTGGCGCAGTTGTAGCCTGCGCCACCGCCACCACCAGCAACGACAATACGATTGGCCAGAGCAGTTCCACCGGTACGAATATCAGAAGAACCGCCGCCGCCGCCGCCGTTGCCATTACCATTACCACCTTGCGCACCACCGGAAGTACCATTTACTCCACCTGTTGGTGCGCCAGAGTTACCACCAGCACCACCTACATAAACAGTAAGCACCTGGCCAGAAGATACTGCCAGATTACAGGTTACACGCCCGCCCTTACCACCGGGAGAAGCTGCGCTGGAGTTACCACCTTTGCCGCCAACCACATCAACTGCGATTGCGGTTACACCTGTACCTACCGTGTAGGTATACGTGCCCGGCGAGGAATAAGTAGTTTGGCCAATGGAAGTCATGGCCAATCCCAATAGGAATACGATGGGGGTTATCAGTTTTGTAAAGTAGAATCGTTTCATTCTGCGTGTTGTTTAATGATAAAAAAAAGAAAAGGTTACAACTTAAATATAAAATATACTATACCAATTTATGAATTAATACCGCAATGTAGTCTGTTTCTTAAAAAAAACAAAATTTTGCTTTCAATTTTTTTCCACAATTAAATAAAACTGCTAATGAGTAAACAGAGCCTACCTCTAATGAGGCGTTTACTTTATCAAAAATGTTAGTACAGAACACACATATTATTTTAAATACTGCATAATTTAGGATTTTAACTACCGATTATTAACCTATCCCAACAGCTTTTATAACCCCACATTTACATCATTGCTCGTTTTAAACCAATTCCGGGTACAGAGTAATGAACCGACTCATGTACATACTTTTAAAATCAAATAAACGACCTATCTTTAAATTCTAAAAAAGACAACATGTATCACAACAAAAAACTACTGGTTGCAGCCATACTTTGCTGCTCTATAATATTTATGCAAAGTTTTGTACCAACAAGCAGGCACGATGACGATAAACCGGTGAATCTTAAAATATTGCCAAAAGACATTTCAGAAGAGGAGTTACACAAGCTTATGCGCGGCTACTCAATGGCTCTTGGTGTACGTTGCGGATTCTGCCATGTATCAGAAAAAGTACCGGGACAGGAAAGGCCAAAGTTTGATTTTGCTTCAGATGCCAAACCTGAAAAGAATATTGCCCGCAATATGATACTGATGGTACAGGGGATCAATGAAAATTACTTAAGTAAAATGAAAGGTGGCGATCACGCATTGGAACAAATAAACTGCGTTTCGTGCCATATGGGCAAGACAACCCCTTTAATAAGTGTTGATTCATTACCCAGAAAGACAGATTCATTGAAAAGGAAATAGCAAAAACGCCAGTACAGCACTGTTTAATACCTGCACCGTTCTGCAGGTATTTTTTTGCCTATCGAACACGTAAAGATGCCTCCAGCAAAGACTTTACAGCCGGCCATTCATCGTCGAGTATACTGTACATGGCTGTGTTGCGAAAAGCGCCGTTGGCTCTTATCCGCTCCTTTCTCATTATGCCTTCAAAAGTGGCTCCTATACCCAGTATCGCTGTTCTGCTGCGGTGATTGTTTTCATCGGTCTGTAATTGCACACGTACTGTTTTCAACACTTCAAAACAATGTGTGAGTAATAGCAACTTACACTCCCGATTGAACCCTGTACGCCAGTAAGAAGGATCGTACCATGTCCAGCCGATCTCCAGTTTCCGATGCTCGGGAAATATGTTGTGAAACAAAGTAGAACCAATAATCTTATTCTGCTGTTTATCGATTACAGTAAACGGGTACTGCTCCCCTGTTCCTCTTTTTAACACTGCACTTTTCAGATGCAACAACAGCCTGTTGGAGTCAGCCCCGTTAATAGACATAAACTCCCATATTTTTTCCTGTAGACCTAAGGCAATCAAATCGTTGAAATGACCGCTTTCAAGCGGCACCAATTTCACTCTTTCACTTTCAAGTATTACAGGATGCGGTATCCAGTTCATTGCCGCAATTTACAAAAGGAAACCGGAACCGGAAGATGGGATAACCCGAGACACAATTAATTGCCCAAATCAAAATTATTGCAATGACTCACAACTTACGACTCATGACTCACGACTTACGACTCATGACTTACGACTTACGACTCACGACTCACGACTTAATGACTTACGACTAAAAAAACCGTTCTTTGCATTCCCAATGGAAACCAGAAACATCCTCTATTATATATTTTCGGTTGTACGGATACTACTCTACCCTGTTGCGCTTTTGTATGGCGCAATAGTGTGGCTGCGCAACCGCTTGTACGACGTCAAATTTTTCAACTCTATAGAATTCAGTGTACCTGTAATTACTATCGGCAACTTATCTACAGGTGGCACTGGTAAAACTCCGCATGTCGAATACCTGATACGCCTGCTACAGTATAGATTCAGAGTGGCCACAATGAGCCGCGGATACAAACGCCATACACAAGGATTCCTGCTGGCCGATGTGCATACAAATGCGCTTAGGATAGGAGACGAACCAATGCAGTATTTTCTTAAATTTCCTGAGCTTGCAGTAAGTGTGGCAGAAGAGCGCATGACCGGCATACCAGCCCTGCTGCAGCGGAGACCTGACATAGATGTGATACTACTTGATGATGCCTACCAGCACCGCTCAGTGCGTGCCGGACTGAACATACTGATCACAGATTATTCCAAACCATTTTACAAAGACCACATACTACCCTTCGGCAATCTGAGAGAAAGCAGAAGCTCCAGCAAAAGAGCCAATATAATTGTGGTTTCGAAATGCCCGCCTGCGCTGAAGCCCGCAGAGGCTGATGCAATTGTTAAAGCTATAGCACCATTGCCGCATCAGCAGGTATTCTTTACCTGCATACAATATACCATGCCTTACGATCTCATCACCCGCGAGCCTGTGATGATCGCCAACAGGAACATAATACTTGTGTGTGGTATTGCCCGGCCTGAACCATTGATAGCTTTTCTAAAGGCTAATGCTGCTGATGTACACACCCTCACCTATGCCGACCATCATTACTTTGTTTCTTCAGATCTGGAAGAGATACACGAGGCTTACAATAACTGGAATGCACAGAACAAAATAATTGTAACCACTGATAAAGATGCAGCAAGACTTTACCTGCATCTGGATAAGTTAAAAGAATGGGGTATAACTATTGCGGTACTGCCGATAGAGGTAAAGGTTATGTTCAATAAAGGCCCTGAATTTGACGCTGCCGTGATGAATTATACCGAGAAAACTGTGCTGGAAAATATAGAGATCTTCGGCCCGAAAATATAAGCGCGACTAAGGCGATCACAACACCCAATCAACTACTTTGTTTTCCCACTCTGCCCTGAAGGGCGTCTGCACTTTAATATAGTTATCGGTATAGCCGTCCATGATGCCAGCTTTTGAGGCATTCTCAAACAATACCTTGCGTGTCTCTCCCCTATGTTGTTCTGCAAAGTACTGCGTCTTCTGATACGAGAGCGTGCGTAGAGTTTTGTTGCGCTCGTTCCTCACATGCATCGGCACTACGGGCTTTAAGGTTGCAGCCAGTGTATCTGTCCGCTCAGAATAAGTGAATACGTGCAGGTAAGAAACATCGAGCCGGTGCAGAAAATTGAAGGTCTCCATAAAGTCTTCATCACTTTCTCCGGGGAAGCCAACAATAACATCAGCACCAATGCAGCAATGCGGCATCAACTGCTTAATGTAATTAATCCGATCTTCATACAACTCACGTTTATACCTGCGCCGCATGGCAGCCAGAATATTGCTGCTGCCGCTCTGCAGCGGTATGTGAAAATGCGGCATAAACCTTTTAGACTGCGCAACAAATTCAATGATCTCATTTGTCAGCAGATTGGGCTCTATGGAAGAGATACGAATACGCTCAATTCCCTCCACATCATCGGCAGCCTGCACCAGATCATAAAACGTTGTTTCCTTCGTCTTGCCGCCATCTGCACCTTTACCAAAATCACCCAGATTAATACCTGTAAGTACTATTTCTTTTGTGCCTGTTGCGGCCAGCTCACGCATATTCCGCACCACACCCTCAATGCTGTCACTTCTGCTATGTCCCCGCGCGAGCGGGATGGTACAAAAACTGCAGTTATAGTCGCAGCCGTCCTGCACTTTCAGAAAGGTACGTGTACGATCGTTTAGAGAATAAGAACTATGAAAACCCTCCACTTCTTCGATATCACAGGAACAAATTTTCGCACCACCATTATCTGCAGGCCCTTTACTCAGTTCCTTCAAATGCGCTGGCAAATTGAATTTCTCTGATGCACCCAACACCAGGTCTACGCCCTTTATCTGTGCAATTTCCTGCGGCTTCAATTGGGCATAACAACCTGTAATCACCACCATAGCCTCAGGAGCTCGCCGCTGAATGCCACGAACTATGTAACGGCATTCTTTATCTGCATTTTCGGTTACCGAGCAGGTGTTGATCACATACACATCAGCCGTTTCGTCAAACTCTTTTTTTACAAAACCATCCGCCTCCAGCACCCTGCTCAGGGTACTGGTTTCTGAATAATTGAGTTTACAACCCAATGTATGAAAAGCTACAGTTTTGCTCATTTTGATGTAAGGGGTGCAAAATTAAGTATAAAACCACTGAAATAACGGATAATGGCTTGAAGTGCAGCAATAAGTTGCAGATTAGCCTATCATTAGTAATTTAGCCAATAATTAGAACGCAGGCGTATTTGGAAGGCAATATTATGACCATTACATTGAACGAAAGGTATCAAAACCAAAAACTGAATGGTGCTATATGGCTCTACTGCTTTTTTTTGTTCCTATCCTTCCAGGCCACAGCACAGCAAGAGCATACCGACTTTAAGAATTACCAATATTCGTTCAGCAGAGTAGCAGATGCCGGTAAAAAATACACTGATTCTATTAGCAGGCAGTTCCGGAAAAAGGGGGTAAACTATCCGCCAAACGACATTTACCTCCGTGCATTCAAATCGCAGAACGAACTGGAATTATGGGCCAGAAACAATGAAACCAGCGAATACAAACTGATAAAAACGTATAGGATTTGTGCCCTATCCGGCAAATTAGGCCCTAAAAGAATGCAGGGCGACAGGCAGGTGCCTGAGGGTTACTATTTCATTGAGGATTTTAACCCTAAGAGCGACTACGTTCTCTCCATGCAGCTTAGCTACCCTAATTACTCCGACAGAATTCTGGGAAAACCCGATCTGGGAGGGGATATTTACATACATGGTGGATGTGTAACCATAGGCTGTATGCCCATGACAGACGAAGGCATAAAAGAATTATATACTATTTGCCTGAATGCCAAACTAAATGGACAAGAATATATTCCTGTTCATATATTCCCTACAAGGCTTACAAAAAACGGCGTAAACTACCTTGCGCATGAGTTCCCCAGAAATCTGGAATACCAGGAATTTTGGTCGGAACTGAAATATGGCTATGACTATTTTGAAAAGTACCATAAGATACTGCCGGTAATGTATAGCCCCGAAGGCAGATATGTAAATTAACAATTCAGGCAGGCATCTGGGTCATTTCGTCTGAAAAGTCTTCTTTATCTTTGTTCCTTTCAGAAGTACTCTATGCGCCACATTAAATTTCGTTCCGCTGCCATTTCAATTACAGTATTGTTCTCGTTGATGTTGTTTTCCTGCGAGAAAGAAGTGCACATTAATCTCGGTACTTCACCATCTGCACCGGTAGTACAGGGTGCTATTGAGAATGGTTTGCCTCCCTACGTTTTTCTAACGTCCACTATTGGATTTTTCTCTACAATAGACCTCGCCAAAGTGGAAGCCAGCTTTTTGCATGGCGCCGTTATTAAAGTATCTGAGGGAACAAAAACCATAACACTTAGGGAATACTCTTTTGATACAGGTAAGAACGGGAATAAGTTTTATGTTTATTCGGTGGATACTACATTGCCATTTACCGACGGCATGATTGGAGAGCCGGGCAAAATTTACAATCTGACCATTACCTACGACGGCAAAACATACACCTCTTCAACTAAGATCCCAAACCTGAAAGGAATTGACTCAATGTGGTTCGATGTTCCAATCTTTAAGAGATCTACAACACCAGATAGTGCCAAGCAGATATTTGTTAATTTCTCCGACCCTGACACCCTGGGTAATTATGCGCGGTATTTCACCAGGCGGAATAATGAGCAATTCATAGCCTCTGAACAGTACGATGATCAGGTTGTAAACGGCAAAAAACTAACTCAGATACCACTGTACGGTGGATTGGTGCGAAATAAAGATATGAATGAAGACTCACTGCGGTTTTTCTTTCCCGGCGAAAGAGTAACTGTCAAGTGGTGCCAGATAGACAAGGGCGTATACAATTTCTGGAATACTTTTGCTTTTGCCCAGAATGCACAGGGTAATCCGTTCTCCTCGCCTATCAACGTTCAGTCAAATATCACCAATGGAGCACTGGGAGTGTGGGCCGGCTATGGTAGCGATACGATAACAGTAGTGGTACCATAATCCCTATAGAAACCTGAACGAAAAATTGCAACCCGGGGTAAAGCGCGTAAAACTATTATCAAATCCGATATTTGAAGCTATAGTTTTTCTTTTGCATCTTTATCGTCGATTTTATTAAACAATAACAACACTAAAAAATGAGTGATATAGAAAAAGTACATTGCCTCATCATAGGTTCAGGACCGGCAGGATATACTGCTGCCATATACGCAGCGAGAGCTAACCTTAAACCAGTATTATACCAGGGTTTACAGCCCGGAGGGCAGTTAACGATCACAACTGAAGTGGAGAACTATCCGGGATACCCAAATGGTATTATGGGACCACAGATGATGATCGATTTTGAACAGCAGGCGCAGCGCATGGGTGCTGATATCCGCTGGGGTATGATCACAAAGGTTGATTTTTCGAGCCATCCGCACAGAGTAGAAGTTGATGAAGAAAAATGGATAGAAGCCGATTCTGTGATCATTGCAACCGGTGCATCTGCCAAGTGGTTGGGACTGGAATCTGAAGAGCGACTAAACGGACACGGTGTATCGGCCTGCGCGGTATGCGACGGCTTTTTCTTCAAGAATCAGGACGTGGCTATTGTAGGTGCCGGAGATACAGCATGTGAAGAGGCACTTTACCTGTCAAAACTTTGCACAACAGTTCATATGTTTGTTCGCCGCCCCGAAATGCGCGCCAGCAAAGTGATGCAGGACCGTGTGCTTAAGACAGCCAATATTAAAGTGTACTGGAGCACTGATACCGTAGAAGTACAGGGCGAACATAAAGTGGAAAGTGTGAAGGTGCGTAATAATGTAACAGGCGAAGAGATAGTCATCCCGCTAAAAGCATTCTTTGTGGCGATAGGTCACGAACCAAATTCGAGCCTGTTCAAAGGTGTACTTGACATGGACGAACAAGGCTACCTGATCACCCAACCAGGCTCAACCAGGACCAACGTGACCGGAGTATTTGCCTGCGGCGACGTGCAGGACAAAATATACCGCCAGGCAGTAAGTGCTGCCGGTAGTGGCTGTATGGCTGCACTTGACGCTGAAAGATATCTGGGTACGCTGGAGCATTAATTAGAACACCAATCAAATTTTGCAGGGTTGTATTGCAACCGGAACTTATACCGCGTGCAATGCAACCCTGTTTCCTTCAGTATCTATGAATATGGCCATCCAGCCATGTTCTGGCGATATCTGCGTTTTTGGCATTGATATCTGTCCTCCGGCGGCTTCTACTCTATCTAGTACGATTTGCACATCCGGGTTACCGTTCAGGTAGATCATCGGCCCATCAGTAGCAGATGGCTTATGCATATCACTTTGTGCCAGTGTCCCACCAATACCCATCATATCCTCCATAGGAAACATACGCATCTGCAGCCCCGGCATTTCCATAGGCACCATGGCCATGTCAAAAATGGCTTCGTAAAATTTCTGAGCCCTGTTAATATCTATTGTTGGTATCTCGAACCAACTGATTGCGTTTTTAAAAACCATAGCAATTAGAAAAAGAAGATCAGCACGTGATTTACATTCCGAAAATAAATAAAAGCTGCAGTGCTACAATATTATTTTATTCGAAAATCGACAAATCAACCTTTTTATACCACCGGTTACCAACAAACAAATAACTTTGAGTACATGATCAGAATTCTGCTCTGCATATCTTTTATGTTTTGTTTTGTGGGAGTACAAGCCCAGAAAAATGAGCCCCCTTACATACTCGTGCTGGGTGTTGCCCAGGATGGCGGCTACCCGCACCTGGGCTGCACAAGAGCCTGCTGCACAATGGCATGGAAGGACGAATCTATGCGCAGATATGTGGTATCACTGGCGTTGGTAGACCCCGTTTCTAAAAATTGGTGGCTGTTTGAAGCCACTCCTGATATCAAATACCAGCTCCACTATTTTCAAACGCTTACAAAGGGGCTGTACAACTTCCTGCCAGATGGTATCTTTATTACGCACGCCCATATAGGCCACTATACCGGGCTTATGGATCTGGGCAAAGAAGTAATGAGCACACACGATGTGCCTGTGTATGTACTACCGAAACTGAAAAAATATCTCGAAACAAACGGCCCCTGGAGTCAGTTGGTGAACCTACGTAATATACAACTCGTTGAGATGGAAGAATGTGGTTTCGACGAAAGGGAAGACGCAATTCCGCTGGGCGATGGCATAAGAGTGCTTGCCTATCGTGTACCGCACAGAGATGAGTATTCGGAGACCGCAGGATTTAGGATTGAAACGAAGCAAAAGAAGTACCTGTTCATTCCCGACATCAATAAATGGGACAAGTGGGACGCAAACATTATCGATGTAGTGAAAAGCGTAGATATCGCACTGCTCGATGCCACCTTCTTTGATAGTACCGACCTGCCGGGCAGAAACCTGGCCAGTGTGCCGCATCCGCTGGTAAGAGAAACAATGGGGCTTTTCAAAAACGAAAGCAAAGAAACAAAATCAAAGATCCATCTCATTCATTTCAACCACACCAACCCTATACTGTGGGACGAGAAGAAACAGAAGTTTGTGGAACAAGCAGGATTCAATTTTGCAAAACAAGGAGAACGGCTGTAAATGTCTCTCCCGGGCCTCACCAAAGGAGAGGGCGGCGTTCCCTAAAGTGTTGTCAGAACCGTTTCAGCATCCAGAGATCACAACCGAAATGACCTGAATTCCCTAGTGGTCCCGGTAGATATTTGAACCCGCAGTGCTCGTAAAGGCTCATGGCCATTTTTAATTCAGGCATAGTTTCCAGATACATCTCTGTAAATCCGAATTTCCTCGCGGACTCAAAACAAGTTTCAATCAACTGTTTGCCGTAACCAAGTCCCCGTACCTCCGGCAGCAAATACAGTTTCACCAATTCGCAGCACCCGTCGGGCAACCCTTCCGTCGGAAACACACCTGCACCGCCGGCTACCTTTCCATTTATTTCAAATACAAAGTATTCGGCTTTAAGTATCGAGAACAAATTGAAGAGATCATCGGTGGTAGGATCATAGTAAACTGTTCCGGGCTTATTGGCTTTGAATTCAGTAAGTACCGCACGAATAACAGCCGCAATTTGCGAATTATCTTCTTGCCTCAGCAAACGAATTGATCCCGATGTCATTGATGCAAAATAATGAAAGTTGCGGCAAGTATATCTTGCCGGTTTCAGGCAATGTATTATTGATGCAATTCTCACTTGCCCAACAAACCTGCTTTCGAATGCAAATTGCATACATTGCCCAATTACATTAACTTCACTTTGTATTAATATCCAATCAATGAAGCGTTTAATATTCTTATTAATGTCCGTAATCTGTGCAATCGGGTATCAGGCCAATGCACAGGTGGTTAATATCTGCACCAATCCATTAGCACAGCAAATAATGCTGGGCAATTACAACCCCTCAACTTACAGTGCAACAACGATATTAAACACACCAGACACAATCAGCCGGGGTATCAGTGCCCGCGTATCACCAGATTCCCTACACGCTTATATCGATGTATTAGGTAGTTTCGGCACACGCAACACAGCCTCTGATACAGTTTCTCCGGTAAGAGGCATAGGTGCCGCACGGAGGTGGGTGTATTCAAAATTCCAACAATTCAGTGCCCAAAACGAAAACAGACTGACACCCTCATACCTTGAGTTTGAAACGACTATGTGCGGTGTGGTGCAGCACCGTAATATTTTCGCAGTGCTTCCGGGTAGCGACACCACCGACAAATCAGTGATCGTGATCGAGGCACACATAGATAGCAGGTGCGCCGATGTGTGCGACACGGCCTGCATAGCAAAAGGGATTGAAGACAATGCGAGCGGCACCGCATTGGTATTGGAACTGGCACGCTTGATGAGCCGGTATACTTACAATCATACAATTGTCTTTCTGATTGTAATAGGCGAAGAGCAGGGATTGCTTGGCGGTTCAGCATTTGCCAATTTTGCTCAGTCTAAGGGCATACAGATAAAAGCATTACTGAATAACGATGTAATAGGCGGAATTATTTGCGGCCATACATCATCGGCTCCGGGCTGTCCGGGGTACGAGAACATTGATAGCACTCACGTACGGTTATTTTCTTACGGTGGTTTCAACTCTGCGCACAAGCAGCTATCCAGATACATAAAATTAGAGTATAACGAAATGTTTTTCTAATCAACCTACCTATGCCATGACATAGACAGATAGGAAGTCTAACTACAAATAATAATCAAGTCATATTTCGCTACAACTTCTAGGTTTTGCAGTTAAAGAAAGATTTGGGTCAATTTAGCCTTTAATTAAATTGAAGAAAAGCTAGTTTTCAAACCTGATGATTCCAATGGGTGGCAATTGCACCAAAACCTCTGGAGACTTTCTAATCAGGGCTTTCAATCTCATTGATTTGGTCTGAAATCCGATTTGGTGGCTTCGTCCTGACATAATTTTCAGGCCTTTGAAGCAAAAATAGAGAAGTCTTGCGATGAAGGGTAAGACTACGAAGGACATGGTGTACAGATCGGAAGAGCGTCGTGTAGGGAAAGAGTGTAG
>CAIKOJ010000030.1 GCA_903829015.1 uncultured Bacteroidota bacterium
CTTCATTTTTCAACAGATATTTATTACTTTGGCTTTAAATTGAGCAATTAGAAAACACCAGGCATGACAACAAAAACTATTAAAATAGCAGCAATCGGGTTAATGAGCCTCGTTTCGGGCAGTTCTATTGCTCAGATCGCACATAACCTTTACCCATATGCCGAAGGTGTTGTTTCAGATAATAACGGGCATGATCTGGTTGGGTTTGTTAAATCAAACAAAGCCGAATTCATTGCTAAGTCAGCTAAAGTGAGTGAGTACTCACAAAATAAATGGGGATATGTTCAGGTCACCAATTCACGTGTTCCATCTATCAACATCCGCCCAACTGCCGAAAACAAAAAAGTTGATCTGAACTATTCAGAAATGATCAATGCCACTATTGCTTTGTTCAATACCAAAGATGCAACGAAGGCAACCTGGTGGACCCGTCAGGCCAACAACCCCGAAGGACCTGTATTCTACAAAAAAGTAAAGACCGACGTAAATACTGATGTAGATGTTGTACGCTACGAGGAACTGTCGTCTGAGATGTACACCAAAGACTTCAACATTGTAGACTACAGCGATTCAATTTACAACGACAGAGACTATACCAAACTGCTGAAGAATTATGTGATCGTTGATAACAGTGTCGTTAGAGACAACAGCGACTATAAAGGAATCATAGAATTTTACAACAACTTCCTTTCCAAGTTCACTTACGTCGACGATCCACTGCTGGAGGGCAAGTCATTCATTACTTGTTTTTCAATAGGCAAAACAAACTACATTGGTTATTTCAACATTATCAATCACAAGCTCGGCGGACACCTGCAGATTGCTGATATAAAATATGAAACAGATAAAGACGTTCTTGTAAATGGCTTGATCAAAAAGCTAACGGGCAAAACTATTTATGTTTACGGCGATAACATCTTCGGATTGGAAAAGACATTTTTGAAATACGGCCATACTCACCCGGCGCTGAAATTAATACGCAGAGAAACAAACACAACTGAGAAATTTAACACGAAGGAAAAATAAACAGTCTAACGCCGTTTCAGCGAACAACTATTTTTTAAGTACATAATTTAAAACGCCGGCATTGCCGGCGTTTTACTTGTTACTGTAAAAAAGATATGCAGATTGGTGGATAAGTTTACGTTTCAAGCAGAATATTCTTCTTTAATTTCACTAACAAACAAAAATTATCAGGCAAATGAAAGTATTAATTATCATGGGGTCGCAGACCGATGATGCAGTGATGCAGGAGGCAAGCAAGTGGCTCAATTGGTTCGGAATTGAAAATAATATGGTGGTTGCATCAGCTCACCGCAATCCAGATAAAGTAAAGGATATTATTGTAAATGCTAAAGCTGACGGATATGGTGCAGTAATTGCGGCAGCAGGCATGGCTGCAGCGTTGCCTGGGGTTTGCGCTGCATACACTTCATTGCCGGTTTTAGGCGTACCACTCGAAGGCGGATTGCCCGGTGGTATCGACGCTTTATACAGCATTGTGCAGATGCCCGCAGGGTTACCTGTTGGCACACTTGCCGTAGGCAAAGCAGGTGCAAGAAATGCCGCTGTAATGGCTGCAAGGATTTTCGCCCTATCTGACACAGTAATTGCTGCCAAACTGGAAGAATTCAAGGCACAAGACTATAAAATATAATCGGTCTTTTTTCGTTCATAATTAAGTAAACCAAGCTTAACCTGTTCTTAATTTAATTGTTGGCACGTAGTTTGTACTTTTATTATTAACCACCAAAAACTCGCAATTTGACAGAAGCTATCATTAATCTCGAGACAGTCAACCCGATAGAGTTCTTCGGCATCAACAACAGCAAATTTGAGATCCTCAAGCGAAAGTTTCCTCTGCTGAAACTGCTATCCAGGGGTACACAGATCAAACTCTCAGGACAGCCGGACGAGGTAAATGCGGCACAGGTTAAGATAAAGCAGGTGATACAATATCTTGAACGTAATGGGCACTTATCTGAAAATTACTTTTCAAAGATCCTGGGTGATGACGATCAGGAAGATGTAAGTGTTGAAGAGTCAAAGGACAATGATATTCTGGTTTTCGGACCTAACGGCAGAGTGGTAAGAGCCAAAACGCAAAACCAAAAGCTGATGGCTCAGGCAACCGAGAAGAACGATATCATCTTTGCCATTGGGCCCGCAGGTACCGGCAAAACTTATACCGCAGTGGCACTTGCTGTTAGGGCGTTGAAGAATAAAGCAGTTAGAAAAATAATTTTAACACGCCCCGCAGTAGAAGCCGGTGAAAGTCTTGGTTTCCTGCCTGGTGACCTGAAAGAAAAAATCGACCCATATCTGCGCCCGCTTTATGATGCACTGGATGACATGATACCTAGCGACAAGCTGAACTATTACATGGCCAACAGGATCATCGAGATCGCACCACTTGCCTATATGCGCGGCCGTACGCTCGACAATGCCTTTATCATACTTGATGAAGCGCAGAACTCTACCGACCTGCAGCTTAAAATGTTCCTCACACGTATCGGCTCTTCTGCAAAAGCAATTATCACCGGCGACCTTACCCAGATCGATCTTCCTAAAAACCAAAAGTCTGGACTGTTTAAAGCCACCCGTATATTACAGAACATTGACGGCATTGCACAGATCAAATTAGACGAAGCCGACGTGGTGCGTCACAGACTCGTGAAACAGATCATCAGAGCTTACGATTCCGACAAAGCACGCGAAGACGAACTGGAAGAAAAAAGGGAAGCGAGAAATCAATAGCAGAAAATGGAATAATTTCAGTAGCAGTTATACTTGAGCTTCTGCAAGTTCTTGTTCCATTTTTTGCGCCATCGCCAAAGATGTGGGGGTATTCATACCCTTAAGTTGTTCAATTATGCCACGCCTTTGGCTAACACTGAATTTGTCTTTTTCCGCAATCACCTTTTTACGTTCCGGTGGTGCATTTTCAAACAGGTTCCTGATGTAGTCATTGACCACTACATCAAAAACCAAATGCACTCTGTCGGTGTTTCCGAAGTTGTTTATTCTGTGTGGGAGGTTAAAGTTCATGTACCAGCACGACCCCGGCAACATTTCAAACCGCTCGTTGTCTACATAAAACTCTACCTGAGGATTTGTTAGGATCGGAATATGTATGCGTGCTTCACCTTGCTCGTAGCAAAGCTCAGCATCCTTATGTTCTTTGATTACAGCTCCCGGCTTTAAATTCAATAAGCGTATTGCTTTCTTTTCAACCTTGAATTCATCCAATACACTCTTTATATATGGGCATTGCTCCATCAATGGAGTGTCGGCAAACACTTCCTCCCCTCCGAACCCTGGCACCACATTAACCATACTCCCTCCCAACGACCTTAATGGCAGAGCGCCCCACTCACCCTCATAATGTGCCTTATTGAAGTGCAGTATCCACTTTTCATTCAGCGAGTTCAGATCCTTAACGAGTTTCTCTTCAGAAAACGAAAACGGCAGTTGTACGTATTTGATCAGGTAATTCATTGCGAAAATTATTGGCTCAAATTAAATAAAAGGAATCCAACCAACAAACTTTGAGCACCTCCTTCTATTTGTTTGGTATAATTGATTTAATTTCATTTGCCAAACGAATCAGTTTTATGCATAAAATAATCACATCGGCTCTCTTCCTTTTGTTAATTGCAACGGTCACTCTAGGCCAATCACAGGCTGTTCAACTGGATCTTTCTCTAAAATATTTGGTAGCACTACCAGCACAAAAAACTGCCAAAACTCCGGTTATTATACTCTTACACGGCTACGGCAGTAATGAAGAAGACCTATTCGAACTCAAAAACTCATTCCCCTCAAACTTTCTGATAGTTGCGGCGCGAGCCCCCTACCCTGTTTCCGAAAGAAGTTATCAGTGGTACGACCTCCGTAAATCAGACATTCAGCCTGAAATCAATAGCAGCAACTATTTGATAGTGAAATTCATCTCACAGGTCGTTAGCAAATACAAAGCCGACGGCCAACAGGTATATTTAATGGGCTTTAGCCAGGGTGCTATGATGAGTCTAAATGTAGGTCTCACAAACCCGGATAAAGTGAAAGGAATTGGTGTATTAAGTGGTCGCCTGTTTCCATCACTTAAAAAAGATGTAAAAGTGACACCGGCACTTAAAAAAATGAAAATTTTCATCGCTCATGGCACCGCTGACGACCGTATTAAATTTCAGGAAGGTAAGGATGCTGCCGATTATTTGAAGAGCATTGGCCTTAAACCCGATTTCCACGCCTACAATGGCATGAAACACGCAATAAACAACGATGTACTTAAAGACTTGTTGATTTGGTTGAAGTAATTCACATTTCGTACTGTAAAATGGGATCGCATTAATTCGGTTTTTTTTTGTTGGTTTGCAATATGATCTCGTACCGTGCGAAAACGCCTTTCTGGATGAAATTTTTTTTCCCGCAGGGCTTGGTTTGGGAAATGCCGCAAACAGCAGAACCAACAGTATATATTACATTCGACGACGGTCCCCATCCTTTTGCCACACAGTTTGCATTAGACCAATTGAAAAAGCACAATGCAAAAGCTACGTTTTTCTGCGTTGGCGAAAATGTTACAAAGTACCCAGACGTTTTTGAGCAGGTATTGAACAACGGTCACGTAACAGCCAACCATACTTTTAACCACCTGAATGGCTGGAAAACAGAGAACAATATATACTTAGAGAATATCGACAAAGCAGCTGGCTATATTAAGAGCAACCTATTCAGGCCTCCTTACGGTAAAATAAAATGGGCTCAAGCAAAACTGATCCGGCGAAAGCACCCTGATAACAAAATAATAATGTGGAGCATACTCAGTTGCGATTTTGATAAGAAATTTTCAGGGCAGCAGTGTATTGAAAACGTAATTAAAAATATAAAGCCGGGATCAATAGTTATTTTTCACGATAGCGAAAAAGCCTGGGACAGGATGAGTTTTGCTTTACCCAAAGTACTAGACTATTGTCAGAAACAGGGCTGGGAAATGAAGTCGATACCAAACTAAAAGAGGCATTAATTCTGGTACACCTCTCTGAGTTGTTTTAGTGCACTGCGCATTCTTGTTTTGACGGTACCAATAGGCACTTCCAGTGTTTTTGAAATCTCGTCCATCGTAAACCCCGAAAAATAAGCGAGTTCAATCAGCGATCTATATTCAGGCTTCAGTTCCGAAACGAATTTCTTAAGTCCTATCAAATCAGTTATTGGCTCTGCCTTCAGGTGTTCGCCGGCCATTTCCACTGCATTTTCGCTTGTATGCATTTTGGCCTTCATTATTTCACCTTTAGATCTCAGTTTATCAATAGCAGCATTTCTGGCTATATTGATCATCCAGGTAAACAAACGACCTTTTAGAGCATCGTATTGATCTACATTGTTCCAGATCTTTACAAAAACATCCTGCAGTACATCTTTCGCCGTATGTTCATCGCTTATCGTCCTAAGAATTATTCCATTTAGAGCCGGGGCGTAATTATCATATAAGTAACTAAAAGCAACACGGCTTTTGTTTCTCAGGAGTTGCACCAGTTCCTCCTCCGTGTATTTATTATCTCCCTGCAAAACTATTCAGTTGGAATGGTGAGAATCAAAAATAGAAAGTAAAGACCAGGAAGCAAGCTACTTCGGAAAAAGCATCCGGTAATCAGTTTTCACTTTACCATTGCTAATATCATCTAGCTTTTTCTTGATCAGTCTTTTCTTGAGCTGAGAGATATAGTCGATGAATAATTTGCCTTCAATGTGGTCATATTCATGCTGTATCACACGCGCCGTAATGCCATGAAAAACCTGTTCGTGTTCTACGAAATTTTCATCCATATATTTCAACCGCACATGGCTGCAACGATGAATATCCTCTCTAACTTTAGGTATGCTCAGGCAACCTTCATTGTACGCCCAGGTATCCCCTGTCTCTTCAATTTTTCTTGCGTTAATAAATACCTGCTTCAAAGGCACCTCACCCGGGTATTTACGACGATCATCGTCATTAAAGTCATCAACTATTTGAATAGTATCGATCACAAACAGCCGTATTGGCTTATTGATCTGTGGTGCGGCTAGCCCAACCCCATTGCTGTTGTATACTGTTTCCCACATATCTGAGATCAGTTTAGAAAGGTCCGGATAACTCGAATCAATATCATCACATATTTTGCGCAATATGGGACTACCGTAGGCAACAACAGGCAATATCATCTCAAAAATTTTTTCTTAGAAAACGGTAAAGTTAATTTATTTTTATGTTGGGATAACATCGTTTCAACAAAAAGCGCTTTTTTGATATTTAACGCATCTACCGCAATTAACAATTATACACAAATTTAAGGCCATTCGAAACCAACGTTTACAAATACCATTGGGTTTCAATTCTGGTACTTTCATCATAAAATTTCAAAATGAAAAGAATAACCTTATTATTACTCATCGCTCTTATTTGTGTCGCATCAGCACATGCCCGCAAAAGCAAGACCCTAAATAAAGTACTCGTATTAAAAGCAAACAGAACCGGCGGGGCAAACGGCTCCGGCGTTGCGTGGAACCCCGACAAGCAATTGTATTATGCAGGCATAACCGGCAACACCTATTTCCCCTTGTTCGCTTTTAACACCGATGGTAAAATCGTGAGTGATGAGCTCGTTGAAACCATGTTTGACGTAAGAGGACTTTGGTTTAACACAAATTCCAGAACCTTGCAGACAAACGGATATAAGGACTATGGGCTAGGCGAATATAAACTCGATGAAAATGGAATACCTGAGTCGGTAAAAAAGTTAAAACAACCCTCTTTCCAACCCAATGAACAATGTGTTGGGGCATATGATTCTGGCACCAACACCATTTATTATTACGACTACAACTCAACCAGAATAGTGAAGCAGGCGCTAGCCGGAGACTCATCATCTATAGAACTTCACCTCGGCGTCAAAAAGAAGAAGAAAATCAAACAGCATCAAAACACAACTGAACGAAAATACTACAATGAAAACACTTGTATTGTTGTAACCGGTGGAAATCCTCAGGTAGGCCTGCTCAACATAAAAGAAAAACAATTGGAGCTGTACGATCTGCAATCAGGTCTGCTCAAAAAACGTCTGAAATTACCCATTGATGCCCCTGTTGAGAGCTCTCTCAATTTCGGTTACAGCAACGGTATATACTGGCTTTTTGACAAAAAGAAACGCGAATGGAAAGGCTATCAATAGATCACATTTAGCTGACATCGAAACTAAATTACGTCCTCAACCAACAATGGAACCCAAATCTACTTAACTGCGCAAAACAGTATTTGCCCGCCTCCGTAATACCCTAATGAATCAGACCAATAAGTTATTGCATAAGCATCGCTAAACCCTATTTCCTTCAACTGTTCAAACATTTCCCAACCAAAGTGAGTATAGCAAAGTATGCCTTGGTTTGGGTTCACCGGATCGCCGTGGTACTCAGGCTCCATATGGTGGGTTACTGTTCCATCTCCAGCCATAGTTGCTCTTATTATATTCTCATGGCTATTTGGTGCAAACGGTACAGTCCAGAACATCATACCGCCCTTCTTCAGTATGCGGTAACTTTCTGTAAATCCCTTTAAAAAATCAGGAATATGCTCAAAACACTCAAATGTGAGGTAATAGTCCATCTCCTCATCTTTAAACGAGAGTTTGGTAGCATCTTCATGCCTTATTCCCTTTTTATTTACGCTCCCTGGTTCGTACTCCGGACCTAGAAATTCGCTGCCTACTATATTAGCATACTTCTTTTTCAAAAAACTATATAGCGGAGTTAACTGCTCAGCAATATAGAACTTACTATCAGCCTTAGGTGCCAGCTCAAAATCAATAAAATGAACAGCTGCGCGAAGCCTGTTGTTCAGGTTAGTTTTAGGGCATACCACCCGCTCTCTCCAATTCACATGTACGTTGTCAGAGTACAGGTAATCTACCAAAAAATTAACCTCAGATTGGGCAGGGTACGAAAACCCCTTAACTGTAAACGCCTTCTTATTTCGTTTGCA
>CAIKOJ010000031.1 GCA_903829015.1 uncultured Bacteroidota bacterium
CAGCCCAAAAAATCGTTTTGGGCTGCTTTGTATTAAAAGACGATAACAATTATTTACTGATCTGCAGTCTGCCGTTGTAAGAAATATTTTCAGACTTAATAGTAACAAAATACAAACCATTTACGAGGCTGCTAACATCAACAGATGTCTGGCCTGCGTTATTGTTTATTGATATTACAGAAGAATACACTTCACGACCGGTAACATCAGTTACAACAATCTGTGCATCTTCATTTACCAGATTATCCCACTTGATATTCATGATACCTGAAGTAGGGTTAGGGAAAATGTTTATGTCTTTAGATGAAGCAACAGAACGAACACCGGCAGTTCTTGGAGCAATAACTCCATTCGAAGTATTCTTAATGAAATCAATACCCGCAACCCTTGCATTTGCAGTACTCAATGTTACAGCCGAAGAATTAACTGTTGTATAACCAGGCTGATGAGGGTTAACTATATAATTGCCGTCAGGAAGGTCAGTTAAAGAATAAGTTCCACCTGTTCCCGTTGTAGGAGCAGATGCAATAAGTGCGTTAGTAGCAGCATCAAGTACATCTACAATTACATTACTTTCACCAACCGGCGAACTTGATCCATCAGAATGAGCAACAATACCTGTAATCTCACTACCGATGTGAGGAGTATGCGAAGTGATGGTAATAGTTTTCCGCGCATTACAACCACCTACAGTATAGATCACGTCTACACAACCGGTTCCAATACATGTAATAACTCCCGTAGAAGAAATAGTGGCTATTGCAGTGTTGCTCACACTCCATGTTCCGCCCGGAGTAGAGCATGTATATACTTTAGGGCAAGAGCAGCCGCAGTTAACTACGGAAGGGCCCGTAACGCAGAAAGGAGAAGGGTCTACGTTAACAGTAAGCACATCGTAACATGCGCCTTTGTTGTAACGAATCGTAGCTACTCCGGTAGAGTAAAACTTAACATAGTCATCGCTGGTGAATTTAAACACACCGTCGTCACTGCATATAGAGCCAGGACCTGGAGCCCAGTTACCACCACCCGGAGTGCCAATGTAATGTTGAATACTACCATCGCATACAGAAGTAGGACCTGTGATGTGTGCTGCATCTGTAACTGTAAAGGTGATGCTTGTAACCTCGGGTGTAGAACCGCCGCACGTACAGGAATAAGTAATACTGCAGGTGCCGGCACTGACACCAGTAACAACGCCAGTACTTGGATCGACAGTTGCTATAGCCGGGTTACTGGAAGACCATGTTCCGCCAAGTGTGACATCATGCAGTGTTTGCTGCCAACCCACACCCACGCATGTACTTGTTGCACTGGTAATCGGACCGATCGCAAATGACGATAATGAAATCGTCAGTAATGATAAAATAAGTAAAAAGTTCTTTTTCATAATCTTCTTTGTTTGAGTATGTTAATACTGCTTGAGGAATAAAAATATAGTATCGACACTTTGTTTGCAACTAAATTTTTGTTATTGATATGTTATTCCATAAAAATACAATATAAATTCATGTAAACAAATTTAATTTAATCTGGAATTAGCCGAAAACCAATAGCTTAAATTGGAAGAAACTAGTTTGGAAACTGCCTTATATTACCCCAAAAGAAGAGGAAAGTGGTAAATGAGCCCGCCAAAATGAATTCTGTGACAAACTGTTTTATGGAGTAATGCGCCGATGGAATGTCATACAAATATTCATGTACGAAAAGAGCTGCAGTCAGCAGCATTGCAATAAGCAGAATAGACCTGTAAGGTTTGGGCATGGAAACAAGGAATATAACTTGAAAGGGATGGTTTTATTGTATGTGTGGGAAGAGGATAGAGGAGGTATTCATATTTTTGTTTATTTTGTAATTTCAGTAAGTAATAGTTGTATCTTAGGAAAATAAGGAACAATTGGATTCAGGGCTCATATACAAAGTCACACATAACATTGCCAATATTGAATGGCTCAACACAACCTTTGAAAACGGGGCATGGATTTATTTTGGGCATGGCGAGGAAGCCAATAAACAGTTTGTAGTAGATAACATCAACGAATATTTTGCTGATGAAACTATACTTTACGTTTCCTGGACAAGAACTGGATCGAAAGAAATACTTAAAGAAAATGTAGAATTTGAATTGGCTGATGTTTTAGGCTTAGAAGATTTTTCTATCTGGAATTCTAATTTTAAGCGCGTTATTGACTTTAAAGGTATTGGAGTTATGCGTTTTGGGGTCAACAAAAGTACCGGGTAACTAATTGATTTAATTTTCATTTACTGTTTTGTATTATTCCCTTTACTCATCTTATAATAAGTATTGACAAAACTCCCATAATCCACCAAAATCTTTCTAAAATAGGCAATAGCCTGCCAATAATTCTCCAAAGCTCCCTGATTAATTGAAGTGCCTCCAAACTCAGGTAATCCCACCCATTGGGGTGAGTCTTTTGAGACTTACAGTCTATACATTTGCGATTCACCACAAAAACCAAATCTCATGGAAAAGAAGAAATATATTATCCTGCAAGCCAAAACGGCGGTAGAATTAGAGAATATGGTTATAGATGCTATAAATGATGGATATACTGTTTTAGGTGGCGTATCTGTTTCAACGGTAGATGGTGTTGTTAATACGTTTCGCAAAGAGCCAGACATCCTATTTGCGCAAGCACTAACCAGGTTATAATCCAGGTTTCGCGTGCGTTTAAGTTCATTTGCAGCCAAATTCTGGTTTCCTATGCCTTATTTGCAATAACAAACCGGCCATAATCCACCAAGATTTTCTTTAAATAGGCGATAGCCGGTTCGTAATTTTCCTGTTCATCTTGTATAATTGCCTTGTCTTTAAACTCCGGCAATCCTTTCAGCATCTTTTTCAGGTTATTGAGCTTTAGGTAAAATGGTTTCCAGTCTTTGGCGGGTAGCGAATCCTTCAGGGCATAGATCACCAGATCTATCAATTTCAAAAGGCGGTCAGTTGAGTTCTCGTTTTGGTACTCGGCATAATCGGGTCGGCTCAGCCAGGCCTGTAGTTTATCAGTCCGGCGTACAAGCGCTAGTTTGCGTTGCTCTGCAATAGGCGAGTTTTCATCTATATCCGGGTAGTTAAACATGGTTCAAGGTAATAACTTTTCAATGATCAGATTAGTGCGGTTCTACTTAACAATTAAGATATTATAGAACAGCCGCCACACATTAAACAATTATGCTAACGATAACTCATTGACCGTTAATTTCGACTATACCGTTTTGTTCTATAATTTACATTATGTTAAGTAGAATTATAGAAACAATCAGACTCCTTACCTACGGCAGGAAATTATAGAACAGAATATGACGGAGGAAATGATGAGCAGTTTGTGTTGGTAGTTTGCTACCCTGTTTATCGGGCATGTTGAAGAATGAATTGGTGCTTGGGTGTGCCCCCTGGATCCTGGGCAAAAAATAAGTGCGGTGGAAACCGCACTTCATTTACTACACATTTTACTATTCAATTTTTTCTACTAAAACCCAAAAACAGCATTTTTACTTAACCGGTACAAAGATACTATGGCCGCAAAGCCGTTGGCAATGACCTGCGTCATTAATACCTATGATCCTGGTCAGTCGTCATAAAAGCGTTGGAATGCACCTGCCGGAATGAAATTGATCTCACTCCCCTCACATATATGAGATTTGAAAAAGTGGGCAATTTGTCAGTTTTTTTATACATTTATTGAAATAATACCGCTTTATGAGGCATATTCTACTGGTTTTATACATAATGGTGGCTCCCCTGGTTATCAGAGCTCAGGATCTTGCTGCCGATTCTACCTGGTTTGTAACCCACTATACAAAGCAGGAGGTAAGTATACCCATGCGCGATGGCAAACGGCTTTTTACCACCATTTATGCTCCGGTAATAGCGGGTAAGCACCCAATACTGCTCACACGCACACCGTATTCGTGTGCTCCATATGGCAAGCAATTCTCTAAATACTGGGCCTCACCCAAAATGCGCTATGCCAGAGACTACTACATATTTGTAACTCAGGATGTAAGGGGCTGCTTTATGAGCGAGGGCGACTTTATGGATGTGCGGCCATACATACCTAATAAGATAGGATTGGAAACCGATGAGGCCAGCGATACTTACGATGCCATAGACTGGCTGGTTAAAAATGTAAAAAACAATAATGGAAAAGTGGGGGTTTATGGTATATCCTATCCGGGGTTCTATTCTACCATGGCAGCTCTCAGTCACCACCCGGCACTAAAGGCGGTAAGCCCTCAGGCACCGGTTACCGAGTGGTTTCTGGGCGATGACTTCCACCATAACGGCGCATTTATGATGATGGATGCCTTTAGTTTTTACAGCGGTTTTGGCAAGACACGGCGCTATCCAACTACATCGTTCAGGTCTGGTTATCAATTTAATACAAAGGATAACTACGACTTTTATTTAAGCAAAGGACCATTGAAAAACCTTACTGCCCTGCTCGGCGATTCCATCAAATTCTGGAACGATCTGATGGAACACCCCAACTACGATGAGTGGTGGAAAAAACGTAATGCGAGGAACTATGTGCAGAGCATTCCCGGCAGCGTACCCACCCTTGTGGTTGGCGGCCTGTTTGATGCCGAAGACTGCTACGGTGCCTGGAACCTGTATAAGGCCATAGAGAACAAGGCACCCAACAACAACCGGCTGGTGATGGGTCCGTGGAGCCATGGTGGCTGGAGCAGAGGCACCGGTGAGTATCTGGGTAATGTTCGGTTTGGCTCCAAGACGTCTGAATGGTATCAATTAAATATAGAAAAACCGTTTATGGATTACTATCTGAACGGAAAAGCCAGTCCGAAAAACATTAAAGAAGCCAATATATTCTTTAGCGGAGTAAACAAATGGCGGACTTTTAATAAGTGGCCGCCGGTAAACAAAGAAGGTAAGTCTATATACCTGCATGGCGATGGTACGCTTTCATGGGCTCAACCCCACTACGACGACGAGAACAAATTTAAAAAATACATAAGCGACCCTGCCAAGCCGGTACCCTATACCGAGGATGTGCATATGCACCGCACTGCCGAATATATGGATGACGACCAGCGTTTTGCCGCCCGCCGGCCCGATGTGCTGGTGTTTAAAACCGAGCCGCTGCAGGCAGATGTTACTCTGGCTGGTCCGGTTGTGGCCGAATTGTTCACCTCCATATCAACCACCGATGCCGATTTTGTGGTAAAACTGATAGATGTATTCCCCGATAATTTCAGTTATACCGACACCACTATGCACGGAAACGGCAAAGACTACCCCATGGGTGGCTATCAGATGCTGGTGCGCGGCGAGATTATGAGGGGCCGCTACCGCAACAGTTTTGAAAAACCGGAAGCTTTTGAACCGTTCAAGATCACAGAAGTGAGTTACAAGTTGCCCGATGTGGCACACGTATTTCAGAAAGGCCACCGGATAATGGTCCAGATCCAGAGCAGCTGGTTCCCACTCGCCGACCGGAATCCGCAGCAGTTTGTGGATATATACCACTGCTCAGAGAGTGATTTTGTACCATCCGAGATCAAGGTCTATACCAGCAAAGCATATCCATCGAGGATTATACTGCCGGTTTTAAAATGAAACTAAAATAAGCAGCAATCTATTGGTATTCAATTGATTATTAGTGTTCAGCGAAAGTATTGCTTTATTATATAGCTTTCAACCAATAAACTGCAGAATAGAATTAAAGGGATATAGCAAACAGCTAACAAAGTAAGCATAACCCAACAACCATCTACTATTTACTATTTACTAATCACTTAATGATAATTGATTCATTACAAGTAACTTACAGCATTCATCGGAAGTAAAAATGTAGACTATTATCTTATTCAAACACCTTCTCTACCTTTGCGACAAATGCCTGGATCTCGGCACTGGAGGTACTTTGATCGGCGTGGAATTTCCAATCATATAATGTCGAGCCAATTCTTGCCTGCACCACGGTATAACCACCATCAACCGCCACCATTGAATTTCCGATCTCGGAATGATTGAGCGGTAGAATAGACGATGGAATTTCATTCAGCAAATTACCCATAGCCGCCAGCTTAGCTGCAGACAATGTGGTATTAAAATTATATCCGCTAAGTGTTGCAGGCGGAGTAATTGTATTCACCGTGGTATCGGCCAGCAACTGACTGGATGATAAATAGTAATAAGTACCAATGGGAGATGCGCGGAATCCCCCACCCGGTCCAATGATCATATAATCGCCAGATGTACTAAGAACCGTAGATTTATGGGTGCATGAGGTGAACGCCAATAAGGCAAACAGAGATAGGAATAGTATGTTTTTCATAGAACAATTTTAGATACTGCAAAATAACGGATTTTATCCGTATTTATTGCACCAACTTGAATATGTTGTTCATCAACCTAATGCCTGTAAATATACTCGTTTGTGGTGTATATGCCATTGATAAATACAGTAGAATTGTTCTTGATCACGAACTCGCTGCAACCTTCATGTTTATAGTTGCCTGGATTCCAGTCGTAGGTATAGCCAAGTTCTGTCCAAGGGAAACGCCATGCAGTATCCGTGGTAAAGAACCTGCTGATGCGTTGCTCGTTGATCCATAGTTTATGCAATGAATCGCAGTCGGCCGGAAAGTCAATACCACAGGAATTGTCGGTGACCTCCTTGTCGGGGCAAGGGCGGAAAAGGTCTTTCTCGCGCACCCAAAACTCCACAAAATAAGAATAAGTAGCATATGGTGGCAGACCCAGCATCTGCAGTATCCGTAAGTTAATGTGGGTTGAATCTATCCCCTTCACCCTTGTTTTCAGTTCCGGAGCCACGGTTACCCATATCTGAGCTTTAGGGTTGGTAACAATCGATGCCTTGGGCTGCTTAGTTGCAGAGTCGAGAAAAGGCAGTATGTAACCCTTCCACGTGATACACATTACATATTTATCACCATTCATCGTTTTTGTGATCAGGGCCGGATTGGAATCTCCTATCACCACCAGGTCATTTACGATCTTTGAGCTGGCGGTATAGGAAGAGTTTCTCACCGCCTGATTGTAAAACACCACCAGCGAATCTTTACTTACCGAGTCAGATTCGAGCTTGCTATGCGCACTAGTAGCCGGATTGCAACAAGAAACCAAGGAGATGGTGGCAGCGCCGGTGCATATAATCGCTAATATTAGGTACAAGGCACTGTTCTGCAGAAATGATTTCATCATAATTTGAGTGTGTTAGCTGTAGTAGTAGAATATGTTTTATATATGGGTTTGCCCCCCATATTGCCGATAAAAGGGAATAAACTGTAATGTTTGCAAATATTCAGTTATCTTGGTTGCAGCACCAGTTGAACTGGCCTGCCGCCAACAGGTTGCGGCGCTCTGACACCCGGAAAGTATTTTCGGTATTTTTCCGTCTCCAGTCCAATTTTATCAGCTACAACAGGCTTTTTTCTAACTATCCAGTATACACCGGTAGTGCAGGTACCTGTGGTTAGAGATCCGTAATAGGAATAATATGGGAAATTAAGCTGACCTGAATCTACACCTGTTTTGATCAGCGAGCTTACGTTTATTGTTTGTGTGCAGTGTTCTCTCGGGTTGCGCTCTTTGCAGTCTATGGCAGCCTTCATGGCAGCACATACCTGATTGGCAAAAGATCTGGAAGGTGAATTGTCTTTGTAGTCGCCTATGATGCCAACTACCACCAGATTCAATCGCCGCGCATCCGGATTGCCGTAAACCATATGTATTTCAAAGTCGTGCAGTCTTTTATCTATTATATGTTCATTGCCATTGTGCATATGTATCTCGTTGAGCTGGTATGTTTTTCCCAATAAAGTTACGGTTGTGGGTTTTTCTCCAG
>CAIKOJ010000032.1 GCA_903829015.1 uncultured Bacteroidota bacterium
CATTCACGTGCGAAGAAGACATTTAATATAACAGGAACCGGTAAAATCCGTAGGTATAAAGCTTTTAAAAGCCACCTGTTAACAAAGAAATCAAAGACCCGCAAGCGCCATTTGCGCCAGCATGGTTTAGTTCACCCAAGCAATATGAGCCTGGTGAAACGCATGTTGTGCCTGAAAGGATAGTTTTTTTATTTTTAATTTTTAATTTCCAGAAGATATGCCACGTTCCGTAAATGCTGTTGCATCACGCGCGAGAAGAAAGAAAATACTGAAAGAAGCCAAAGGTTTCTACGGCAAACGTAAAAACGTATATACCGTTGCCAAAAACGTACTTGAAAAAGGACAGGGTTATAAATTTGTAGGCCGTAAACTTAAAAAGCGCGAATACCGCTCTTTATGGATCGTGCGTATCAATGCTGCTGTTCGTGAAGAAGGTATGAGCTATTCTGAGTTTATTGGCAAACTCGCTGCTAAGAACATCGACCTTAACCGCAAGGTACTGGCTGACTTAGCTATGAACGAACCGGAATCTTTCAAAAAGCTGGTCGCTCAGGTAAAATAATTACTCGCTTGTGCGATAATATAAAATAGCCGGTATCACTACCGGCTATTTCTATTGATTCTTATTCACTAGAATTTCAGAGGTGCTACTATTCACTCATTGCATAGCCTGCTGGTAACGGATACCCCAGATCTGTCATAATTAACTCCAGATAATCTTCATCTTCAGGATGGTATTTTTTATCCAGGTTCATACCATGTAGTCTGGCCCACGCTTGCCATTTTACAGCCACAAACGGGTTCTTGAATTCAGATAGCATTTTGTAAATATTGAGTTCTGTCTGGCGGGCAATCAGCTTTACCAGTAGCACGCCTTGTGTAGTATTTAGCGCATCGATCTTATCTTCAAATTGCTTTTTCACTTCAGCTTCCTTGCTGTTTATGAATTGCCTCCGCTCTCTCCTGCTCACGTGTTCGTCGTCACTTTTTGCTTTTATCTCTTTGAAAAGTGCTGTTGCCGCATTTACATATGGCATTACAGTAGTAACGTAATAGCGCATCTGGTTGTATTGATAACGTGCGGTATCATTCTTCCATTTAGCCCTTACATACACGTCCTTCATGTTCACTGAATAGGATGTGTCGGCATCGGTTTTAGCTGTCTGTGCATACCCTGTAAAAACGTAAAAAATGGTGGCTAATAGTAGCGTCAATCTTTTCATAACTATACCATTACAAGTTACGTACCAAAATAAGGAGTTAACGACGGTATCTTGAGCCAAACCATCCATTTTAACTTTTGTTTGATAAAATGTAGAATTACCATTTTGTAAAAAATTGCAGGTGCAAAATTCACTTTAGATCAATTGGCAGTAGAATTGTAGCTCAAAAAAAAGACCGGGAAATAATCCCGGCCTTCAAAAAAAATATGTTCTTAATAATGTGATTATTGACGGAAGAATGCCGGACACTTGGTCTTCAAATAAACTCTTGGATTACCGAATGCACGGAAGTAAACCGTACAGGTTATGTTAGCAAACCAATACCAGTCGTTAGACTTACTATCTCCACGCTGATAACCATAGTTCGGGTTGATGTTATCCTTGCCTCTGTAAGACATATCCTTAGATACATGACCCTTGTAAGCCTGCAGGGTATCCATGTTCACATAAGACTTACTTACGTCATCCAGATAGTCTGTATTGGTATACCGGAAACCAAGCTCTCCGGTCAGCATCAGCTTCTGGCCTATAAAGAACTTCATACCACCACCAAACGGAAATGCCATATTAACAAGGCTGTATTGCTTACGGTCAGGGTACATCGGTAACCCCTGCCCTTCCGTACTCAGTGGCCTTAAGAAGATCTTATTACCACTATTATCTTCTGCAAATGGGTTGAAATAGAATACAGAAATACCACCAAACAAGAAGGGAGATGCCTTCCTTTTAAGTATCTCTACCGGGAAGAAATTGAACTCTAAAGCACCGTGAAACTCAAATAAATGCGTTGCAAAACTAAGGTTGCGCTGCTTGCTTACAGGAATATTGCTCAGGCTGTCTGCTGCCGAAAGGCTGGTGTAAGAAGCACCCAATCTCACGCCCACATGCGGCCCCATGAAGTACTTATATACAATGCCGCCCATTGGGTGGTAGCCATAATTGGCGAAAAACTTAGGCTGTAAATCTCCCCAGTAATTGGATGCACCAACCGTAATACCAATCTCGTGGTGCGTTTGCTGTGCTTGAATACAATGTGGGAGAATGAGTGCTAATAATAGTAATATTCTTTTCAACGCCAGATATTTTAAAGAAACCGTACCGAAAGGTAGAAAGAATTTTCGTAAAAATGAAACAATTGATACTGCTTTTAATCATCATAACGAAATCAGCCTCTTCAAATTGCGTATAATTATATGTTAATATACGCTTTAACGCAATCTTTAGCATTATTTTTGCCCCGCTACAACACGATACAATGGATTTGATCACAGAATTACAGGAAAGGAACCTGCTGCAGGATATTATACCCGGAACCCAGGAACAATTAAATAAAGAAATGACCTCAGGTTATGTTGGCTTCGACCCTACTGCAGATAGTCTGCATGTGGGTAACCTGGTGCCTATTACACTGCTCATGAGGCTGCAACGTGCAGGCCACAAGCCTTATGCATTGCTTGGCGGCGCAACTGGCATGATCGGCGATCCATCAGGCAAATCATCAGAGCGTAACCTACTCTCTCTTGAAGCCATACAGCACAACATAGACTGTCAGAAAAAACAGCTGGAAAAGTTTATCGACTTTACAGACTCGGTACCAAATGCCGCTGTTATGGTCAATAACTACGACTGGTTTAAAAACTTTTCTTTTCTCGAATTTATACGAGATACCGGCAAGCACATTTCGGTGAACTATATGCTGGCAAAAGACTCTGTGAAAAACCGCCTGGAAACAGGGATGTCGTTCACTGAATTTACTTATCAGTTGATACAGGGTTTTGATTTCTATCATCTGAATACTACTAAGAATGTGCTACTGCAAATGGGCGGAGCAGACCAATGGGGCAATATTGTCACAGGCACCGAACTGATTCGCCGTAAAGGTGGTGGCGATGCTTTCGCATTTACATGCAAACTCATCACCAAGAGCGATGGTAGTAAATTTGGTAAGTCTGAAAGTGGCAATGTTTGGCTTGACCGTGATAAAACTTCTCCATACCAATTCTACCAGTTCTGGATGAAGATGCCTGATGCCGATGCCGCAAAGATGGCTCTGGTATTCTCTTTCAAGCCGGTGGCTGAGCTGAAGGCTTTGATCACTGAACACGAAACTGCTCCGCACCTGCGTAAGCTACAAAAAGCATTGGCCGATGAAATGACCATCATGGTGCACAGCGAAGAGGATCTGGCATTTGCAAAGCAGGCATCAGATATTCTATTCGGTCAGTCTTCGGTTGAAGTGCTACGCTCACTTAACGAGCAGCAACTGCTGGAAGTAATGGAAGGTGTACCGCAGGTTACAGGCGCTAAAGCTGCACTGGGTGAGGGTCTTGACCTCATTACCTTTCTTGCTGAAAGTGGTGTATTCGCATCAAAAGGAGAGGCAAAGAAAATGCTACAGAACGGCGGAGTAAGCATCAATAAAGAAAAAGTAACGGCACTGGATTTTAAGATAACAAATGATCATCTGCTAAACGGTCAGTATATGCTGGTTCAGAAAGGAAAGTCAAATTATACGCTGGCCAGGTTTAGTTAGATGAAAATATAGCTCAGGGGAGAGATTCATCATTGCCACGCATTGCGTGATATGATTGCGGTAATACACGAAATATCAGTACCATTTAGAAAGTGCGCAATACCATTCGAAATACACTCCTTATCCTTGCCTTGTTCGCTGTAACAATGCCAACTTTCTTTTGCAGTACACCGGCAAAGATGGCGGATGATGAGCCACATGAAACATCCCTATGGAAGAATGTGTATGATACATCGGCGCATTATGTGGGTATGCAAACTTGCCGTACCTGCCATGAACCCATCTATCAAACGTTCATTCAAACCGGCATGGGGCAGTCGTTCGGGCTGGCAACGAAAGAAAAATCTGCAGCAGATTTTAGTCCGACTCATGCGCTGGTGTACGACTCGGCGCTTGATTATTACTACAAGCCTTACTGGGACAGGGATACATTTTACATCATGGAGTTCCGGCTGGATGGCAGCGATACCACACACAAACGGATACAGAAAGTGAACTATGTTGTAGGCTCCGGACAGCATACCAACTCTCATATCTTCAATAATAACGGTTACTTCTTTCAGGCGCCTATTACATTCTATACACAAAAGCACAGGTGGGACCTTGCCCCGGGTTTTGAAAAGGGCGGCAGCAGCCGTTTCCAGCGGCTGATACAAATAGAATGTATGAGCTGCCACAACGGCTACCCCGATTTTGTGAGCAACAGCGAGAACAAATTCGTATCGGTAAAAACGGGCATTGATTGCGAACGGTGCCACGGGCCGGGCAGCCTGCACGTATTCGACCGGCAGAACAATAGACCTGTAGATACCTCTAAAACTCCCGACTACACCATTGTAAACCCAAGGAGGCTAAGTACCGAACTGCAGAACAATGTATGCCAGCGCTGCCACCTGCAGGGCATTGCGGTACTGAACGACAATAAGACATTTTTTGATTTCCATCCCGGCATGAAGCTGTCTGAGGTCATGAATGTATTTATGCCTGAGTATGAAGGGGCGCAGGATAAAATGATCATGGCATCGCATGTGGAACGGATGAAGAAAAGCCAATGTTATCTTCAGTCGGGTAAAATGAGTTGTATCAACTGCCACGACCCGCACATAAGCGTTAAGGCAACGCCAAGGATCAAATACCTGAACGCTTGCCAAAGCTGCCACGGTGGCGGGCAAAAGCAATGCACTGAAACCATGCAGGCACGGGCTGCAAAGAACAATGATTGTGTTACCTGCCATATGCCCCAAAACGGCAGCATAGATATACCACATGTGGCGGTAACAGACCATTACATACGCAGAAGACCAATTGCGGATACAGCAGCCAAAAAGATCACTGCTTTTTTTGGGTTGAAATGCTTCAACAACGACCACCCCGATGCTATTACTATAGCACGTGGATATATGGAGTTTTATGAGCGTTATGCCCAGTCTAAAGGGCTGCTGGACTCAGCCATTTTGTATCTCAGCAAACAAAGTGACATTGAAGCCAGCAAGAAACAAAACAAGGATTTTATACGTGCTTACTACCTGCTGCACGATTATCAGAAGGCTGTTGCTTATGCAAGGGTACTCAATGCCGCTTCGGTAACCGATGCGTGGACCGCCTACCGCGTAGGTGAATGTTATTACCAGCTGGAGCAACCTGATAGTGCATTAACATGGTACAAGAGAGCCACCGAGATATGGAAGTATTCAATGGACTTCCAGAATAAATACGGCACGTGCCTGCTGGCACTGAATAAGCTTGCGGATGCTCTCACTGTGTTCAATTTCGTGGTAGCCGAAAACCCCGATCATATCAGCGCGAACACCAACCTTGGCTTTATCTATATGCAACAAGGGAACAACACAATGGCCTATGACTATATGCAGCGCGCCAACCGCCTGGACCCTGATTATGAACAGAACCTGATCAATCTGGCAGTATGGTACCACAACAACCAGCAGCCCGATAAGGCAAGAAAGAGCTTAGAACATCTGCTGAAAAGGCATCCCGGCAACGAGCGGGCAAAGGCTATGCTCCAGGACCTGGCGAGATGAAATTACTAAAACAAAGAAGCCTCGCAACAATGTGCAAGGCTTCCTGTAAAAAATCACAAAAAAGTTACTAGAGTGCCGCTTTATATCTTGCGCTTACTGCGTCCCAGTTGATCACGTTCCAGATCGCTTTCAGATAGTCGGGACGCCTGTTTTGATAGTTCAGGTAATATGCATGTTCCCAAACGTCAATTCCAAGTATCGGAGTGCCTTTTACTTCAGCAATATCCATCAGTGGATTATCCTGATTTGGCGTAGAGGAAACTTCCAGTTTGCCGTCTTTTACTAATAACCAAGACCAGCCGCTGCCAAAACGGGTAACGCCTGCAGTACTCATTTTTTCAACCAATGCATCGTAAGAACCAAAAGTGCTGTTGATAGCATCAGCCAGTTCGCCGGTTGGCGTTCCGCCTGCATTAGGTCCCAGAATCGACCAGAATAAAGAGTGGTTGTAATGTCCGCCACCGTTATTCCTTACCGCCATTGGGTAAGTAGAAATGTTGGCCATGATCTCCTCGATAGATTTGTTTTCTCCTTCGGTACCAGCTAGCGCTTTGTTCAGGTTGTCTACATAGGCCTGATGGTGCTTGCCATGGTGAATCTGCATGGTCAGGGTATCAATATGTGGCTCCAATGCGTCGTGTGCATAAGGGAGTGCGGGAAGTGTAAATGCCATAACTGTAATTTTATTTGTTTTTAATTTCCTGCAAAGTTAAAACAATCGAAAATGAAACAGCAATAAGAAATTGCCATAGTACTATAAATAAAAATGCGAATACCCATCGGATATTCGCATTAAATGACTTTAAGGAGCTATTAATAAACTTCCAGCTTCTCTCTGAATGTATTACAGCCAGATACCAATTTCACGACATAACTGCCCGCTGGGAGGCCGGTCGTGTTATAACTAAACTTAGCAGATGCATTTGCAGGAATCGATTTTGTATCTACTACTCTTCCGGTAACATCAGTTACGGTGAGTTCTGAAGCTACACCTGCAACAGGCAGTTGTATAGTTACGGTACCAAAAGATGGATTTGGATAAATGGTCAGTCCATTGTCTTTTTTGCTGAGTTCATTAACTCCTGTGTTAGACCTTACCACCCTTATCACATTGTTATCGTAATCTGCAATAAACAATCTATTCAAAGCATCAACAGCAATACCTTTAGGCGAACTGATCTCAGCCACAACCGCCATACCTCCGTCGCCTGTATAACCGTTGGTATGTGTACCTGCAACTGTAGAGATAACGCCAGATGAACTTACCGAACGCACCGCATTGTTACCCTGATCTGATATATACACCGGACCAAAACCAAAAACAGCAACACCGGAAGGATAGTAGAGACGGGCCGAATTAGCCTGGCCGCCATCGCCGCTGTAGCCTGTAATACCTGTGCCTGCAAAGGTGCTGATATCGCCGGAAGCGTCAATTTTACGAACAACACTATTGTAATAATCTGCTACGTAAACGGTGCCCAGAGGATCAACAGCTACTGCAGCAGGTCCGTGTAACCGAGCCAAACGTGCAGGACCACCATCGCCTGAAAAGCCCATAGTGCCGGTGCCTGCATATGTCTGTATAGAACCACCTACCCACACTACGCGTACGGCATGGTTATTAAAATCAGCAATGTAGAGATTACCTGTACTGTCGGTTGCAATACCTTCTGGCGTATTTAATTCGGCAGCTGTAGCAGGACCCAAATCGCCTGAATAACCAACAGAACCGCCAATACCTGCGTAGGTAGTGATAGTACCGGAAACGCTTACTTTACGAATTACATGATTATCGCGGTCTGAAATGTACACATTACCTGTGTGGTCTGAAGCAACGCCATAGGGCTTATTCAGCTTTGCGGCTGTAGCAGGACCCAGATCGCCACTGTAGCCCGCGGTATCGCAGCCGGCGAAGGTGGAAATGTAGCCATTTGTAGCGACCTTTCTTACCACGTTGTTTGCCATATCAGCGATGTACAGGTTGCCGGCACCGTCGTAGCAAACACCGGTGCATGCGTTCATTCGGGCGTATTTAGCTGGTCCGCCATCACCGGTATGACCGCCAATGCCCAAGCCTGCACCATAGCCTGTGCCGGCAAAAGTATAGATATACTGCGCCTGCAGAGAACCGGCTGCGCATGCAAAAAACAATAAAAATAAAAATGTACGCTTTGATACCATAAAATCCAGTGTTTGTAATCGTTTCCGTTGGAAAAGATATATACAATTATTCAAAAAACAAATTTAGGCAAAATTCGTAAGAATGTACGCGTTTTGCAGGCAGGGAATACTCTTACTACCCCGGATACATAATACTCAAAACTGGCGTAGGGTATAAAAAAAGTTCCGGAATCAATTTGACTCCGGAACTGATGATTTAATCTTATGACTTGGTAGCTATTACCAGATCACTATTTTTTGCCTGAATGAACCGCCTCCCATATTTACTTTTACCAAATAAGTACCGATTGCTGCGTTTCTTAATTCCAGCACTGTTTTGCCTGCTGTCTTTACAATGCGCTGCTCAACTACTTTGCCCAGTACATCAGAAACCACAATAGCTGCCTCACCACGGAGCTCAGGGATCTCTACAGTAAATGTGCCATTAGATGGATTTGGATAAACACTGATACCAGCAACTGATGCAGGCACCGGGTCAACACCTACATTGCAAACAGAATGCAGCCTTATATGCATTATTAACGTAGCCGTACCCGAGCCGCAGGAATTTGTAACTGTATACTTGATGGTATCTATGCCGCCGGTAACACCTGTTACAAGACCTGTAGCATCTACAGTAGCATTGCCCAACGCAGATGACCAGGTACCACCGGTAACCAAATCATGCAGGCGAACAGTATCGCCCTGACAAACACTGTCGGTACCTGTGATGGTACCTGCAGATGGCGGACCAGCAACTGTAACGTTGTATGTAGCTGCAATCGTTCCGCAAATATTTGTAACGGTATAAGAAATTGTAGCTGTGCCTACTGCTACACCTGTAACGGTACCAGATGCCGAACCAACAGTAGCCACTGACGGAGTAGCACTAGACCAAGTACCGCCTGATGCAGCATCTGCGAGTGTGATGCCGGAACCTACACAAACTGAGGTAGACCCTGATATACTACCTGCATCCGGTGCCGGATTAATTGTAACCGCATAAGTAGCCGAAACTGGACCACATGAATTGGTAACAGTGTAGCTTATAGTTGCAGTACCAGCGGTAACACCGGTAACAACACCAGTAGACCCTACGGTAGCGTTTGCGCTGCTGCTGCTCCATACACCTCCCGGCGCACCATCAGTCAATGTGATCGTGGATCCGGCACAAACACTTGTAGGTCCGGAAATTGTGCCGGCATTGGCCAGTGGATTAACTGTAACAGTTGTTACTGCAGCACAACCGGTAGGCAACGTATAGGTAATTGAAACGGTACCTGCCGCCACACCGGTAACAACACCGGAGGTAGTGCCTATGATAGCCAGCGATAGGTCGCTGCTAGCCCAAGTGCCGCCGCCCGCATCGGTTAATGTAATCGTAGCGCCTACACAAACAGTAGACGGGCCGGCAATAGCCGTTGGTAAAGGATTTACTGTAACAACTGCAGTTGCTGTACAACCATTGCCAATGGTATATGTAACAGCAGATGTACCAGCCGCTACACCGTTAACAACACCTGATACAGAACCGATTGTGGCAACACCGGTAACAGCACTTGTCCATGTGCCACCGCCAGTTGCATCAGAAAGTGTGGTTGAAGAACCAACACATACGGTAAGCGTACCGGTAACAGGAGATGGAGACCCATTAACCGTTACCGGGAATGTTACAAATGTAGCGCAGCCGCCAGTGCCTGTAACAGTATACGTAATATTAGCTGTACCCGGTGCAATACCAGATAACACACCAGAAGTAGATATTGTGGCAATACCAGTAGCGCTGCTGTTCCATACCCCACCAGGCGTAGCGTCAGTGAGTGCAGTGGTTACACCTGTACATACAGTCGACGAACCAGCAATTGGCGCCACTACAGGCAATGCATTTACTGTAACCGATGTTGTTTTTGAACAGCCCGTAGGCAAAGTATAAACTACCGAAGCAACACCTGTAGCAACACCTGTAACTATACCTGAAGTTGAACCGATCGTTGCCGTGGTAGTAGGTGTGCAGCTCCATGTGCCGCCACCAGTGGCATCACTGAGTGTTGTTGTATTACCCACACAAACATTGGTCACACCTGTTATAGATGCAGGCAGCGGATTTACAGTAACTACGGTAGTTCTTGTGCAACCACCTGCTGCATAAGAGATAGTAGTTGTACCCGCAGTAAGGGCATTGAATATGCCAGCGGTTGATATTGTACCTACGGCAGTATTACTACTGCTCCACGTACCACCCGTTGTGGCATCAGTTAAGGTTGATGTACTGCCCTGGCATAATGAAGTAGTACCGCCAATAACAGCCGGCAAAGGACTTACTGTAATTCCTCTCACTGCAAAACAACCTGTTGACAATGTATAGGAGATCACTGAAGGTCCGCCGGCAACACCGGTAACCACACCGGTAGAACCTACCGAGGCATTGGCGTTGCTGCTGCTCCATGTGCCACCAGATGTAGCATCGGTGAGTGCAATAGTAGATGCCTCACAAACAACTGAGGCACCAACAATAGCTACAGGATTAGGACTTACAGTTATCGGCATTGTTGCAATACAGCTTGTGCCGAGTGAATAAGTTATGGTGGCTACTCCGAGCGATACGCCGGTTACCACACCTGATGCCGAACCAACTGAGGCAATAGATGGAGTGCTACTTGACCACGCGCCACCGCCCGGGTCAGATAGTGTTGTTGTGAATCCGAGACAAACACGGTTTGAACCGGAGATAGGGGCAGGGGCTGAAATAACTGTGACAGTCAGAGTGGCTGTACAGCCTGTTGGTAAGCTATAAGAAATTGTTGTGTTACCCGGTGCCAGAGCACTGAATACACCACCCGTAGAAATCGTGCCAACAGCGGTGTTGCTGCTACTCCACGTTCCACCTGAAGTGGCATTTGATAATGTTGTAGAAGAACCAGCACAAAGCGAGCTAAGCCCGGTGATAGGAGAAAGTGGGTTTACGGTAAGTGTTGTTGTAACAAAGCAGCCACCGGCTACAGTGTAGGTAATATTAACTGAGCCAGCGCCTACCCCGGTTACTACGCCGGTAGAAGAGCCTACTGTAGCACGAGCCGTATTACTGCTGGTCCATGTACCGCCGCTTACACCATCTGTAAGGGTAGTTGTTAAGCCTACGCAAACAGACGACGCACCAGATATAGCAGTTGGTGCAGCGTTTACGCTTACGTTTTTGGTAACAAGGCAACCAGTGCCCAATGCATAAGTAATAGTGGCAACACCCGCAGCAACACCTGTAACTGTACCTGTTGTACCGGACGATACAACGGTAGCTGTACCTGTAGCACCACTGCTCCAGGTACCACCAGCTGTAGCATCGGTAAGGTTAATGCTCGCGCCCTCACACACAGCAGACAAACCAGCGATAGCGGCAGGAAGCGGATTAACTGAAACTGTTACCGATGATTTTGCCAAACAACCTGTAGGCAAAGTAACAGTAACGGTATAAGTAGTAGTTGTGACCGGCGTAGCAACAGGGCTCGCACATGTAGAGCAGGACAAGCCAGTGCCCGGTGTCCAAGAGTATGTTCCTCCGCCAGATGCACCCAAAGTGGTTGAGCCACCCGTACAAATAGCAACACTTGAGCCTGCACTTGCAGCAGGGAGCGGATTAACTGTAATTGGTTTGGTATTGAAACAACCCGTTGAAGGTAATGTATAGGTGATAACAGGGATACCTGCCGAAACACCCGTAACCACACCACCTGCGTTGATTGATCCGATAGCAGGAGCGCTGCTGCTCCATGTACCGCCGGTTGTAACATCAGTTTGAGTAATGGTTGAATTTACACAAACCTGTGAAGGGCCGGAGATGGCCGCAGGAATAGCGTTTATAGTTTGCTGCCTAACAGTTTTACAGCCGGTAGAGAGTGCGTAGGTGATATTAGTAACCCCTGCTGCAATACCTGTAACAGATCCAAGTGAATTGATCGTACCTGCTGCGGGCGTACCACTTGTCCAGGTGCCACCAGAAGGTGTAGATGCTAATGTAGTTGATGCGCCTACACATACGGTTGCACTACCGGTAATACTTGTTGGGTTAGGATTGATTGTAACCGGGAATGAAACAGAATTCGTACATCCGGGGCCCGTGGTTATTGTGTAAATGATAGTATCAGTGCCGGCGGCAACCCCGGTCATTGTTCCTGAGGTTGAACCAATGGTTGCAATGGATGTATTTGTACTGCTCCATCGTCCGCCGGTAGTAGCGTTTGACAATGTGGTGTTAGTACCTACACAAATTGAAGATGCACCTGTAACGGTACCCGCAGACGGCAATGTATTTACAGATACTGTTGCTGTAGCAGCACATCCCGATGAAGCCAGGGTATAGCTGATCAGGCTGGTGCCTATGGTCAGCGCATTCACAAAGCCAGATGCGGAACCGATGGTAGCAACTGAAGTAGTGGTGCTGGACCATGTCCCACCGGTTGTGGTATTACTGAGTGTTGAAGTGCTGCCAATACATAAATTAAGACTACCGGTTATTGCTGCCGGCGACGTATTCACAGTGATCTGCTTTGTAGCCTGACAACCTGTGCTTAGTGCGTAGTTGATAGTAATTGTGCCTGCGCTTACACCGGTAACGTTACCTACTACATCAACCGAACCAATACTGGAAAGACTGCTGGTCCAGGTACCACCTGCGGGCGTGCTGGACTCCGCAACCACTGCGCCTACACACACTGTTGATGGGCCTGTAATAGCTGTTGGTAAGGGATCGACAGCAACGGCTTGTGTTATGAAACAACCGGTACCTGTGAGCGTATAAGAAATAGTTGCAGTGCCTACTGCCACACCGTTGACGTTGCCTGTAAGGGAGCCAACGGACGCAATAGATGAGTTACTGCTGGACCAGACGCCACCAGAGGTGGATTCAGATAAAGTTGTGGAGGCTCCCACGCAAACGTTTGTAGGGCCGGTGATTGCAGCAGGCAACGGATTGACCGTTACTACAATGGATGCAGCACAACCTGTAGCTAATGTATAATTTACAGTTGCAGTACCGGCAGATACGCCAGTAACAGTAACCGTGGTGCCCGAGGCGGCCAGCGATACCGATCCGGTGCCGGCGACTGTACTCCATGTTCCTCCGGCTGACGCATCGGTAAGAATGGTAGTAGTACCCTGGCACATTGTTGGTGTACCAGATATGCTTGCTGCCGCCGCATTAACAGTTACTATTCTGGTGCCAAAACTGGTACAACCGGAACTTGTTATTCCGTACGATATAGATACAAGCCCAACTGATGTGCCGCTTACAATACCCGTAGTGGCGCCAATTGTTGCAAAACCACCGGCAGTATTTGCCACCCAGGTACCACCCGAAGGTGAGCCCGTGAGTGTGCCCGGAGTACCAATACAGAAAGAAGACGGACCTGAGATAATGCCAGGTGTGGGTGTAGCATTAACTGTAACAGTAGCTGCTACAGAACAACCCGTGGTACTTGCTGTATAACTTACCTGGGCGGTACCGGCAGTAACACCCGTAACTGTAACTGTTGAACCTGAAGGAGAAAGAGTTACTGAACCTGTGCCTGCTGTAGTGCTCCACGTACCGCCGGTAGTAGCATCGCTGAGTGCGGTAGTGCTGCCTGTGCAAACTGTGAATGTACCTGTAATGGGTGACGGTGCTGCAATAACTGTAACAGTAGTTGAAGCTGTGCCGGAGCTACCAGCATTATAATTGATGGTTGCTGTACCTGCAGCCACACCGGTAACTGTAACTGTGGTGCCTGAAGCAGCCAGCGATACCGATCCGGTACCGGCGGTGGTGCTCCATGTTCCACCAGAAGTAAGATCTGATAATATAGTAGTGCCGCCAAGACAAACAGAAGTTGTACCGGTTATTGGCGCAACCTGCTCAAAAATGGTTACTGGGGATGCAGCATTATATAAATCACCACCACTGCCGCCATCATGGTTTACAGCATTCAGAATACCGTATAATACTACGTTTCCGGTACCTGCAACAGGTGCCGTCCAGTTAATAGAATCTACATAAACAGTTCCTGAACCTCCGCCAGCTCCTGAATTTATAGCGCCGTCACCGAAGGTCGAACTAAAGTGTTCAAATACCTGTATTCCACTCCCAGAGCCGGCAGTGAAAACATGCGTATTGGTAGAAGGTGGTGTTCCCAGTGTTCCTACCCCAACCGCACTTGACGAGCCTGCACCGGAGGCTTTTACAATACATGCCTGAAATCCGAAATAGGGCAATGTGGAACTACTCCCATTTGTTCCGGTAATTTTCAGCTTATACGTTGCGCCGGGCACGTAGGTCGTTACCGGTGTTGTTCCATTAAGTAGCTGTACACTTACGGAAATGCTTGTAGATGAAGAATGGCAACTGCATCCGCCACTGCCAACTGCGCCATTGACAAGAGGTGCGCCAGAAGTTGCTCCATACCCATACTTATTACTTGAAAAACAGACATACAGTAACAGTCCAAGCAAAGGAATCAGAATAATGTTTTTTTTCATGCGAAGTATTTTAAAATGTGTAGTATTCCAATTTCGTGTATATACATTGAATCTGTAAAAGCAATAGAAGTCATACTAATCGCTAATGACCAGTATGAGAAAAAAATAGGGAGTGTACCTTGTAGGCGTTTAAATTTGATCAAAGTTAGTATGAAACAAAAATAATTTTCGCTTTAATATTCCCAATCCGATATAAATGTATGTATATACTTTCATTTTTGCAATACCATGAGGCTAATTATATTAAAAAAACGATGCCATTAACGGCACACAAAAAAAAGGGCAGGGAAACCCGCCCTTTTCAAAAAATTATTGTTGCAACAATTAGTGTGCAATAACAACACGCCCTGAAGACTTACCGTCTTTTGCATCGATAGTGTAGATGTACACACCATCAGCAAGGTTTGCAGTGTTGAAAGAAGCATTACCGGTAGCAACTACCTGAGACGCAACCTGCTGTCCGAAAGCATTGGTTAGTGTAACTGTGGCTCCTGCATTTGCTGAAGAGAATGAAATATTGAGTAGGTTATTGGCAGGATTTGGGGTAACTACAACGTTAGAAATGGGGGGTATTTTTTCAACACCACCTGGTATCCAACAACCAAAGACATAAGAACAAGTATTACACTTTCCATGGTACCCAAATCGCGGATACTGCGCAATAGATGGCGTAGGAGCTGATGTAGTACCATTAAAGACGTTCCACTGCGGTGTGTACTTATTGCCGGGAGCGCCCCATGCACCTGAGGCAAACAGGAAGTAACCACATGACTGATTGGTGTTTTCGCAAAAAGGCCATGTTACATCGGTTAGTGCTGTAGGAGCAACAGGAGTAGCAGCGAAAGCAACCTGCATTGCATAGTTATTAAATTTGTACCCGGTGATTGAAGTACCATCTGAATAACGAATAGTATCGGAACCATGATAACTGGTGTCACCGCTTTTGAAAGTAGCGGTCATAGCCATGATGTTGTTTGCCGGAACCGGTACGCTGATAACCGGATCTGTGGAGCGGCGCGGATAGAAGCAAACATCTGCATTAGAGTTAGAAGTTGAATCTGAACTAGTCAATGGGAACTTGTAAACATAAGCGGTTAAAGCAGCACCGGTGCTGTGCGCACCTCTGTTGTTGGTTATATCGTGGTACAACTCTTTGTAATTAATAGACAATACACCATACCCTGCAGGAGGAGAAGAGATCGTTGCCCCCGGCAAATCAAGTGTAGTACCGGTTCTTGGAGAGACCACAAAAGAAAGGATCAGTGTGTCTACTACAGCAGTTTTAGCGGGTGTAGCATAGTTACGTGTGTACCAGCCGGCAACATGAACCGAGTCAATGGAATAGGCATCAGCATACGTGATGGCCATTTCACCACAGAAATCATATACTGCACCAGCGCCTGCGGTATTCCAACCATAGTTAGGAAGAGCACTACTTGAATAAGTAGGATCAAAACCCATAGCCATACTTAAGTTCTCTGAACGCTTGTAATTACTTGTGCCACCGGTATAACCGAACCATGCAGTGGTATCGTTCCACATCGAGTAACCATAGTAGTAGGTGCCTTTAGACATATAAGCCTGATAAGGTGCCAGCATATCGTCCGCGAAGTTGTACCATCTGCCTAATGTTATTGTTGTTTTTGCGCCGCTATGAGGAGTGAGCGGCACGGTGGCCGAGTAGTTGTTTACTACAGGTGCAATGATTGGCGCAGGTGCGTACGGACCAGCAACCATAGGTGCAGGCGCCTCGGTAGATGGATTGTGATTTTGGGCACCAGCTTTCATTGGTCTTTGGGCAAGAGCCAAACAGGTAACCAGACATGTACAAAGAAGTAAAAATGATCTTTTCATAAGGACTGTTTGGGGGATCAGCTAATGTGCAATAACAACACGCCCTGAAGACTTACCGTCTTTTGCATCGATTGTGTAGATGTACACACCGTCAGCAAGGTTAGCAGTGTTGAAAGAAGCATTACCGGTAGCAACTACCTGAGACGCAACCTGCTGGCCAATAGAATTAGTCAGAGTAACAGTAGCACCAGTGTTAGCTGAATTAAAAGAAATATTCACAACGTTGTTAGCTGGGTTTGGCGCAACTACCACATTGGAAATAGCGCGTGCTTTTTCGGTACCAAGAGTGATAGGCAGGAAATCGACTATCGAACAAGTATTGCAAATTACATGGTAGCCAAAGCGCGGATATTGCGCAATAGAAGGCGTAGGGGCGGTTGTAGTACCATTGAAGATGTTCCATTGAGGCGTATAATTACTACCGGGTGCACCCCACGCACCGGAGGCAAACAGGAAGTAACCACATGACTGATTACCGTTGTCGCAGAAGGGCCAGGTTACATCGGTAAGCGCTGTTGGTGCCGTTGGTGTTGTGGCAAAAGCAACGTCGATAGCATAGTGGTTGAATTTATAACCCGTAATAGAAGTACCATTTGAATAGCGAACAGTATCGCCACCTGGGAGGAATGTGTTATCACCGCTCTTGAAAGTAGCTGTCATAGCCATGATGTGATTGGCCGGAACCGGAACCCCGATAGAAGGATCAGCTGTTCGGCGAGGATATTTGCATAAAGCAACATCAGTATTCGTATTAGTGTCAGCGTTGGTCAACAAGTATTTGTAGACATAAGAAGCAAGCGTACCGCCCCCGTTGTGAGCCCCACGGTTGTTCGCAATATCGTGATACAAATCTCTGTAAGATACAGGAGTAACACTATATGAAGACGGTGGAGAAGTAATAGACATTGCGGGCAAATCAATAGCAGTACCTGTTCTTGGCGAAACTACAAAGGAGAGTATCAGCGTGTCTACTACAGCACTCTTAGCGGGCGTAGCATGGTTACGTGTGTACACAGCCGGAACAAAAGCAGTATCGATGGTATAGGCATCGGCTGCAGTGATGCCCATGGCGCCGGAGAAACTATATACAACCCCAGTGCCGAAAGTATTCCAGCCATAGCCGGGAAGAACGGTGCTGGAATAAGTAGGGTCAAAACCCATTGCCATGCTTAAGTTTTCGGAACGGGTGTAATTGCTGGTGCTACCTGTACGACCAATCCATGCCGTGGTATCATTCCACATGGAGTAACCATAGTGGTAAGTGCCTTTGGACATATACGCCTGGTAAGGAGCCAGCATATCGTCGGCGAAGTTGTACCACCTATATAAATGTATCGTGGTTTTTGCGCCACTATGCGGTGAGGTAGCCGATTGGTTGTTTACAGCCGGAGCCGTTAACGGGGCCGACGCATTTAGATCAGCAACTGCCGGTGCGTGTGCCGATCCAATGCGTTTATTCGCACTAGTATTCGCAGCCTGCTGCGCATGAGCCAAATATGAAAACAAACAAGTACAAAGAATTAAAAATGATCTGTTCATAAGGACTTTTATTTTTGAAATTGTGATTGATCTTGTGCAGCAGGTATAGATAGTGTTCACTTGCCCGATATGAGCCGGTTTCTATTTCCATAACAATTGCCCGCCATATAAAGGTATGGAGATATTTTGGATTTATCAATACCAAATCACTTTTTATTTTCATGCAATAGTACCCATTACAGGGCATAAAAAAAGGGCAGGAAAACCTGCCCTTTTTCAAAAATTATTGTTGTAACAATTAGTGAGCTATAACAACACGTCCTGTAGACTTACCGTCTTTTGCATCAATACCGTAGATGTATACACCTTCAGCAAGATTAGCAGTGTTGAAAGAAGCATTACCGTTAGCAACTACCTGAGAAGCAACCTGCTGTCCGATAGAATTAGTCAGAGTAACAGTAGCACCAGTGTTAGCAGAATTGAAAGAAATATTCAGAACGTTGTTAGCTGGGTTTGGAGCAACTACTACGTTAGAAATAGTGTTTACGTTTTTAGTATCAAGACCGATACCGATTACGTTACAAGTGTTACATACTGCATGGTATCCGAAACGTGGGTACTGAGCAACTGCAGGACCAGGAACTGTAGAAGAACCAGAAATAATGTCCCACTGAGGATAGTACTTAGGATCTGGAGCACCCCAACCGCCTGAAGCGAACATGAAATAACCGCAAGACTGGTTTGTGTTTTCAACAAAAGGCCAAGTTACGTCTGTAAGTGCTGTAGGAGCTGTAGGAGTTGCAGCGAAAGCAACCTGCATAGCGTAGTTGTTGAATTTGTATCCAGTGATAGCAGTACCGTTAGAATAACGGATAGTATCGCCACCTGGAAGGAAAGTGTTATCACCGCTCTTGAAAGTAGCTGTCATAGCCATAACGTTGTTAGCTGGAACAGGAACACTGATAGCTGGATCTGTAGAACGACGTGGGTACCAACAAACATCTGCATTAGAGTTAGATGTAGAATCTGCACCAGTTAATGGGAATTTGTAAACATAAGAAGCTAACACACCACCACCTGCGTGAGCACCTCTGTTGTTAGCAATATCATGATACAGATCTTTGTAGCTGATAGACAGAACACCGTATCCTGCTGGCGGAGAAGTGAAAGACATGTTAGGCATGTCGATTCCTGAACCAGTTCTTGGAGAAATCACAAAGGAAATAATCAGGGTATCAACAACTGCAGTTTTAGCAGGAGTACCATAATTACGTGTGTACCAACCAGCAACATGAACTGAGTCGATGGTATAAGCATCAGCATAAGTGATAGCCATCAAACCAGAGAAATCATTTACAGCACCAGAACCCATAGTATTCCAACCGTAGTTAGGAAGAGCAGTACTTGAGTAAGTAGGATCAAAACCCATAGCCATACTTAAGTTCATAGAACGTGAGTATGGGCTAGTACCGCCAGTGTAACCAATCCATCCAGTAGTATCGTTCCACATAGAGTAGCCATAGTAGTAAGTACCTTTAGACATATAAGCCTGATAAGGTGCTAACATATCGTCGGCGAAGTTGTACCACCTTTGCAGGGCAACTGTAGTTTTTGCGCCGCTGTGAGGAGCAACTGGTCCAACAACTGGCTGATTGTTTACAGCTGGTGCAGTTACTGGTGCAGGTGCAACAGGATTGATAACAACAGGCAACGGTGCCTCTGTAGAGGTGTTGAGGCTTTGGGCTTTTGAGCTCACACGGCTTTGCGCCTGAGCGAAACCCGCAACTAAGCAAGCAGAAAAGAGTAAAAAAGATTTTTTCATAATCACTATTTTTTTTTGGAATTGATAATTAAGTATGATTTTTTTGTTTAAGGCATTAAAGGTACATTCAAATTGCGGATTTCAGATAAAACGATACAGATATTTATATTTATAATTAAATCCTAATCCCGTTTTTTTTGAACGAATAGTAACAATTCAACCCGAGTCAAAATATATCTGCATGATAAGTAAACAGCAAATAGTATGCCACAAATCGACTATTTAAATTTTAGGACATTAAAATAACCCGAAATAGAAAATCAACTCCGTTTCACAGAGAAAAAGACCGCATTAATGAATAATGTCGATTTTTCCTGTGGTCCGGCTGTTGTTTGAAACCAACTGCCATGAATAAACCCCACCCGGAAACGAACGGGTATCTATTGTATAAATATCCTTTACAGCCCCGGTAATGTTTCTGGTTGCCACTTCCTGCCCTATCATATTGAACAAAGAAAGCGTACCATCTGACCCACCGGTATTATCCACCAAAAAGTTTAGTCTGCCTGAGGCCGGGTTAGGATATGCGGTAACAGATGGAGCAGCAACAGAAGGCTGAGCAACTGCAAGTGACGGGGTCTCTGACCAGGTAATGTGGAAAGACATTTGTGGTACGGTGAAACCCGGTGGTAAATTGGCACCGGTATTGGCGTAGGCAGATGCTGGTATGAGTACATTGTGGCTGTTGAACACAAAACCGGTATTGTTGTACCTGATCTGGTTAGTAGCAATGAGGCCATTTTGGTGAGAGCCGGGAAATCCTATACCAATATTGCGCGCACTTTGTGGAAACCAGTTGGAAGTGCCATTAGGCTCACCTGCAAAAAGCCAGTAGTAGTTGGATGCATAACTTGACGTACCAACAGGATAGGTGACCTGGCTTTTAAAATAAATGTAGGCTACAAGGTATTTGCCGGGTGGCACAGTAATAGGTGTAGGCAAGTTGAATTTTACATGCCGCAGCGTAAACGGATCGAAAGCTGTGAGGGGGAAAGCAAAGCGCTGGTGCGCGGTTTTTGTGAGCAGTGGATCAATGCAATTGTCGGTAGCATTAAAATATCTGGCCGTGGCAAAACGTGGTGTGGAATCGTGCGTAAAAGGCCGGTACATAGCAGCCGGACTGGATGCGATGAGTGCATAAGCACCGGAGTCAGGCAGACCTCCGTTTTGAGTAACAAGGAATTCAACGATAATGCTATCTACGTTTGCGAATGTTGTGTCATATCGATAGTATTCACCCGGAAACCAGAAACTATCGAGCTGATAAGGCAACCTGAAATCAAATGGTGCCGACACGCGGTAAGACGTATCGAACGCGTGGTAGTAATAAGCGCTGTCTGACGGATCGAAAGACATGCCCATGCCATGAGTAAACATATAGTATGGTGCATAGTACCCCGAAAGATCATGAATGTTGCTATCGGGAGATATAGCCCAAATATAGGAGTAGCTGTGCGGCAGCGTAGTAGAGGTTGTATCGAACATCTCATCCCAGAGGTCGTACCAATCGGCATGAGTAGTAGTGCCCGATGTCTGTTTAGCAGCAGTATTGCCGGCACGGTGGTTATTCTTCGGCCCCAGTCCTACCATAGGATGGTCTACCTTGATCTTCATTGGCAACGGATCAACTGACTGCTGCACAATGACGTTGTCTTTGAACTGGGCTTTGATTACGGCAGCGGAAAAAAGGAAACAACACAACAAGAATAGATGCTTCATAACAATTTATTTAAGGGTTTAGGAACACATTAAGTATTGTTCCTTTAAAAGTAGTTATATCTAAAATTACAGCAATTATCTACTCCGGCAAAAAAAACATTAGGGGATAAACCAGGTGGTTGGTACATAGACATTCACAGTACCATTGGATTGAACGGTCTTTTGAGCACCCCCTTTAACATCGGGCGGATGCCCGCCTTCCATATGATACCCAACTGCCAGGAAATAGTACAGACCGATCTTGAGGTTTGAGAACGTGGCGATGGAAATACCGCCTATCAGGGTGCAAACTGCTGAATCATCGTAAACATTGCCTGCAGGCGCATCGAGTGTACCATATTTAATATATACAGTGCAGGTATCTACATAAGCGCCGTAATACTCAGGAGTAACAAGGATAGTAACATTTCCACCCTTTCCTCCACCGGTAACTTTGGTACTTTCTGAAGATTTGCATTGAAGTGCAAAACAGCCAATTGCGAACAGTATAAAACAATGCCAGCTTTTCATTCATCCGAAATTACAAAATTTCCCTCAACCTGCTTTGACGAAAGTTAAGCATGACCAAAATCAGTGAAAAAAAGAAGCGTATTGAATAAACAGAGGAAAATTATCAATTATCTTTGTAACACTTAATTTACAGGCTATCTGAAAAAATATATTGCCATACTAGCTTTCGTGTGCTTTCTGCTACAAACCTTTAGTCAGGTTATTATAGTAGCCGAATACTATGCGCAGAAGGATTATATAGCAAAGAAACTTTGTGAGAACAAAAACAAACCTGAGCTGCATTGCGAAGGTAAATGTTGCCTGAAAAAGAAGCTGGCTAAAGAAGCAAAAGAACAATCGCCCAGCCCAACTAACCAAAAAAGCGAACAGGTAGTGAACCTGATTGGCCCCGAAGCAAAGTTTGAGATAGTGTACCACACTACGGAATCACCTGCCAAAAAATACTTCAGTTTCAATGAACTGAAAACCTTTTCTTACCATCATTCGGTGTTCCACCCACCCACAGTATAGTGATTTACATTGCTAAGTAACCGCCTGTAACTACGGGGGTATTTCTTATTATTCATACAGTGTATTAAGTGCAAATGCACTTACGGCATTGTTGTAAATCATTACAAATGAACTTATACCGTAAAATAATTTTACTAAGTTCCATTTGCCTTTCTGTACAATGTTACGGGCAAGTGGTTCCAGACACACAGTTACCAAAAATACCAGCTACAGCAGCGGCTTGCTGCAACAATGGCTCCTGCTGCACCGGCACAGAAACACCCGCCGGGATCATGACGGATCACATTCACAGCAAAGGCGAATGGATGGTATCGTACACCTATATGAATATGCTGATGAATGGCAACCAAACAGGTACCAGCAAAACCAGCGACGCAGAAATATACAATACTTACATGATGGCACCTCAAACCATGACCATGCAAATGCATATGCTGATGCTGATGTATGGCATAACAGACAGGCTGACCATTATGGTTATGGGAGGCTATAACTATTGCAGCATGGATATGGATATGCCTGCAATGATAATGAATGGTGCGCCTATGCCGGCTTCAACAATGTATTGTACCACATCAGCCTTGGCAGATACGAGGATATACGGTTTATACAATTTCTCTCGGAGGGCGCGGTACAAATTAATAGGGAGTCTGGCTGTAAGTCTGCCAACCGGATCAGTTACCTGCAAGGGTACTACTATGCTAGGTACAAATGAGCGGATGGCTTACTGCATGCAGTCGGGCACAGGGTCGGTAAGCGTTATGCCGGGTGTAACCTATGTACGGCGGTACGAAAAGCTGGCGCTGGGTACGGAAGCCTTAGCCGATATAAAACTTAACGACAACAAAGCCGGGTACAGATTCGGAAATGAATACCGCGAAAATGTGTGGGCAGAATACAGGTTCCTTAATTTTCTGGGAGGAACTCTGCGGGCAGAAGGTGTGCAAACAGACAAAATTTCGGGCACTGATAAGGAAATAAGTACGCCCATTAATGAGATGTCTGACCCAACAATGGTCAGCAGCCACTACGGCGCAGCGAGATGCAATATTTACGCAGGACTTTCCTTCCACCTGAAAAAGAAATTCACTGAAAGGCTCAGAGTTCAGCTTGAATTTGGGATGCCTGTATATCAAAACCTGAACGGCCCGCAAATGTCGCAACAGGCGAATATACTTGCTGGCATAATGTATGGATTTAAATAGCGGATATTATTCGCATTTTCTCCAAAGGGCGCATAGCCAAAACTATCTCTAACAATTTCAAAAACTTTATAGTCATGACCTCGATCAAATTAAATCAAAGACTGAAAACAACGGCATTTATTGCACTGGTGTCAAGCCTGATAATTTTTGTAAGCTCCTGTAAAACTAAAAGCACCAGCTCAACAGGCACGATATACATACATATGCACACCGACATAGACACGAATGAAGTAGCCGACGACACTACATTGTACGATGACGGAACGGGCAGGCACTTCAGCCTATCTACCGGTCAATTCTACATAACCGATATTTCATTGCATAACCTAACCGGAACAACGTACAAATTTTCTGGCGTTTATGTTCTGAAAACAATAGGCACCGAACAGTATCTTGTAGGACAGGCGCCAGTAGGCACCTATGATAATGTTTCGTTCACAGTAGGAGTATCGGCGGCAGACAACAGCATAGCACCATCCAGCTTCGCATCAACGCATGCGCTGAATAATACGGACATGTGGTTTGGCAATACAACAGAAGGGTATATGTTCGTAAAGGTGGAAGGTAAAGCAGACACTACAGCTGCGCAGACCGGCGCGAATCTAAAGCCATTTGTATACGAGATAGGCGGTGCCACCAATCTAAGAACCGTAACCATGCCAACTCGATCCGGCAGCATGGTTCCATACATACTAACTTCTGGCGGCACACAATACGTACATATGACTTGCGATTTCAGTAAGCTTTTGAGTGGAGTAAATTTCAAAACAGACAACAATCTTACCTCGCCAACAGCCAACCCTACCCTGGCGACCACTATCGCCAATAACATTGGCAGCATGTTTGAGTATGAAGAATAACAAAGATAAAATGAAGCTTGCCGCTGCAATGATATTATTGGTTGCAGCGGCAAGCTCGTGTACCCACGAACCTTTTGTGGCTGTAGAACCAACAGTGAGTTTCAGAACAGATATTATACCTGTATTTACCACGCGGTGCGCCCTAAACAGTGCCTGCCACTCGGGTGCTGCAAATGCAGGTAACAATATTGATCTGGACAGTGCCGCAGCCTACGCCAGCATACAAAGCAAGCACCTGGTGATAACGGATCACCCAACTGCAAGCCTGCTGTATGTTGAAGTGTCGTCGGGTACAATGCCCAAAGCACCAGCCAGTGCACTGACTGCAGTACAAACAAAGTTGATACTTAACTGGATTGATCAGGGTGCGAAGAATAATTAATTTGCAGCATCATATTTGTTGCATCGTAAATGGCAGATTGAAAATAAAAGTAGTGTTTAATTTATGAAGAAATTATCGGCAATCATTGTATTAATACTTGCCATCTCCGTGTGTTATTCTTTTGCGCGGCTCAAAAAGCCGGTAAGAGTGTATTCGTTTAAAGGTCAGCCAAAAACAAAGGAGCAGCTGGGAGAGATCTTGTTTTTTGAAACCAACCTATCTTCTGATGGTACTATAAGTTGTGCTTCCTGCCACATACCGGAATTCGGGTTTGCAGATACAGTTGCTTTTAGCAAGGGTGTTGACCACAAGGTCGGTAACCGCAACACTCCTTCGTGCGCTAACATGGCAGATCGCCCATACTTTTTCTATGATGGTAGGGCAGCTACTCTTGAAGAACAAGTGGGTTTCCCGATCGAGAATAAAGTTGAAATGAATCTACCTCTTGCAGTTGCTGTGAAAAGATTAAAAAGCGACAGCAACTACAATGCCTGGTTCAAGCGTATTTTCAAAGAAGCACCCAATGAAAAAAATCTTAAGATTGCCATAGCCTCATACGAGCGGACACTTGAAACCTCTTCAACTCCATATGACAGCTACATGGAAAAGGATGATTCAACACTAATAAGCGCTTCAGCAATTAGAGGACGAACGTTATTTCTTGAAAAAGCCAGATGTTTTGATTGTCATTTTTCTCCTGATTTTACAGGCGACGAATTCAGAAATATTGGCTTGTTCAACGGTAAAGATATGAACGACTCCGGACGGTACGTTGTGTCTAAAAAAAAATCAGACATCGGTAAATTCAAAGTACCTGGTCTGAGAAATGTTGCCATAACAGCGCCCTATATGCACAACGGAATGTTTAAAACACTACGTGAAGTAATTGAGTTTTACGATAATCCGTACAAAGTAGTTCCAAACCCGATCAATATTGATACATTGCTCGAAAAACCATTGAATCTGTCGGTGCATGAAAAAGACGATCTGGAGGCATTTCTGCACACACTTACAGACGACCATTTCAGGAAAAAACAATAGCCAAGCACCTCGTTATTCAAAACGAATATTGAGCATCAGTTGACACACAAATTCCTGACTATTTCCCCAGCCTGCGTGAAAAAACCTGCAGGCCTGAAGAAATAAGCAATAACCATTCCGGAATTTTTGCCTTTTTACAATGCAATGTCATTGCACTGCAAACAAGCAAAACTATCCATCAACAATAGTAAAGCATTAGTTAGCCGATGTTTCCATGCACTTATACAGTTGCACCACCTCTACCGCTTCTTTTACATCGTGCACCCTCAGTATTTTGGCACCGGCCTGCAGTGCTGCCATATTGAGTGCGGTAGTTCCGTTCAGGGCGTGTTCGGGATCTATGTGCAGTGGTTTACAGATCACCGACTTCCTCGATAGGCCCGCCATTACTGGTTTTCCGAGCACAGAAAGAGCTCCTGCCAGTTGCAACAATGAGTAATTGTGTTCAACAGTTTTACCAAAACCAAAACCGGGATCCACTATAATCTCGTTAATTCCTGCGGACTTGCAGCGGGCTATTGTTTTCTGTAAAAAAACTTTCACCTCTGCAAACACATCGGTATATGCGGGGGCCACCTGCATAGTTTTAGGGGTTCCCTGCATGTGCATGATTATATAAGGCACACCAAGTGTAGCCACAGTTGGAATCATTTCTTTATCATAACTACCGGAAGTCACATCGTTAACGATAGATACGCCTGCATCTACTGCTGCTTTTGCCACAGGAGCGTTGTAAGTATCTACAGATATCCACGTGTCAGGGAATTGTTTGACTATGGCTTCGATCACCGGCATAATGCGCTTCAATTCTTCATCGGAGGAAACCCAGTCCTGTCCGGGCTTGGTGCTGGCACCACCAATATCAAGGATTGAGGCTCCATCTTTTAACATTTTTTCTGCTACACGCAGTAGGGATGATGGGTCACTTGATTGTCCTTTATTGAAAAAGCTATCTGGTGTTGCATTCAGAATACCCATGACAACTGGCTGTGTAATATCGAGGGACTTATTTTTACTTTGTAGCATGGTTGGTGATTTTTTCTTATTTGTGAATGAACCTTTATAATTATCAGGAAACTTTGCGATGTCTTAATGTTCTTGTAAGTTTGAAGTGCAATGTTAGCTTTTGTATTATTTTCAACCAACAGTTAATCATTATTTAATTTGATTACAAAATAATAGTTATTTTTTTTAGTTATGAAATACTTTCTTTGGCTACTCAGAATAGTAATTGGCGTATTATTCATTTTCTCCGGTATTGTGAAGGCCAACGACCCGTTGGGACTCGTTTACAAAATGAATGAATTTTATGAAGTACTACAGGCAAGCTGCACCGAGCACCATTGGACCATGCTGGCCAGTTTTATGGGTTTTATGGACCATTACGCGCTTATCTCGTCAATCATTATGATTGCCCTTGAGATCGTTTGTGGCGTGGCCATTCTTGTGGGCTTTTCCTCACGTTTTTTTACAGCCCTGCTTTTGTTGCTCAATGTATTTTTCCTTTACCTTACGTGGTATGCGCTCTATTCCGGTAAAATAAAAGAATGCGGCTGCTTTGGTGCTTGTATCAAAATTTCACCGGAGGCTACCTTTTATAAGGATATAGTATTGACGGTGCTGTCTTTAATACTATTTATTTACCGCAAGCGCATTACCAGCCTTTTTAGCAAACCTATGAGTATGGCAATTTTCATCCTTTCGGTGGTATTCTCGGTGGGCATACAATGGTGGGCACTGGAGCATTTGCCATTCAATGATTGTATGCCATACAAGCCGGGCAATAACATACTGGAGAAAATGCAGCCCGGCCCCGATTACCAACCTGCAGTAATAGAGTCTATTTTTATTTATGAAAAGAACGGTGAGAAGAAAGAGTTTACTATACAGAATTATCCATGGCAGGACAGCACATGGAAATTTGTGGACCGCAAAGACAAAACAGTAAAAGAAGCCACAGGCGAGCCGGAGATCCATGACTTTATACTTACAGACTCAAACAACGTGGATCAAACCAGAGCGATACTCACTGCAAAAGGGTATACCTTGTTTTGGATGGTACGCGAGCCTGATAAAGCGCATATGGACAATGTAGAAAAACTGAAAAGCTTGATAGACAAAGCTACACAACTGCATTTGCCTTTTTACGCACTAAGCTCATCTAATTATGAAGATGCGAATAAGTTCCTCTTCAAATGGGGTATTAAGCTGCCACCTTACTCGCTTGATGGCACAGCCAGTAAAACTGCTATGCGCAGCAATCCGGGACTTATGCTTATAAAAGAAGGCACAGTGGTACAAAAATGGAGTTATAAGGATTACCCGTCTGATATAAATATTGTAAACGACAAGGTTGAGTTTAAAAAATAATTTTTGCTACCAACATAAAAAAGAAAGGAACCGCCACCGTGGTTCCTTTCTTTTTTTGATCGAACGCAAACACCGCATCTACAACCAAACAAATTTTAAACCACTCATTCATTATTTTTGTTTTAAAGAACACTAACTCTATGCAAAATTTGCCCACTCCTTTTCTTGGTGAAATAACCGCACTGACAATCACTACACCTGATCTGGAAATATCGTTAGCCTACTACCAGCAACTTGGATTTAAACTGGTGATGAGAGCTGAGTGGCCGTTCCCGTGGATTCAGGTAAGCGACGGTGTATTGCTGATCATGCTGAGAAAAGACCCCAAACCATATCTGGCACTCACCTACTATGTAAAGAACATAGATAAGGTTGCTAAGGGTCTTGAGAAAAAGGGGGTCAGTTTTGTTCAGAAACCGAAGAAAACGGATGCTGTGCAGCGCTACCTGATTACTTCGCCGGATGGACTAAATATCAGTCTGGTAGGCATGATTGATGGTTTCAAACAACCACCCGGACCCGGCATGCTGCAAATGAACCAACAGGATTATTTCAATCCGGAAAAGTATATCAATAAGACTAGTGGATTGTTCGGTGAACTGGCGCATCCGGTGCAGGATCTGGAGGACTCAATTGAGTACTGGCAACTGTTGGGTTTTCAGGCTGTTTCGAAATTTACTACCCCCTATCCATGGGCTATTCTATCTGATGGTTTGGCTGTGGTTGGGTTGCACCAAACCAACAAATTTAGCTATCCTGCGATTACCTATTTTGCTGCAGACATGCAAAAGAAAATAGACGATTTGATCAAGGCTGGACTGAAGGGCTACGAGCTGGAGAACTCATCAAATGCAGTGCTAACCACACCAGAGCAGCAGCATATATTTCTGTATAAACTGGGCGGGATGGGCGAAGGAGACGACTCTGCTAAAAAGGAGATACAGACTAACCTGATAGAAACTGAACGACTGCTGCTGAAGGAACTGAACCCCGATGTATTGAAGGAACTATACACTTCCTTTCCGGATGACTATATCATGAAATTCCTTGGGCTTACAAGCGAAGAAGAACTGGAGAAAGAAAAAAATAAATGGAGGGGCGGACTAGGCACCTACCGCAGCACTTATAAACGCTTTTTACTGGTGGAGAAAACAACTGGTAAGGTGATAGGCTCAGGAGGTTTCCACAACTGGTACCCAGATCATATGAGAGCAGAACTGGGCTACGCCATGACCGATGAAACCGCCAAACAGAAAGGCTATATGAAAGAGGCAATGGCAGAGGCTGTGAAGTTCGGTTTTGAGCAAATGGGACTCAACAGGATAGAAGCGTTTGTTGGACCTGGCAACGAGGCATCGCAGCGAATTGTTGGTGGGCTGGGCTTTACCAAAGAAGGCACTTTGCGTGAGCACTTCTATCACAACGGAACCCTGGACGATTCAATTTGCTTTGCTCTGCTAAAAAGTGAATACCAGAAAAGATAGGCGGAATCGTTAAATAGAAATGAGATTGAATTGCTTATTTTTGAAAGCGATGTTATACCCGTTCTTATGAAACAGCTGCTGGCGATACTGATGATCTCTGTTTTCTTTTTTTCCTGTAAAAAAGAAAATACAGACCCATATGCCCTACCCGACAGCTACAGCAACCAGACATTGGGTAAATCGGCAAACGATCTTTTAAGTGCTTCAAAGTTTACTGCGCTGAACATACAGATACAGTACATGCCGGGATACGCTCTTGATACACAAGTAATCACAAAAATTTTCACCTTTCTAAACAGTATATGTAACAAACCGGGAGGGATCATGATCAATCAGGTAGAGATACCCGGAAGTGGCGATAGCATAACCCCGATAAAAGCGGCTTTGCTTGAGAAAACATACCGTACCGCCTACACAAGCGGCAGCACCATATCGGTTTACGTACTCATAACCGATGGATATGACACCTCTGTTACCACATTGGGATTCGCATTCAGAAATACGTCGGTCTGTCTGATGGGGAAAAACATATTTGATCATTCCGGTAAGCCTGGCGGTATCACGAGAGTGGCACTTGAGACAAGTGTAATTGAACACGAGATCTGCCATTTGCTGGGCTTGGTAGATCTGGGATCGCCTATACAAACTGCCCACAGAGATGTGGCTCACGGTTTTCATTGTACCAACAACAACTGCCTGATGCATTTTGCGATAGAATTGCATCAGGGATTGGGTGCCTTTTCTACCGTCCCTGTGCTTGACAGCAACTGCCTGCATGATCTGCGTGCCAATGGGGGCAAATAAGGGAGTGTACCATTCAGCTATATACTTATCAGTCCAGATTGCTGTTTTCAGCGCGAAATGAAGGGGATAACATATAGCCTATCTGCAGATTTTACTTTAAATTTGCAAAAAATTAAACATACCATAATGTCACAGAATATGTTAGTAACCATGGATGAGTTTACCATCCAGGAAACCAGAAAATTCCCACAAGCTACCGGCGAACTGTCATCATTGCTAAGAGATATAGGTCTGGCTGGTAAGATCATCAATAAAAACGTGCGTAAAGCCGGTCTTTCGGATATTCTGGGGCAACATGGCGCTACCAATGTGCAGGGAGAAGAACAAATGAAACTCGATGTGTTTGCAAATGACACGCTGATCAATATACTTAAGAACAGTACAGATTGTGCGGGTATCGCATCTGAAGAAAACGAAGACCATCTTTGCTATGAAGATACCTACTCAGCCAATTCTAAATACGTAGTATTGTTTGATCCGCTGGACGGATCATCGAATATTGATGTGAATGCATCTATTGGTACCATATTTTCTATTTACCGGCGCGTGAGCCCATTGGGGCAGCCCTGTACTCAGGAAGATTTCCTACAGCCCGGCAACAAACTGATGGCTGCCGGCTACATCATTTACGGCTCAAGCACAATGATGGTGTATGCTACAAGACTGAGCGTTAACGGCTTTACCCTTGAACCTTCTATTGGTGAGTTCTGCCTATCTCACCCCAACATCAAAGTTCCACAGAATGGTAAGATATATTCTCTGAACCAAGGCAATACCAACAAGTACTCGGAAGGGATGCAGAACTTCCTTACTTATTGTATGGAAAGTAAAAAAGAAGAAGGAAGACCTTATACACATCGTTACATTGGCTCCATGGTAGCAGATCTGCACCGTACGCTGATCAAAGGTGGTATTTTCATTTATCCGGCTGATAAAAGCAACCCTAAAGGAAAACTGCGCCTGCAGTATGAGTGCAACCCAATGACATTTATTGTTGAGGCGGCAGGTGGTGTTGGCAGCGATGGACAAGGCAATATATTGGACATTGTACCAACCGAGCTGCATCAGCGCACGCCCATATTTATCGGTTCAAAAAATATGGTTGCCAAAGCCCTGGAGTTTGTGCAGGAGAAGGCAAATGTTTAGTAATAACGATGAGCGGGACCATTACAGTTGAGCAAGCCCTGAAGAAAGGGTTGTGGCATGTGAAGGTCCCGCTTGTGTTAATTTTTGGTGGCTTTTTAGCAGCCTGCACCATCGTTGCTTACTTTACTGGTATTGAGTTATACTATGGCACACTTACAGGTTTTGTGCTGGGCGGCCTGGCTGCGTTTCTGCTGTCTTCCTATTTAACAGCGAGATGGAGAATATGGGCATTTACAAATGTAGATGATGTACATGAACTAAGACAGGCAGCAATTACAGAACAGCTGATGCCGGCAGACGGTTCCTGGTTTGGAAAAAACGAGCTTATTTCTGTAACTATTAAGGCGCAGCTTTTAGAACTCGGTAGCAGGTTTTCTGAACCATATGCTTTCAACGATGACTATACATTACCGGATGAAGTAGTATTGTATAAATATCCGTATACGCTGATCATCATTGGCGGGATAACTATTTTATTCGGCTGTGTTACTTTTATGATATCCGCTGCAGCAGGTTCAGCACTGATACTTACGGGAGCAGGAATATTAATGCTGAATCAGAAATTTGTAAAAGCAACACCGGGCAAAAATCCCTTCATTACAATAGGCAATAAAGGCATTAAAATCGAACAAGGTGAACTCCAGGGGTGGAAGGACGTCAGAAATGAGCGAATCGTATGGGAAAGGACAGGAAAAAACAGATACTACTATCTCATTTTTGATCATCACGGCGGAAGCGAAAGAATTAACCTCACCAATGCCGGCATCAAAACGAGCTATTTAAACCACCTGCTGTATGTGTACCGGCATAGAAATATGCAGCATAAGACACACTGATAACTCTTGCCTTTACAACACCAGTTAACTAAACAGGAAAGCAATATCGTCCTTCGTCAGGCGCTTCATCATTGCAGTATCATCAGAAACCAGATCTGCTGCCAGTGCACGTTTATGTTCTTGCAGTTGCAGCATTTTCTCCTCCAGCGTGTCTTTACAGATCAGGCGGTATGCAAAGATATTTTTGGTTTGCCCAATACGGTGCGTACGGTCAATGGCCTGCTGCTCTACCGCCGGATTCCACCACGGATCAACGATGTACACATAGTCGGCAGCGGTAAGGTTCAAACCAATACCACCCGCCTTCAGTGAAATGAGGAACACCCTGCACTCATGATTGTTCTGGAATTCCTGAATAGCTTCTTCGCGCTCTTTCGACGAACTACTGCCGTCAAAATAAACATGCGAAATACCATCTTCTTCCAGCTTCTTACGTATCAAAGCAAGCATACCCAAAAACTGCGAGAAAACCAGCACCTTGTGGTCTCCAACGTTTTCAGTTATTTCGCGACTGAGTTCATCCAGCTTTACAGAGTAGTTATGGAATCTTTCCTCTTCATTCATAATAGCCGGCGAATCGCATATCTGCCTGAGTTTGGTAAGCCCCTGCAAAATATGCAGTTGCGAACGCTCAATGCCACGCTCTTCGATCATCCCCAATATCTGCGAACGGTAGATGTTGCGGTAAGAATCATAGATCTTGCGCTGTTCCGGCCCCATCTCACAATACAAAATTGTCTCTGTTTTTTCAGGCAGGTCTTTTGCCACCTGCTCCTTTGTGCGCCTGAGTAGGAAAGGGTGGGTCAGTTTACGCAACTGTAATTTCACTTCATCCTCTCTGAACTTATCTATTGGTGTTGCAAACTCACTCATAAAGAACTCACGGCTGCCCAGCATACCGGGGTTCAGGAAGTTCATTTGCGCATACAGATCAAACGTATTGTTCTGAACGGGCGTACCACTCAGAGCAAGCCTATTTTTGCTCTTTAACAGCAGCGAAGATTTAGCCACCTGCGACTGCGGGTTTTTGATAGACTGCGACTCATCGAGTACTACATAATCGAAATCGATCTCTTTAAATGCTTTGATATCACTACGCATGGTACCATAGGTAGTAATAATTATTTCCTCCGGATAGGTGCCGGGATCTGAACGTCGCTTCGGTCCGTGGTGTATTACATGCGTCAGTTCGGGAGTGAACTTTTTTATTTCGTTCTCCCAGTTATACATAAGTGTGGTAGGGCATACTACCATGAACTTCACTTCCGGGTTCAGGTTTTTGAAGTACTGAAAAAACGCCAGTGTCTGCACGGTCTTACCCAAACCCATATCGTCAGCAAGTATACCACCCCACCCTGCTTCGTTCAAAAACAGCAGCCACTGAAATCCAGCGAGCTGATAAGGTCTGAGCGTTGCAGTTAAATGATCGGGAGCAGGTATTTTACTGTAATCATTCGAAAGAATATTCTCCAGCTTCTCCTTCTTGATCTCCAGTTCCTGCTGTATTGAGTCTTCGTCAATGTCGGCAAGTAGTTCATCAAGAATACTGAAGTGATACTTCTTAAGCCTTACTTTGTTGCCCTTAGTTTCTCCCATTTTAAGCAACAGACTGTATTTCTGCAGCCATTCTTCAGGCAGCAAACCAATAGAACCATCGCCCAGCTTCACGAAGCTCTGACGTTGCGCCAGTGCCTTCTTCACTTCTATGATAGAAACTACCTGTTCACCAAATTTCAACTCTATAGATGCATCAAACCAGTCGATGCCGCTGCTCACATGCACCAACGTTTCGGGCTTATGCACGTTCACACGCAGATTCTTCAGACCCTCAAAGCCCATCAGATCTACGTTCCATTCTTTCATCAGATCGGTAAACCTGTAAAACCAGTTATTGGCCAATACAGAGGTACCGGGTAAGTAAAAATATTTTTCCTTTTTATTGAGTTGAATATCAGTATGCAAAGTCTGCAGCAGCTCCATGAACTCCTCCTCCTGCGCCTCGCTGCGTTGAATGATCTTTACTATGCCATTATGTGGTTGTATCACATCACCAAAGAAATCGGGTCTGATCTCCACACTGCTGTAAACAAAAGCAGGCTGCATAACCAGCATTTGCTCCCTTTCATTCAGATAAAGACGGTAACCTGGTTTCTCTTTAGCTATATGCTCCGTCAATTCTTCAGAAAAATGAACATGCACTTTGGCACTCCAGTCCATTACCTTCTGCTCCAAAAATGCCGGCCATTCACTTTTAACTATACTTATCTTACCATTTGGCTGAAACTGATCTGCTATCTGCAGTTCAGCAATTGAGCCCAGGCAAAGCACCTTGTTGTCGTAGCTTAACAGCGCGGAATTAATGATTTTAACATCAGAATAAGCAACGTTGGTGTTGTCTATGATCCATTCTAAAGTAACAGAAAAGCCTTTGCTTTCCTTCTTTACAATCAGCTGCGGATGCGCAGGTTGCTCAGAAAACTCTACTTCCTGTATTCCTGCCAGTGACAATAGTTTTCCTGATTTCCGGATATAAGTAAACGGATAAGCCGAATACCTGTCCAGCAGCTTCAAATATTTTGGAAGCAAATACTCCCAAATCTGTTCCTTCACCTCTTCCGCAGGTACATCCTTGATGATAGACTCATAGTCATGCAGAAAATCACCAAAGGGCAAATTCTTTTTCAGGAATTTCAGCAACTCATCTTTATGAAACTTCCGTACAAAGGGTAGCAGGTCTCTTTCGCCTTGCCTGTACCTGGTAGGGTTTATATATTGATTGAATTCCAGTTTCTCAATGCCGTCAATTAATTTCCTTTCATCTTCACTAGCCTTTCCGGCAATCAGCAATACTTCTACGAAAGGAAACGCAGCGGCATTGGTATCCAATACTATACCCAGCCTTTTTTCCTCAACAACAGCAACAGCAACTTCAGCTTCCACAACTTTTGCCGGCTGCTTCGATTCCAGCTTTTTAATACTTGTATCCAGTACACGCAAGAAAGGTTTATTATTCTCGTATGTAAATGTGAATTTATTAGTTAGGTCGTCATTTAGTGAGTAACCATACTGCTCCAGTAATTTATTCTTTTGCACGTCCCAGTTTTGCATGGAATTGAAAAACTGCGCACCATGCGTCTTTAATACTTGTAGGAATAAGGCTGCTTTGTGCACGCAAAGTGGATGGCTCTTTTCGCTGCAGTTGCATGAGGTATCAAAATACCTTTCGTCATTCTGCTTTACGGTTACTTTAAACACCCCATTGTCGTCGGGCACATCTGCTTCTATACGATCGTTCTTATTTGAAGTGATCTGCACCCTACCGCCATTGGCAATGCGCTCTGCAATTTCAAGCGACTCGGGTGAGGTAAAGATCTGAAGCATCTGCTTGTTGATCTGCCGCATCCGCACTACGGTGTGCTTTTGATCGTACGTGATATTAGTATTCTCAAAAAAGCCGCTTTGTAAAATATCATTCAGCTGAAAAAGAGCGGCTACTTCGTGCCTGCATATCTCACCCAGATTGTACGGACACTGACACCTTACCGCCAGTTCCTTGGGCTGCAGGTATTTATTAATAGTAACAGTATAGTAATTCTGATACAGATCATTTCTTACCCGGAAACGTACTTGTTCCAGCAGATGATCTACATCAAGCATCTGAACACCTGATGTGTAGAATATTTTTTTACCACGCTTGATAACCTCTTCGGTGCCATGGTTGTAAACATAACGCAATATTGGGGGTAATGACATTTATCAGCTGCAGTTCAAAAAAGACAATCGTCAAAGGTACCGAAAAAACAGACTTGTTTGAACCTAAAGAGTATAAAAATATATTAACTGAAAGCAAAAACTCCATACTGGAAAAATCATTTTCTATCTTTATAAGCCAGATCGAAAAGAAAAACAATCTTGTATTGAAGGGTGCTTTACCTGGCAAACACCAAATCAACATATTAGTTCGAATTACATGATAATGATGCATGCTTGCCAATATCGATATACAACAATGCTAAAACCAGGCTTTTAGTATGGCGCTCATGAATCATCTCTTTTCGTCGCTGGTACGGTATATTAAAAACGGGATTCTGTTTTACTGGTCGTCTTTTTTCATTCTTATTCTTATTGAATTTTTTATTGGCGGGCTTTTTTCAAAAATCCTGACGCCTGAAAACTACTCGCTTTATGTTAATGTGCTCAATACGCTTCCTTTTTACAGTATACTTGTAAACCTTGGCATCTCTTATAGTATCAGTTATATAATTGCCCACAACCCGGCAATACAATTCAGCTTTTTAAAGCAATCGTTCAGCATTCAAGGCAGATGGTACTTGCTGCTTATCGCCCTACATTTAGGCATCTGCATCATCTTTAGTCATGCCTATTTCGATATTTTGTTTACTACTACAATTATTTCTTTTACATACGCCTACAAGTTGAACCTCACCACCTATTTCATGGCCACAGGAGCATATGTTAGGGCCGCAATATCCAACACCTTGCAGAAAATCTCCATTGCGGTTGTCATTGCTATCATCTACTATTCACGTGATCTGCAGGTTGTCGTCAACGGGCATTTCAAACCGGTTTACATTCTGTTTGAGTTGGGTATGGTAATATTTTACTTCACCTTGTTCCCGGGTATTAACAGGCAAATTATTTCTGCGGCAAAAGTCAACTACCGCAAAAGAATTTACAGCTTCGGAAAATATGCGATGCTAAATAACGGCCTAAATGTGCTGTATTACACGCTCATTACACTCATCTTACGCACATCACAGATCGAGACACATCTGCAGATCATCATTGGTTTGAGCATTTTGTTTTTCAGGTACACAGCAGTATCCATAGCACCTGTTTTCGCCACCATGGGACCTCAACTCACCAAAATCAGGAATAATACAGCGCTGGTGCGTAACATGTACAAAAAGTACCTCGCACTATCTATTGCGTTTGCCATATTGATCATGCTCGGCTGCATGTTTTGCTTCAGTTTTATTATCAACCGGTTTTATGCCGCTGCCTATCACGATCTGCCGGGCTATTTTACATTCTTTACCTACCTCATACCCTTGCTGTTCCTCAACTCTTTCCATGGCACGTTTCTATCGGCAATTGGAAAAATAAAAACGACTACTATTGCCGAGATTGTGTGTACACTTATTCTGCTTTGCTTTTTGCTATGGAATTTTTTGTCACCCATCAGCAATTATCAGATTATCAATTACATGGTATGCATCCACCTCGTTGTTAAGTTCATTATTTTAAGTGCCGGCACACTAAAAAACATCAGCAAATAACATTGGCAACACCAACAAGAGATAACAACTTCGATCTGCTGCGTCTCATTGCTGCTATACAGATAGCTGTGTACCATTGTTATGAGCACCTCCATTTCAGTTCGCCGGTTGTAAACAGTGTTTTATATGCCACACGTTTTTTCATTGGAATTCCAGTGTTGTTTACGATAAGCGGCTTCCTGATATTCTTCTCGTACGAGCGTGCTCCCAATCTGAAGACTTATTTCAGAAACAGATTTCTGCGTATATACCCCGGGTTGTGGGTTTGTCTGTTATTTACCATTCTCTTATTGATAATGTTTGGACACCTTAATTGGTCTGGAGCTAGCACCCTACCATTCTGGAGCTGGCTGATCACACAGCTCACTTTCTTACAATTTTATACTCCTGAGCTATTCAGACATTTTGGTACAGGCACCCCCAACGGCTCTTTGTGGACGATACCAGTTGAAATAGGTTTCTATATTTTCATACCGTTGATGTTGAGATTCACCGGTAAAAAAATGGGCAGCAGAAACCTGCACCTGATCGTTTGGACCATTTTCTCCATCGCCTTTAATATCTGGTACCAGCAGTACAAATTCTCTGATTCTCCATCCAACCTGAGCAAACTGCCGGGGGTTACAGTTGCACCTTATCTGTTCTATTTTCTATTTGGCGCATTGGCAGCAAATAACTGGGAGCGTATCAAAATGTGGTATGAAGGAAAAGGGCTTGTGTGGTTAACGGTTTATGTGCTCTACAGCATTTTATTTTGCGTGCTGCTTAAGAAGTATGAAATTGGCTACTGGACAAACGCTTACCATCTGCTATCAATTCTGTTGTTATCGCAAAGTGTCATCTCGCTGGCATATACCTATAAATCGGTTGGGCAGAAACTAACCGGCGGCAACGATTACTCTCTAGGTATTTACCTGTATCATATGCCTGTAATCAATGTGATACTGGTGTTAGGGTTAGCTGGCTCAAACCTATCGCTGTTGTACGTGACTCTGATCGTGGGTATTCTGGCTTTTTTGTCGTGGAAGTATATTGAACAACCTCCTCTTGCAAGCAGGCAAAACAGGATGTAGAAGCCCTTTTTTAGCGGCGTGGTACGATATTATTGTGTTTAATTCCTTAATATTGCCCGCTTGTATTTGAAATGATCGTCCGCAACAAAAAAATTATTATAATTGGCACTCTGCCTCCCCCAATCGGAGGTGTTTCGATATACAACAAACGGCTGTACGACTTTCTAAACAATGCCGCTGATATAGAGGTTGACTTTATAGATTACAAGCGCAACAATATTTTTAAAGTTATTGGTTCTATATTAAATCACGAAGTTACCTACCTTAACTGCTCTAACTCGGTGTTTAAGTTTCTGTTGGCCGTCATAGCTGCGCTGTTCAACAAAAAGTTCCTCTTCACATTTCACGGCAATCTGGAACGACATTCCGGACTGACCAACATGCTGGATATTTTCATATTGCGCATTGCTTCACTCAGCATTGTCCTGAACAGGCAGAGCTTTGAATACGCAAAAAAATATTCGAAAAATGTTTTCCTCGGCACATCGTTCATCGCCCCATTGACCTCAGAAACGCTGAGCCCTGAAATACAATCGCTCATTCAGAATTGCCGGAAACAATTCAAAGTTTTATGCTCATCAAATGCGCACAACGTGTCGTTCGACAAAGACGGAAAGGAAATTTACCAGGTAACTTTTCTGATAGATATTTTCAGGCAAATCAATGACTGCTGCATCATTCTGTCTGACCCGTCGGGCATGTATTCCAGCTACCTGCAAAAACACAAGATCAGCCTGCCACCTAACGTTTTCATTATCAAAGTAACACACAGTTATTTCGAGCTGCTGAAAGAGATAGATATTATGCTGAGGATCACAACTACCGATGGCGATTCGATCTCAGTAAGAGAAGCGCTTTACCTCAACAAGATCGTGATAGCCTCTGATGTTGTTGATCGTCCCGAAGGTGTGATCACTGTACCTATTAACGGGCAAGAAATTTTAAAGAAACTTAAGGAGGTAATTGCAGGAAATAAAACGCAGCAAATCGGCACAAGTGAAAATGCCGGAAGCCAAATACTGAAGATACTACGTTCTTTGTAATGATTATTACACTCGCCCCACGGGCACTCCACGCTACTTATAAAACATGTTTACAACGTAGAATACGCCACCGGCAATCAGGCCGCTTACGGGTATGGTTAGTATCCACGCCCACAGCAGATTGATCGTTACCCCCCAGCGCACCGCAGACAGCCGTTTGGTAGCACCTACCCCGATGATCGATCCTGTTATGGTATGGGTGGTACTTACCGGTATTTTCAGATTCTCTGTAAGGAACAATGTAATAGCACCGGCCGTTTCAGCAGCTACGCCCTCAAAAGGAGTCACCTTTGTAATACGCGTGCCCATGGTTTTGATGATCCTCCAGCCTCCGCTCATGGTACCCAGTGCAATTGCAGAATAACAGGACAGCGGCACCCAAACCGGCATTTGCTTGAAATCGTGAATAGTACCGGAACAGATCAACGCAACTGTGATGATACCCATTACTTTCTGAGCGTCATTGCCACCGTGTCCTATACTGAAAGCCGCAGAAGAAACAAGCTGAAACCTTTTCAAATAAAGAGTAGAACGCGCAGCGTTCAACGACCCAAGGAACATGGTAAACACACTCATTGAAATCAGAATCGTTGCCAGAAGTATCCACTTAAAATTTTTGTTGTCAAAAACAACATTCAAATAATAATTGTCCATCCCCCCCTTCAGCAATTTAGGATCAAACTGCAAAACATTATTCAACACTAGTCCCACCACAACGATCACTGCAAGCGAAATGAGCTTAGGAAGCATACCTTTCCTAAAAGAATAAATAAACCAGAGTGCAATGATGTAGGCCATTATCATGCCCACCAGTGGAGCAAGTACAATAAAACTCACTGTCTTCAAAATGGGTTCAGAATTAACAGCAGCAAAACCCGCATTAGCAATTGCGGCACCTGCAAATCCGCCAATCAAAGTATGCGACGAACTCGACGGGATACCATACCACCATGTAAACAGGTTCCAGGAAACTGCAGCGATGAGCCCCGATAATATCACCGGCAAAGTAATCGAGACTTCCTTTACTGTCTTGGCAATAGTGTTGGCAACGCCATGGTCCTTAAAAATAAAGAAGGCCACAAAGTTGAATAACGCGGCCCACATAACTGCCTGAAACGGAGTTAGTACTTTTGTTGAAACAATAGTTGCAATAGAATTGGCGGCGTCGTGAAATCCGTTGATGTAATCAAAAACCAAAGCCAGAACAATCACCACCCAGAGAAGCGTCATAAAGGATAATTATGAGTATTTAATAATGATGGATTCAATTACATTGGCCGCATCCTCACACTTGTCTGTTACGGTCTCCAGCATTTGGTAGATGTCCTTTTGCTTGATCAGTTCCACCGCAGTTATCTTCGATGAAAAAAGTTTCAACATAGTATGGTCAAGAAGGTCATCCGCAGCATTTTCAAGACTGTTTACCTGCATACATGCAGCGGTGATCGCTCTTAGGTCCTTCATATTCCGCAGGGCAAATACTCCTGTGTTTATGGCATCTATCGACTTGGCGATTATCTCAGCAAAGGCGGGTAGTGTATTGTACTCATCATTGATCTGATAATTGACAACACGCTTTGCAGCACCCCATATATAGTCCGCAATATCATCCAGAGAGGTTGCCAGATAGTGAATATCTTCCCTGTCGAGCGGGGTGATGAAATTGTGCCCCAACTCAATGAAGATCCGGTGTGTTGTTTCATCATTCTTGTGTTCCAGGTCTTCAAGAGTCCTCAGCATCTGATCTCTTTTCGACAAATCCTGCTCTTGCAGCGCGCTTTTAAATGTATTGCCCATAAGCACCAGCGTGGCTGACACTTCTTCAAATAAACCATAAAATACACGGTCTTTAGGCAAAAAGAATTTCAGTACAGAATCGAATGACATAACAATTTATTAATGTAAAATTAACAGACGCAAAACTATCCGCTAAACTTCGGCTTTAAAAACGATAACACAAACTTAATGATTTCTTAACATTGGGATTTGCTGGCACGAATATCAAATTCAAATAGACGAAATGTCGTATTTGATCGTCCTATGAGCTGAAACGAACACACGACACTTCATTATTCCTGCTAGATCTGGAGCCGGGAAGGTTGAAACTATAGAGCTGTTTCGGTAAAAAAATTAGGCTACCTCAGTATTTTGAGACAGCCTAAATATTAGGAGTAATTTAATGAATATTGCTGCGTACAGTTGGTACTAACGCTTAGCGGATCAGTGTCACATTACCATGGCGTGTAAATACTTTGCCTTTATCGGTTTTCGCTTCAAACTCATACACATATACACCAAACGGCTGTGGCTTGGCCTTATAATTACCATCCCAACCCTCATCTATGTTAGTTGTTTCAAAAACCTTTACACCCCATCTGTCAAAAATCCTGAAGTAGTTCAATGATACTATTCCTCTCTTTATAACCGAAAACTTATTGTTGTAACCACTTCCGGGCGAGAACGCATTAGGTATCGCTATCAGAGAGTTTGGATCAACGTGTATGCTTATCGAGTCATCGGTAACGCAACCCATTTCCGTCATAGCATGCACGTAATATTTTGTACTCACATCCGGATTAGCTATAGGGTCTGAAACACTTACCGTATTTAATCCCAGATTAGGGAACCACGTAAAATAAGAGCAGTTTGTTTGCGGCTGCAGGTGTACAGACTCACCGGGATATAGAATCACAGAATCGCCAACTTCTATCATAGCCGCAGGGTGTACCTTGAAATCTACATGCAATGTATCCTTACAACCAAACTGGCTGTATGCCACCAAAGTATAGGTTTCATTCGTTATTGCCCGAACCCATGGCGTGGCCGAATTCGCATCATCAAGATAGATACTAGGCGTCCAATGATAGGCCACACCAACAGCTCCCTGGGTGGATGTATCAACGGGAATTAATTGAATGGAATCCCCGGGACATACTTGTTCAATTGAATCCAGCCGATTGAATTTTCTCGGGTGACTGTAAACGATCATAGAATCAACACCAATACATCCTATTAGACCACCAGTTCTCCAGGCTGGAGTAGTAACTGTCAGTATGTACTTGGTCGTGTCACCGGCAGTAAATACTACAGTACCCCTTGTTGAATAGTCCAGCCCAATTGATGGTGCCCAGTTATAAATATAGCCACTGTACCAATCGGGTGTCACGGTGGCGCTTAGGTGCACAGTATCACCATCACAAACGTCTCTGTTGCCCGTAAAGCGGACTTGTGGATTTGGTTGTACGTCTATATGAAATGAATCGAAAAAGTCTGGGCAACCGGGATACGATACTCTCACAATGTATTCCGCAGATGTGTCAGCGATGATATCAGGATAGGCTATGTTTGGATTTGATATACCCGCTGTAGGTGTCCACTGGTAAGTACATATAGGATTCAATGTTACGTCAAGACCGGTAACTTGCTTATGTCCACCACGACAAACTGCGGTGTCCTGAGCGAAGAAAGAAACCGTATCAAACACGATCAATACAATCGAAGTATCGTAACGTAAACAACCGGAATCACTCACACGTACCCAGTAGGTTCCTGAAGTAGCTACCGGAAGGCTATCCGTAGTAACTCCCGTACTCCAAAAGAATGTATAAGCGGGATCCTGATGCGGAACCAGAGTAAATGGCGCACCGTTACAATTACGCACGGTTGCCGGCAAGCCAATAATAGGCACTGCATGAAAATTAATGTCAATAGTATCTCGCCCTACGCAGGTACTTCCATTATAAATACTATCTACCGTGACATAGTAGGTACCTGTTGTAGTTACACCAATACTGTGTGCTGTATCTCCTGTACTCCATAGGAAACTCGCACTCGGAAAGAACTGACTCAACTGAATTGTATCCCCAATACACACATTCTGGTCCGGACCCAGATTTACAGGAATAGGAGACTTATAAATCGTAATCGTATCTGAGAAAGAACATCCGTATGGCTTTGAAATAGTAAGCGCATATGTATTGCCAAATGGCCCGGCTACCGGATAAACAGTGACCAACGTATCCGTTGTATCGATCGTTACAAAACTCAGTCCTACAAAATTACTCCAGGTATACAATCCACCCAAAGTCTGAGGATCGGGAGCAAGATTAATGATGTCCGTACATATCGTGGTGTCATTGCCCAAAGAAAATTTCTTTGCGTCCGGATTGAAATTAAACAGAGATAACCGCTCCGCACTTGTCAGCTGCCTATTGATGACAGCAATGTCATCAATAGATCCGTCAAACGCATCGGTCAAAGGTCCAAAACCGGGCAATGTAGAATGATAGTTCAAACCGAGCGCAAACACATCTGAAAACAAAGGTGCGGTTGTCTCAATGAAGAATAAACCAGATCCGTTATCAATGTAAAAGTGATAGACACCTCCGTTCTTCACCAGCACGAGATTATGCCATGCACCTAACGTAATTGGCTGGCTCGCATACAACAATCCGCTACCGCCAAACAACACTCCTACCTGATTACCCGGTGTACCCAGAGTACCATTATTGATCACAAAACCAAAACCATCAGCCTGCGGATTACCGTTGTATAGAATGATTGCCGACTGGTTAGCTGGCACAAAAACCCAACATGAATAAGTGAAGTCCGGCGGAGTTCCGCTATTCGGAAAAAACACTGTATAATTCATCATGCTGTTCACACCATTAAACTGGTAGGCACTGTTAGCATTACCAAATCTGTCGGCTGTAAGAGTAGCGGGTGCAGTTATAATTCCGTGATCGATCAGATCACGTCCATTACCGCTATGGTCGGTAGTATCGCCGCAAAAAGGATACCAGGCAACAAGATTAGCTCTGGCAGGTAAAGGGTCTATTTCAACTCTTGAAAATGCCGAACAACCTGTTGGCAAAGTATAAGAGATCAACAGTAATCCTGCACCGGCACCGGTAACAATGCCGGTAGTAGCTCCTACTGTTGCAAGAGCCGGGTTACTACTGCTCCAGTTACCACCTGGTGTTGCATCAGAAAGTGTTGTAGTTGTGCCTGTATATGCATAGGTTGTACCTGTAATAGGCGTAGGTACCGGGTTAATGGTTACAGGAGCAATTGCAGTGCAACCGCCTGCCTCGGTATAAGAAATATTAACCACACCGGCAGATATTCCGGACACTACTCCTAAAAAGTTAGCTGTTGCTATCAGGCTGTTACTGCTGCCCCATGAGCCACCTGAAGGTATTCCAGTAAACTGCTTTTGAGTATTCACACATCCGCTATAAGTAGCAGGATTTATGACGGGCAATCCCTTAATTGTGATTAAAGTAGTTACAAAACTTGAACCTACCGAATAGGTGATCACTACAGCCCCCAGAGAGTTTCCGGTAACGACACCACTGAGCGGCCCCACACTGGCTAAGGTAACGTTGCTGCTGCTCCAGGTTCCGCCAGGAGTTAAGTCACTTAATACAGTAGTGGAACCCAAACAAACAAACGAACTACCGGTTATCGGTGCTGGCGTCTGTGCATAAACAGATACCGCACTGATCAGGACCGCCAAAATCAGTAATATTTTTTTCATAAACACTTTATCAGACAAATATAAAATTTCAATACAAATATATAAAAGTTAGCCAAAAATATTCATTCAGTTCGGTATTTCCACACAATTAAGATGGATATAAATAATGTTATTGAACAAAAAGCTGAACCAAATGCGTTAGCATGAATATAGACACCATTTTTCGGGTTCTGGTTGGGCATCACTCAGTGCAAACAAAGGTATCTCATCTACTGCCTCGATTGTACTGAAAAATATACACATTCATATATAACGAATGCTTCACACGCCTACCACTTGTATTTATATAGTTTAAATACCATGAGTCCTGCCGCATAAAGTTTATGCACAAACACACTATTATTTAAATGTATATTTAAAGTGAGCGCCAGATTTTAGTATTGAAGTTGTAATTTGCCGCTCAATTCTCACATTTCGATGACGTTATTATCCATAGTAATTCCAGCTTATAACGAGGGGCCTACCATTCACAGGATACTTGATAAGGTAAAATCCGTGCAACTCATCGCAGATATAAAAAAGGAAATAATAATTGTCAACGACTGCTCAAAAGACGATACTGAAGCAGCAATCAGGAAATACCAGACTGAAAACCCTGACATTAAGATAACTTACTATGCACATGAGGTAAATATGGGAAAAGGTGCCGCGCTGCATACAGGGATAAAAAATGCCACTGGTGATTACGTAATTATACAAGATGCCGACCTGGAGTATGACCCTGAGGAATACAACATTCTGCTCAAACCAATGATCGATGGCTTTGCTGATGTGGTTTACGGATCCAGATTCATGGGTGGCAACCCGCACCGCATATTATTTTTCTGGCATTCCATTGGCAACAGGTGGCTCACAACAGCCTCGAATATGCTCACTAACCTGAATCTCACAGACATGGAAACATGTTACAAATTGTTTAAGCGTGAAATCATACAGGGCATCAAGCTGGAAGAAAAGAGATTTGGTTTTGAGCCTGAAGTGACGGCAAAGATTTCAAGGGTACCCAAGATAAGGATTTATGAGGTAGGCATATCTTATTACGGGCGCACATACGAAGAAGGTAAAAAAATAGGCTGGAAAGACGCTTTCAGAGCGCTGTACTGCATCATAAAATACAACGTGTTTAATAAATAAAACATATAATGTGTTCTTTACCCAAATATTAATACAGCCGGCAAATCGTTGTACCAAGGCAAAAGATCAATTTGTTATAGAAAAAAGTGCTTTTTTTTGAAAATAATTCCCCTACCTTTGCACAAAATTTGAAATCAGGTAATGGGTATTAAACGGCTGTATTCCTTATTCGTATTGACTTTCGCACTGTTTGGAGCGTCTATTAACGCTGCTGCACAGGCCGAGGAAAATCACGAAGCCGCCGCCACAGAGGCAGCTGCTCCGCATGAAGAAAAAAAAGGTATCAATATTACCGAACTGGTTTTTGGCCACGTTTCCGATTCTCACGAATGGCATCTGTTTTCCCTTAAAAAGGAAAACGGCGAAGAAAAGCCTGTTGCTTTTCCTTTGCCTATGATCATTTATCAGCCGGGCAAGGGAGTTACAGTAATGTCTTCAGGTCATTTTGAAGAATGGCACAAAACAGCCGATGGCAAAGCAATCAGCAACGAGCATGAAGGGCTTTACATCGAAAAGCACATGAAAGAAAAAGTGCTGGCTGTTGATGGTTCAAAAGTGTACGATTTTTCTATTACTAAGAATGTACTTTCCATGCTCATCGGTGTTGTTCTTTTACTTTGGGCAATGACCAGTGCTGCTAAGAAATACAAAACGGGTGCACAGGTTGCGCCAAAAGGATTCCAGAATTTTATTGAGGTAGTTATTGTTTTCATCCGCGACGAAGTAGCGAAGCCAAACCTTGGTGCTAAATACCTCCGCTTCCTCCCATTGTTACTTACAATATTCTTCTTTATCTGGATCAATAACCTTTTGGGCTTGCTTCCGGGTGGTGCTAACTTCACCGGTAACATAGCAGTTACCGCATGCCTTGCCCTTGTAGCGTTTGTGGTAATGATGGCCAACAGTAATAAACATTTCTGGGGTCACTTGCTCAATCCACCAAACGTACCATTTCTGGTTAAGTGCCTGCTGGTGCTTATCGAGGTAATGTCTCTGTGTATTAAACCAGTGGCATTGATGATACGTCTTTTCGCAAACATGCTGGCTGGTCACATTGTGATACTCAGTGTAATCTGCCTGATATTTATTTTTGCACTGCTCAATGTTTATGTAGGTAGTGGTTTCGTATTGGTTTCTCTTGCGTTCTCTATATTCATGTTCATGCTCGAATTGCTGGTTGCAGTTATTCAGGCGTTTATCTTCGCCAATCTTACTGCCGTGTTTATCGGTCAGGCTATAGAAGGCGATCATAGCCACGATCACGAACATGGTCATGACGCAGCAGCAGCACATTAATTGAGCGTAAAGAGTATTTTTTAACGTAGTTTTTTTTAATCAAAATCCATATAATATGTCCATTTTAATGAACACAATTATGTTAGCAGGCGACCTCGCGAAAGCTGGTGGTGCTGTAGGAGCTGGTATCGCTGCACTTGGTGCAGGTGTTGGTATCGGCCAGATCGGTAAAGGTGCAGTAGAAGCTATTGCACGTCAACCCGAAGCTATGGGCGACATCCGCGCTAACATGATCCTGACTGCTGCCTTCGTAGAAGGTGTTGCGCTGTTTGCCGTTATTGCCGGCATCCTTGCGATCTTCGTTTAGTAGTCTGCAAGAAACTTAACTGCATCCAAAGCAAAGGGCGATGGATGCAGTTATTTAAATTTCATTCTCCCTGACGATCGTTTAAGAGTACAGAAGTTGTACACCAGGTCGTTAGGTTAATTTAAAATATTTTTAGTTCTTTATAATGCTCCTAAACTGTAATTGGTCTGGAGCTCAATGTTAAACTTCTCCTGTCGCCCTTCTAGGGGCAGGGGGTAAATGTTTTTAATTATGGATTTGTTAACCCCGGAACTCGGTTTATTCTTTTGGACGCTTATTGCGTTCCTTGCTGTATTTTTCATCCTGCGCAAATTTGCATGGGGACCAATCATCAGCTCACTCGGCGACCGCGAAAAAGGAATAGCTGATTCTATTGCTACAGCAGAACGCGTCCGCAACGAAATGAGCCAGCTGAAAGCAGAGAACGAGAAACTGCTGGCACAGGCACGTGAAGAGCGCACCGCTATGCTCAGGGAAGCTAAAGAAACAAGAGACAAGATCGTTGGCGAGGCTAAGGATATGGCTAAAATTGAAGCTAACAAGATCATTGTAGATGCACAGCACCAGATCCAGCAGCAGAAAATGGCTGCCATCACAGAGGTGAAAAATGAAATCGGTACTCTGGCAATTTCAGTTGCCGAGCAGATCCTGCGCAAGCAGTTGAACGCGGCCGACGGTCAGGATACCTATATGAAGATGCTTGCTGGAGATATTAAACTTAACTAGCCAATTCGACAATTCGATAATGTGCCTAAGCATTGACGAATTGCCAAATTGCCAAATTGCCAAATTGTCAAATTAAAAGAAAATGCAAAATCCGCGCCTCGCGACTAGATATGCGAAATCACTCCTCGATCTGGCTGTAGAAAGAAACAGCCTGGAGGATACGCTTAAGGATATGCAGCTGCTGACAAGTATCTGCGAGCAAAGCCATGATTTTGTAGTTATGCTGCGCAGTCCTGTTATTCCGTCTGATAAGAAAAAGAAAATTGTAGAATTGTTGCTGGAAGGTCGCAATGTGAGTAAGCTTACTCAGATATTTGTTGATCTGCTAGTGGCTAAAGGCCGTGAGGCTAATCTTCCAGAAGTAGCTATCGCTTACCAGACTCAGTACAACGAGTTGAAGAATATTAAGCTGGTAAATGTAACTACTGCAACGGCAATGACCGAGGCTACACTCGCCAGCATTAAAGAAAAAATTGCAGGCTTCCTGCCCGGTGATTCAGTTCAGTTAAAGACGTCTGTAAATGAAAACCTCATTGGCGGATTTGTGATAGAAATGGATAATAAACTGTATGATGCCAGCGTGAAGAAAAAATTAAACGACTTCAAATCTAAGGTGATCGATAAGAGCTACGAAAGCAAGATCGGTTAATCAAAGAGCAGGAGCCACAAAAAGAAAACAAGGAATAAATAATAAAAGGTAGCCCAGGTAAATAAGATAAAAGGATAAACAACAACTCCCGACTATCTACCATCTACTAAAGACTATCTACTAAATTTTCAAAAAAAAGAATAAAATCACAATATATGGTTGATATTAAACCGGATGAGATATCGGCGATATTGCGCCAACAGTTGGCCAACGTCGACAATGCAGCTACGCTTGAAGAAGTAGGTACTGTATTACAGATTGGTGACGGTATTGCCCGCGTGTACGGGCTGAACGGTGTTCGCCAGGGCGAACTTGTTGAATTCGCAAATGGTGTAAAAGCCATCGCGTTGAACCTGGAAGAAGACAACGTAGGTGTGGTACTCATGGGTGACTATATGGAGATCCGTGAGGGCGACAAAGTAAAACGTACTAACAAGATCGCATCTATCATGGTAGGTGACGGTATGGCAGGACGTGTTGTAAACACACTGGGTGAGCCTATCGATGGTAAAGGACCTATCAAGGGTGAACTGTACGAAATGCCACTGGAGCGTAAAGCACCGGGCGTTATCTTCAGAGAGCCGGTAAAGGAACCACTGCAGACCGGTATCAAAGCGATCGATGCGATGATCCCGGTAGGCCGCGGACAGCGTGAGCTGGTGATCGGTGACCGCCAGACTGGTAAGACCGCAATCTGTATTGATACCATTATCAATCAAAAAGAATTTTACGCTGCAGGCAAGCCTGTATATTGTATTTACGTTGCTATCGGACAGAAAGCATCTACCGTTGCTGGTGTGATGAAAGTGCTCGAAGACAATGGAGCTATGGCTTATACAACCATCGTTGCATCGTCTGCATCTGAGCCTGCACCACTTCAGTTCTATGCGCCATTCGCAGGTGCTGCTATCGGAGAGTTCTTCCGCGATACAGGACGTGCTGCATTGGTGATCTATGACGATCTTTCAAAACAGGCTGTGGCTTACCGTGAGGTGTCTCTGCTGCTTCGCCGCCCTCCGGGACGTGAAGCTTACCCTGGTGACGTATTCTACCTGCATAGCCGCTTGCTGGAACGTGCTGCGAAAGTTATCGGTAACGATGATGTAGCTAAGAAAATGAATGACCTTCCTGATAGCATCAGGCACATGGTGAAAGGTGGAGGTTCGCTTACGGCGTTACCGATCATCGAAACACAGGCCGGTGACGTATCTGCATACATTCCAACCAA
>CAIKOJ010000033.1 GCA_903829015.1 uncultured Bacteroidota bacterium
GTTTTGAGCGTGCGGGAACGAGTTACGCTGTCCTTGTACTTTTTACTATCGTGGTATTTCCGAATGGCAGCAGTGCTGTCAGTAATGTGTTTCCTTTTTGCCTGAATACTGTCTGCTTTCTTTTTACGTGCATACTTAACACTGTCGGTAGTGCGCTCTCTTGCTTCCTGTAAACTGTCGGCAATATGTAGTCGGGATTTGCGTGTACTATCGGGATTATTTTTACGGGTAGAGTCTGCCATTTCATCCTCATCAAACTCCACATCCTTCGGGATGGCGTGGGTATAGGTGAGGGTATTGAAAATAAAAAACCCTAATATAAAAAATAATATTAATCTGAACTTCAATTTCTTCCTTTTTCTCTTGAAATAGAACGTAAACAGGCGTTAAATATTACATTATACAGCCAAATTGGTGGCAAATGCCTGAATCTCCAAATATAGGTAAAAAAATAAATTTTTGTGTTGGACAATAATGATAAATTAACAAAACAGTTTTGCTATTTTGCTTCTCCTTCCTATAATTTCGGGAAAGGAAATGCGTTGATTTAGTGGGGTGAAGGATAGAGTGGAAATATTGACGAGCAAAGCGAATTTTGATAGAATGGATGACGGGAAACAATCACAAGGTATTTTGCGATATGCGGGGATGGCTACCGAATGGATGTTGGTGTTACTGATCTCTGTGTGGGCCGGCCATAAACTTGATGGAATGTTAGGTTGGAAGTTTCCTGTTTTTGTTATTCTGTTACCCATAGTTGCGTTGATATTTTTATTGTGGAAATTGGTTAAGGACGTTAGTAAACAAAAATGATGCGGAAGTACTTTATAATTATTTTATTGACAGTTTATGTCGTGCTGACGGCAGGATTCTACACGCTGAGCATTTATGCTCCGGAGTTTGATTTTACAGCTTTGTTTGTTGGCAATTCTTTAATGGCATTGCTCTCGCTTTTAGCCTATCTTATGGTTAAGAGCAACCTGGAAAAAAGGCCCCAGGCATTTGTAAGAGGTGTTATGGGGTCTTCGTTTTTAAAACTTATGGTTTGTATGGTGGCAGTGCTGGTATATGTATTATTGAATAAGGAGCATATCCACAAGCCATCTGTATTTGTGTTGTTTGGTATTTACGCAATATATACTGTAATTGAAACATCGTTATTGTCTAAACTGGTAAGAGCACAGAAATGATATGAAAAAGCTGGAGAAGTCAGTCGGATTTTTAGAACATTTTTTGCCTCATGGTGCTTATGAGCAGGTGGAGCCGTACTTTAAAAGCCACACTATTCACCTAACGCTTACTCATGAACGTAAAAGTGTTTTGGGCGACTACCGACATCCTGTACCTGAAGCACCTTACCACAGACTTTCAGTAAATGCTAATCTAAATCCATACAGTTTTCTGATCACGTTGCTGCACGAACTAGCGCATATGCTTACCTTCATTCATTTTGAGCACAAGGCACCACCGCATGGCAAAGAATGGAAAACACAGTTCCGGCATATGCTGATACCGTTTATGGGAAAACGTTTCTTCCCGCCTGATGTGGAGAAAGCGCTGTTTTCTTATCTCCACAATCCTGCTGCCAGCACCTGCACAGATGCGCAGTTGTACAAGGCACTATACAGGTACGACGAGCATAGGCCCGGGTTTAAACTTGTTGATGATGTAGGGCAGAACCAATACTTCCAGACCGAAGACGGCGAAGTGTATCAGAAGCTGGAAAAATTAAGAACCCGCACCAAATGCAAAAACCTGGGATCCGGAAAAGTGTATCTTTTCCAGGGTATCGCCGAAGTAAAAGCAGTAAGGAGGCAACAAGCCGAGCATGGCTGACTGTGGATCCCCGATGAATAAGCTACTGCACTGATTCAGCAACCATCAGGTTACAAAGTTTGAATAATACACGTGCGCCGGTAATAGCATCTATGCCTTCTCCAATATGATCTCCGCTGGATACTTCATTCAGATCAAAGCCAATTATTTGCCTTCCTGAAGCCTGAATCATACGGAACAGATAGAATATCTGCTCGGCTTCAAATCCGCCAGGTACAGGTGTTCCGGTATTAGGGCACAGTTTCGGATCCAGACCGTCGATATCAAAGCTTATATATATTTTCTTAGGCAGAGCAGCAACTATCTCAGTACAGATTTCTTTCCATGTGGTGCCTTCGTATTGCTGCGCTTTTATGTCTCTATCAAAGAATGTATGGATCCTACCTTTGCTGTCATTAATGATCTCGAGTTCGCTGTCGCAATAGTCTCTGATACCTACCTGAACAAGTTTTGTGACCTGTGGCACAATTTGCAGCACATTGTACATTATGGAAGCATGAGAATATGTGAAGTCTTCATAGGCTACTCTCAGATCAGCATGTGCATCTATCTGTAGAATCGCAAAATCGTCATGCATTTCTCCCAGTGCTTTTATAAAGCCTAGTGGCGTACTATGGTCTCCACCTACCAGTCCTACTTTTTTGCCGTCTTTCAGCAAGTTGCTTGTCATTTCATACACCCAGTCGAGCAGCATTTTGCCACCGTCATTTATCTCCTTCAGCTTCTCTGTAAGATGGGAATTGCCATTTACATCTCCACCGTCCGACATGTTAGTAATCAACAATTCAGCACACTGCCGCAAATAGTCGCTCTTGGTTCTAATGTTTTTGTCAATAGGCAACATGTAAAAACCCTTCTTCCAGCCATCAATAACATCGGGGTCATAAAGATCCACCTGCATAGCAGCATGAAATATTTTTTCAGGTCCGCGCGCCGCTCCCGGGCGGTAGGAAACAGTTACTTCCCACGGCACAGGCAATAATACAAGTTGAGCTTCCTCTTCAGTAAAAGGTAATCCGAAAATATTGTTTGATTTGAGACCGACAGAATTCGGGTCGAAATTGGAGATATCAGACATACTGCAAAAATAGTGGCAAATGAAACAAAAACTGCAACGCAAATATAAAACTGATGAAAATCAGAAGCGGCATTGCGAGATTAGCTTGCTTGGCAACTATGCATCATTAGAAAATCTGCTAAAATCGATGCGATGTTGCCGGAAGTTGAATTTGGCTACATAGAATATTTGCCGTGCTTCATCGCATACATAACCAGTCCTACTCTCGTTTTAAGGTCGAGTTTTGCAAAAAGATTGTCCCGGTATCCTTCAACAGTTCGGGCGCTACAACCCATTTTCTCTGCAATCTCCTTGTACGTAAGTTCTGTGCAACATAACTTAAGGAATGCCTGTTCGCGCTCCGTAAGATCCCCAATCTGAATGGTTTCTTTTATTCCCGGCTTATCATCGGCGAGGTTGGAAAATACCTTTCCGGAAGCCCAGCCGGGATAATAATATCCCTTAGAAGTGAGTTCGTTAAGTGCATGTTCAAGCTCTTCGGGATGGATATTTTTGAGCAGGTATCCTTTGGCGCCAGACCTGATCATTTTTATGAGCGATAGATCGTCGTCCTGCATAGAAAGCACCAGAATAAGAACGGAAGGATGATTTGCTTTGATCCATTTGGCGGTTTCATAGCCGTCCATTATGGGCATTGAGATGTCGAGCAGTACAATGTCAGGGATATTTTTTGCGACCTTGAATTTTTCAATCAGCGCCTGTCCGTGCTCCACTTCGTATAAAACGTTGTATTTTGGAAAACTGTCAATAATTGCCCCAATTGCCTTGGCTATTAAAATATGGTCATCTACCAGTACAACGTTGTAGTTCATAAGAATTATACATTTAATTTACTCTGAGGGATAAATATACGTAAAGTGGTGCCATCTCCTACTATACTGCTCAGGGAGAAATTTGCCCCGATCAGTTCGGCGCGCTTTTTCATATTGAGGAGACCAATACCTTCTTTAGGTTTGCGAAGGGAATTATTGGGGTCGAAACCTTTTCCATCGTCTTTGATCGTAGCAACGAGCCCTTCGGCATTATATTTAAAATCCAGCAGTATATTTTTGCACTCCGAATGTTTGAGGCTGTTTGACAGGAACTCCTGAATAATACGCAACAGGAAATTCTTGTTGGTGTTGGAAATTGTAAAATCGTGGGTGTTGAAATAGCAGCTTACATCACATTTTTCCGAGCTTCTTACTCTTTTACATTCTTCTTCCACCAGATCCCAGAATTCCGCCAGGTCGGTATTGGCGTTGGTCAGGTTTCGGGAAATGCTTCTCAGGTCAGCCAGTGATTCTGTGATGATCTTTCCTATCTCCTCAATTTTATCGTTTATCTCTGGGAACTTATTATCATAAGCCAGCTTATTAGCATGAATAGATGCCAACGTAAGCCTCTGGCCAACGTTGTCATGAATTTCCCGACCCACGTTTTGCATGGTCTGGTTTTGTATCTCCAGCCGCGATTGAAACAGCTCTTGTATATGCTGTTCGTTGAGCTGTGCTTTTTCTTTTTCGTAAACCAGTTTTCTGCGGTGGTACTGAAGGATAAATACTATTATCCCCAGAATGAACACCAGCAAAATCACCGTGGCTAAGACGACGAAGATTCTATATTCGGATTGCCCCATATAAAGCTGATTGTAAACATTAGGTACATTAAAGAGTTTAAGAAATATTCTATGTAGGTGTAAGTGACAAAAACGTCATGAAAGTCTTTTACGAACGTGTTTCTTAGACCATAGTAGGGAAATGTGCCGAGATAGTATAAAAGCAAACCCAGGCTTACCCAAAAAAGCATATTGTTTTTAAAATTAAGAATTGAATTACTGGTTACTAACTGGAAGAAGTAAGACAATATCAAAATTAGCAGCAAAAGA
>CAIKOJ010000034.1 GCA_903829015.1 uncultured Bacteroidota bacterium
GCTGTTGAAGAAGGATTATGCATCGCTGGGTGTGAGGGCTGTGCCCCATGCTGTGGCACGGTATGGTGCGTATCTGGCAAGGAATGTGGTATTGATGCCATCGTACGTGAATATTGGTGCCTATGTAGATGAGGGTACGATGGTGGATACATGGGCTACGGTGGGATCGTGCGCGCAGATAGGCAAGGGTGTGCACCTGAGCGGCGGGGTAGGTATAGGTGGTGTGCTGGAGCCGCTGCAGGCTAGTCCGGTGATAATAGAAGATGGTTGTTTTATAGGGTCGAGGTGTATAGTTGTGGAGGGTGTAGTGGTGGAAAAAGAGGCGGTGCTGGGTGCCAATGTGGTGCTCACACAGAGTACCAAGATAATAGATGTGAGCGGCGATACGCCTATAGAATACAGGGGTAGGGTACCGGCAAGAAGCGTGGTGATACCGGGCAGTTATACCAAGCAGTTTGCGGCAGGTGAGTATGGCGTAGGCTGTGCGCTGATCATTGGCACCAGAAAGCCATCGACAGATCTGAAAACCAGTCTGAACGATGCACTGAGGGATTTTAATGTATCGGTATAGACTGAATGTGGAAATGAATGTGGAAATTAATGTGAGAATGAATGTGAAAATGAATGTGGAAGGTAAATGTGAGAACGAATGTGAAATTGAATGTGAAAGGTAAATGTGATGTGAAATGTGATGTGAATGTGTTTAATTACCTCAATACCTAATTCCTAATTACGAACCCCCAATTCCAAACCCCCAATCCCATCCCGATGGCTATCGGGACCATCAACAAAAAAATGAGTTTACTACTAGATATAGACTGGCGAATTTTTGACCGTGAGTACATGGGCGACAAGGTGTCGGATTATATATGGTTTGCGGGGTTGGTAATAGGTGGGCTGTTGCTGAAGCGGCCTATGGCTAATCTGGTGACGAGGATGAGCACATTGTTGGCGGCGAGGTTTCAGTACATCAAGTACAGGCTCAAGATACGGTCGATGTTGTTCAAGCCTGTGGAGCGGCTGATAACGACTATTGTATTTTACGCAGCCTATCATCAGATAGATAATTTCTTTGACCACTTCGGAATAAAGCACTTTATAGGTATTAAGGAGAAAATAAACCTCCGGCTCAGCGATGTGCTGGATCATGTTTTTCTGTTTCTGTTCATCGTTTACTTTACGCAGCTGGTAGGGCGGTTCTTAGATTTCAGCTACTACATAAAAATGGGGCGTGCGCAGGCTACCAAGAACTATTCGCGCATTCAGATGCTGCCGCTGATCAAAGAGATCGCCAAGCTGCTGCTATGGACGCTGAGTATTTTTTGGATTCTGGGTGAGGTAATGCATGTGAACATACCGGCACTGATAACCGGGCTGGGAATAGGTGGTGTGGCTATAGCCCTTGCAGGTAAGGAAACTGTTGAGAACTTTTTCGCGGCGTTTACCATCTTGTCTGACAAGCCTTTTAAGGTAGGGGAGACGATAAAGCTGGGTGAGATAGAAGGTGTGGTAGAGCGGATAGGTTTCAGAAGCACGAGGCTGAGGCATATAGATGGGTCGGCGTATATTGTACCTAATCAGAATCTGGTGAGCCAGAGCATCATCAACCTGTCTGCAAGAGACAACCGTGTGATGAAGGTAATTGCCAATATTAAGTACGGCATTAGTCATGAAAAGCTGGTTGCGCTGATGGAGCAGATAAAGGATGAACTACTGAAAATGCAGCCGGTGAAGGAGCCCATTGATATTGTGATGGAGTCGTTTGATAAGGAGACGTTTCAGATGTCGATATCTTACAATTTGCCGCACCCGCTGCCGGCAGAGGCAAAGTTGCTGGCTATAAAGAGGGAGGTGAATATGAAGGTATTTGAGGTGATCTCTTCTCAAACCACCATGGGTACTCCGGTGGGTACCAGCTAGGGTGTTTCATTGGGTGAGGGAGTACCTAATTGGCTGATTTGTTAATCATTGATTTTAATTATTCCACTATTTGCCTGATAAATGGAGCTTGTTGTAACTTTGTGTAAATAAAATAGAAATAGAAAATGTATCCTGAACAAATAGTTGCGCCCATGAAAGCTGAAATGACCAGCCATGGATTTACCGAATTGCTTAACCCATCGGATGTAGACAACACATTGCCACAGTCTGGCACAACGCTGCTGTTTATCAATAGTGTTTGTGGTTGTTCGGCAGGTACTGCACGCCCTGGTGTGATAATGGCAGTAAATAACTCCGCCAAACGCCCCGACAGACTGACAACCAGTTTTGCAGGGTTTGATGTAGATGCTGTAAAGCAGGCACGTAGTTATCTGGCACCATATCCGCCATCATCGCCATCGATCGTATTACTGAAAGACGGTAAAGTGGTGCATATGATAGAGCGCCATAACATTGAAGGTCGTCCGGCACAGATGATCGCTGCCAACCTGATACAGGCTTTCGAGACTTATTGCTAAGAGGTTTTAATATTATATAAACGACATCAGGGCGGCATTTATGCTGCCCTGATTGATTAAAGGAGGTTGAGGTTGATATTGAGGGGAGTGTATAATTTGCCGGAAAGTTTTAATAACCCGTTTATTTTCCCTTAATTCGCAAAATAGTTATGGTACATGCTCAGGAAAAGATAGTAGTGATCACTGCCCCGTCGGGGTCGGGGAAGACCACGCTTGTGAAGCGGCTGCTGGCGGCATGTCCGGCACTGGGTTTTTCTATTTCGGCTTGTACCCGCAGCCCGAGGAACGGAGAGGTGCATTCAAAAGATTACTATTTTTTCGCACCGGAGGAGTTCAAGCAGATGATTGAGGAGGATGCCTTTCTGGAGTGGGAAATGGTGTATACAGGTAAGTATTACGGAACGCTGAAATCTGAAATGCAGCGAATATGGGATATGGGTAAGTCGCCGTTGGTAGATATTGATGTACAGGGTGCGCTGGCGATAAAGTCAAAATTTCCAAAAGACTGCCTAACTGTTTTTATAGAAGCACCGTCGATTGAAGAACTAAGGAGGAGACTGATAGCCCGTGGTACTGAAACCGCCGCAAGCCTTGAAGAGCGGGTGGCAAAAGCAAAGGAGGAGCTGGAATTTGCTCCCAAGTTTGACCGAATCCTGATCAACGATAACCTTGATGTGGCATCAGACGAACTTATAAGGATCGTTGAAGGGTTTATTGGGGCACAACCACAAGCCTGATCTTAACTAATTATTTATTGTATTGCACCCTGCTTGATTAATGAGCCAAATGATTATTTTTGGGAATTAACAATTAAGAATGGCAAGGAACAAGAAACCAAATCAGGGACAAACAGCTGAGAAACAGGCAGAACAGCCAGTGGTGGTGCCTGTTACAGGTGTAGGAAAACCTACCTATTCGATCTATGATTTTAAGGTGCAGGCTGTGATCATAGGTGTGATCGCGTTTATATTCTATTTCAACAGTTTCTTTAACGAGTATGCGCACGACGATGGTATCGTAATAGTGAAAAATGAGTATGTGCAGGAGGGTTTCGCAGGTATACCCAAAATCATGACCCGGGACGCTTACGATAGTTATTACCGTCAGCTGAACACTACCAATCAGTTATCAGGCGGCCGTTACAGACCATTGTCGATAGTGACTTTTGCAATAGAGCAGCAGTTTATGGGTACGTTGTCTGCCGAAAATGCGGATAGTATACTCAGGCAAAACAATGCATATGGTGTAAGGGGGAAAGCTGAAGAAAAGCTGATCAGTAATATGCATGTACGGCATGTATTCAATGTGCTTTGGTATATACTGTCATTGGTTGTACTGCTGTATTTTCTGAGGTATGTTGTTTTCAAGTCAGATCCGATCATGGCATTTGTGGCTGCGCTGCTCTTTGCCATTCATCCTATACATACCGAAGTGGTAGCCAATGTAAAAAGCCGTGATGAGATCATGTCGCTGCTGTTTATATGTGCCACCTTTATACTTGACTTTAAATACCGCGAAGAAAAGAAACCTTGGATGCTGTATGCTGCAATGGGTTGCTTCGGGCTGGCATTTTTATCTAAGGAATATGCCATCACGCTTGTTTTCTTGTTGCCACTGGCACTTTATACTTTTAGGAAGTATTCGCTTAAGGACAGTATTATCGCATTTGTGCCCTATGCGTTGGTTTTCGGGGCTTACTGGATGTTGAGGCATAGTATTGTAGCACCACCTAGTGAGAACTCTGACAATGAAGTGCTGAATAATCCGTATTTGTTCGCATCTAGTGTAGAAAAGCTGGCAACGGAGATATCGACATCGCTTAATTATTTAAAGCTGCTGATCTTCCCGCATCCGCTGTCTGCTGATTACTCTTATGATTCTATTCCGTATAAGGACTTTAGTAATCTGTTGGTTTGGTTGTCGTTGGTGGTGCACGTGGGTATGGCTTTTGTGATGGTAGCACTGCTAAAGAAAAGGAGTGTTTTGAGTTTTGCTATTGCTTTTTATTTGCTGCATCTGGCACTGGTATGCAACATATTCTTTGATATAGGTGCTACCATGGGTGAGCGTCTTATCTATCATTCATCTGTTGGGTTTGTTATTGCGGCGGCCTATTTTTTAGTGATGGGTGCGAAGAAAATGCAGCCAGCAGAGAACGGTATGAAGGTGCTGGCAGGGTTTTTAGGGGTTGTAACTATATTCGCCGGTATTAAGACTATCAGCCGTAATGCCGATTGGAAGAATGATGCTACGCTGTTTGCAGCTGATATTAATACGGTTCCCAATAGTGTGCTGGTATGCGCTAATGTGGCTGCAGCCTACATTACCCAGGCAGATACCAAGGAAGGGGCTGCAAGAACTGAAGTGCTGAACAAAGCGCTTGGGCTTTTGAATCACGCACTTGAGATACATCCGGATATGGTTGCCTCTTATATGAACAGGGGTATTGCCTATTATAAACTTGGGGATATGGATCATGCTAAGGCAAATCTGGACTCGGTAAAAAGGCGTTACCCGAATTATCCAACACTGCCCGGCATCTATAAACTGATAGGTGACGACTATAACCGCAACGGATGGGAGAAGTATGGTAAAACCAATAGGTATCCGGAAGCGATTGTCGAATTCAGGAAGGGTATCACTATTGATTCGGCTAATGCGGATCTTTGGTACAATTTGGGTGGTGCATACTATTCAAACAGGCAATATCAGGAAGCGGTTGATGCATGGCGTATGGCGCTGAGGATAAAGCCGGATTATGTAAGAGCGCAACAGGGATTGCAGGCAGCTTTGGGTGTTTTGGGAGCCAGTAACCCTCCGCAGAAAAAGTAGGCTTTTATAATTGATATGATTTTTTAACGCAATTCATTTGGTCTTATTTTGTAGGATCCGGACCAGATGAATTGCGTCTTTCACTCCTATACCACCTACTATCAGTTTTTTAGGAATTCGGAAACGGGAAAGTTGACAATTTTGTAAGAAAAAGTAACCCGAGGTTAATTTTATTTCAATATAATCACATATTTTATAAAAATATTTTACTGCAATTCTAACATTTTCAGCAAAACGAACGCCTATTAAAGTATAGCGAAGGTGTGTTCAGGGAAATGATTGTAAATGAACTGTAGAAAAAATAAAATTTGAACAGCGCATTGTCCAAAACCATACAAGTAAATAATCATTTTTCTGCTTCAGAAGAACGTTCGTCTGCGCCGGATGAACTTAGTATGCTGATCAGTGATTGTATGGGGCATTCGCGAAGTGCGCAAAAAAAGCTATACGATCGCTACTCACCCGAGGCATATGGTATTGTAAAAAAGTTTGTTTTTAATAATGAACCTGTAGCTAAGGAGATACTAAACGACGCATTTTTTAAAATATTCAGGGATCTGGGGCAATATTCGTTTCAGGGGTCGTTTGAAGGGTGGATGCGCCGGATCGTAGTACATACAGTTACAGATTATTTCAGGAGGAATGAGAAGAATGTACCGATAAAGGAAGTAGAAGAAGATGATGCTTATATAAATAGTGATCAGGTAGAAAGTTTGTCACATAAGGAGTTGCTGAAAATCATTGATACGCTGCCTGATGCACAAAAAGAAGTATTCAATTTGTTTGTTTTTGAAAACTATTCGCACAAAGAGATTGCTAAGTTGTTAGATATTAAACAGAATAACTGCCGGTGGCATTTGAATGATGCCAGGCGGAGACTAAAGGAAAAAATTAATCAGATTTTGAAATAAAGCGAAAGCTATGAGTAATTACAGAAAACATATTGACAACTTTTTCAGGGAAAAGTTGGGCAATTATCGGGAGACACCTCCTCCCGATGTGTGGGAGCAGCTGGAGGGTAGGCTGGACGGTTTGGCACCAGTGCCAACAGTTAGCTATAAGTGGGTTTGGCATCTTGTCGTTATTTCGGTGATCGTATTTCTTGGCGTATCCGTAGGCAAGAGGTATCTGAATCCGGGAGCGGAAAATCGTACAGCAGTAGTGGCCGGCGCAGAGGTGAGCCGGAACATTACGGGTGACAACATACCTGCAGTTTCTGCCGGAAGTACAAAGACAACTGAAAATGCCGGTACTGTCGGCAATGCAGAACCAGTGAAAATCGAAGCTCGGAATGATGTGCAGAGTAATGATACAAAAACAGCACACAAGGACAATCTGCAAAATACCAATCTGGCTTTAAATACAAGTAAGACGCAAAACGGAGCGAGGAAAAGAAGTAATAAAGTCACTCAATCAAATCAAATACGGAATGGAAACAAGAAATCTACTTTAAATAATAAGAACGGAGGCTCAGTAAAAACTGTGGTCAATACCGGTAATGCTGACAACATTTATAATGCCAAAACGACCTATTCGAAACCCGAACCTGCAGACGAAACTAATAGTGACCAAAATACAAATGCCAGCCCCAATACGACCCTATCAGTCGTAAAAAGTGCAGCAACTCCTGCTAAAAAGGAGATTGCAAAAAACCCGTCAGTTGTTGCTGCGAAGAGTAGCAAAACTAAAAACAGCTCCATCTTCCCACGGTTTGAAACCGGTGTGAAGGTGGGCTATGAAGGGGGATTTTCAAAAGATGCTGCTCAGAAGGTCGTTCTGTCGCCTTATTTGCAGTTCAACCTTTCCCCTAAGTTTGTCTTGATGATTCAGCCTGCACTTAAATACGCAACGTTCCGGAGTAAAGAACTGGGTACACCGCAAACTTTTTACTCAATCAATGAAGACGGAAGAGTGGTATTGAACAGTGTTGATGACCGGACATATGTTATAGGACCGAACCGGTATCCAAAATTTGTGTCGGCATACACGTATTCACAAACACATGATTCTATTATCAAGTCAAACAAGATCGGAGGTTCGTCAATGCAATATGAATTGCCTGTATTGTTGAAGTATAACATTAATAAGCAGTTTTCGGTTTACGGTGGTGTGAATCTGGTTTTGTGTAAATCGACAACTATCTCCGAACAAACGTTAACTGTGAAAGGAATATCCCGCTCTTACAACGATACGATCGTAACTACCGAGATGCCTGTTGGTAATCCAGTACTTCCCGGATTCACCTATGCTGGCAGCGACATTTCAAATTACACAGGAGGGCTCAAATCAATTAGTACGTCCAGTCAATTGAATGCCGGGTATATGATTGGCTTTACATATGCTTATCATAAGAGGTGGTTGTTTGATGCGTTACTGCAACAAACTTCGGCGAAGTCAGACATTAAAGCCGGTTACGATATCAACTCTTCCCTATCAGCACCCTATCTAAGACTATCTATCGGCTATAAACTCAAGTAAACCCTCTCTTAACCTACCTCCCTATCCTCTAATTTCGGAATTTTGATAACCCCTCATCGTGTAAAGCGGTGGAGGGGTTAAATTTATCTAAGGGAATACCAATGAAAACGAAGTTGTAGAAACAGTGCGTATGAAATATAGTGGGAATCTATGAAAAGTCAGGAAAAACAGCTAAAATAGAGGTATGAAATGCCACCTAACCCTGGTACTGTCTATAGTTTTTGCGGCACTTTGCACCTTTCATTCACGGGGGCAGGTGGTAACAACAATAGGTGGCAATGGTTTGGTTGATACGGCCATAGATGGCGGATTGGCCACGAATACATCTATCAATCAGTCTGGTGGTATAGCTCTTGATGCTGCTGGAAATGTATATTTCTGTGACCAAAACAACAACCGAGTACGTAAAATTGATGCGGTAACTAGAATTATTTCTACGGTGGCGGGAAATGGTGACACTACCTATAGCGATAACATACCTGCAACAGCCGCAGGCCTTTATCTTAACTGGGGAATCGCATTTGATTTGGCCGGCAATATGTACATCACGGATCAACTACATTACCGTGTGAGGAAAGTAAATACCTCAGGTATTATTACAACGTTTGCAGGTACCGGTGTGCATGGTTATAGCGGAGACGGCGGACAGGCAACCAATGCAACTTTTCAACTACCAATGGGTATTGCTACGGATAACCTGGGAAACGTTTATGTAGCAGATCAGGCTTCGTATAATGTACGAAAGATAACCCCAGCAGGTATTATCACTACTTATGCCGGAAGAGGAACAACTGAAGGCTATTCGGGCGATGGAGGGCCAGCAACTGATGCTAAATTGAGTTATTTGTGGGGTTTGAGTACAGACCAATCCGGGAACCTTTATATATGTGACGGAGGATCTATTGGTTATCGTGGTAATAGTTGTATTCGTAAGGTTAATGCGGCCGGAATCATTACTACTATCGCAGGAACAGGAAGCTTTGGCTACAGCGGAGATAATGGGCCTGCAACACTTGCCACGCTGAACCAGCCATCTGGCATTTCGGTCGATAATGATAATAATGTTTATATATGTGATACGCGCAACAATAGAATTCGGAAAGTAGATCCTTCTGGTATTATAAGTACAATCGCAGGAACAGGTGTACCGACGTTTAATGGAGAGGGGCTTGCAGCTACTGTGGCAACCCTCAACCAACCGATCTCGGTAGTCTGTGGTGACAGCGGAAAGCTTTTTATTGTTGATTATGGTAATTTTCGAATACGTGAATATCATAAGGTACTTTATTTCAGCAGGGGACGTAATCAATCCTATCATATTTGTCAGGACCTCTCTACTCAAATAGATTCTTTTCTCGCCATCAGAGATCTGACCAGCGGGAAGACGGATAACTGGAGTATTCGTTCTGCACCGGCGCACGGAGGGTATTCAGTAACCTATTCAACATCATCCACCGGAGGTTTGATTGTTCCTGCTGGAATGTTTTATACTCCTGATGTGGGATATGTGGGTATGGATTCAATGACAGTTATGGTGAGCAATGGAGTAGATTCCAATCTAACTTCCATTTATTTCAATATGGACAGGCGTATGGATTTTGCAGGTGCTATTAGCGGGCCATCGTCGCTGTGTGTTGCCGAAACGGTCTTGTTGACAGCAGATTCTTCTGGTGGAGTTTGGACCACTAACAATTTAAACGCCGTTGTAAGAGGGGGACTGGTTACCGGTCAGTCGGCAGGAAATGTAACAGTTACGTATACTATCACCAATTCGTGTGGAACAGTGTTTTCTAAAAAGGACTTGCTTGTTTATTCTTTGCCGAACGCCGGTAAGATAAACGGGGATTCGCTTTATTGTATCGGGGACGTTACATTTCTGACTGAAACAATAGTAGGTGGGGTTTGGAGTGCCAAAAACAATGTTGTCGATATTACGGCAAACGGAGGTGTTTTAGCCAATAGGCC